>JAYONY010000005.1:0-2757 GCA_038121585.1 archaeon | reverse complement strand
ACTCGCTTTGCCAAATCTCAGGGTATTTCCCAAAATGAGATTGACGAATGGCGAAGGCAGCTGACGCAATCTGATAAGGAGGGCCGCTTCGGCTTTGTGAGCATGCCAGTGCTGACAACCGCCTGCGTTGGATAAGCCATAACGTCGTGGTGGGACTAATTGCCCGACGTGCTTTGCTATAATTTTTTTAAGGGCCTGTAGCTCAGTTGGTTAGAGCAGTGGACTCATAAGCAACCGTTTCATCCATTTTGCGCTGTGTTCTGGCGTAGTTAAGACGCTCACGTAAGGTGCTTTAAAAAGTGTGTTAACTACGTCAAAAAGCGTTTTTACTAAAGGCTTTTTAGCAAGCAGAAGCGCGTAGCAAAGTACTGAACTACCCCCTTTGTCTTTTGTAGCATACTACGTTCTAAGCTGACGATGTTGAACGTTTTCTCCACGCTTAAGTTTTTCAGCTATTCCCTCCAACTTAGAAAGGCGTTTGCTTCTTCAGTAGTAAGTTCGCGACGCGGATTAGCTTTTTCAATTCGTTCTCGTAGCAACTCATTGAGACTAATTCGCGAATTTAGATTATGAATTCGAATCTCACCATTGTGCAATTTACTTCTTTTGAAGTCTTGCCTTAATACGTCTCACTCCGGCGAATAACGAGAACTTATTACTGTAATAGTCGATAAGTATTTCGCTCATATCAGAGTTAAATCCAATGCTATGCGGACCACTAAATTCTCCAATAGTAATCTTCCCAATCTCGACTTCTTTGTAATCTTGCTCAGACAAGACTGTAATCTGCATCACGGATATTGATTCACCATATTCACCAGAGTTATTCTGCCCAAAGCGTAGTGTTCTTCCTTTGTGAATTATTATTTTGCCTCCCATCCTCGCGACTGAAGGAGATACAACAACAGGGTTCAAAGGGTGTGGCTTGAATTCTCCAAAAGGACTGTCTGCAATCCACAAATTAAGTACTGTGTGCGCGGTATTGTTCTCACCAAAAAACAAGTACGCCTTGCCATCTTTCAGATGTAATGTAGCATCAACAATGCGTTTATCTTCAAGTCCTTTTAAGTAATACTTCTCATCAAGTTTGTTAGCAGCAATGAGGTATTGTGCAGAGTGGCTTGCGACCTCTGGTAGTAAGTACTCCTCTCCATCATGCATTAAAGAGCATGGGTAAGAAAAGTGTTCTCCACTCAAAAGTACCCTTTGGTGTGAGTAATTTTCAGTTTCTATTTCTAGAATATCTCCTAGCCCAGTACGGTTATCTAACGCCTCAAGTCTAATTTTTTGCCCATCTTCAGAATAGAAAGGGTCTGCATAAAAGTTATATTTTTTTTGGATCGGAACCTCTTTAAACAACTGGGAAGGCAGTTCTTCAGATTTATTTAAACCAAGATTGTTAACACTAGTTGCAATGTTCCATCTTTTTTCAAAAAACAAACCATAGGACACCTTCTTAATCGCGTTAGAACAAAGAAGAATCAGAAAACGGATAACCTTATAATTTGATGGGAGTCTGTAATTCTTACCATCAACGCTCATTTGTATAGTTGTTTGATTGGATAAATTGACAATAGCTTTTTTGAGAAGAGGCGCAGAATTAGAGTAGAAACTTAATGCAGTTTTTTTGTATGAATAGTGCACGACTTTAGATTCGGCATAAGCATAGATTTCACCAGCATCTAACTTATTACTTAGTGACTGCACAATTATTCCTGTCGACTTTTCTCCATTAAGGATTTCGTAGAAGCCAGCTGGACGTCCTCTGTATTTCGATGGATCCCCATGGTGAAATGAAAGGATTGGAGGAATTTTTTGATGCTCATCTAGCCTTAGCAGACTCATTCCAAACTTTATAACTAAATCAACACTTCCAGTGTCCAGTGCGTCATAAACTTCTTTTGGCAGAGACTGCCATACACCTTTGTATATTGATTCGAAGTTAACAACTACTGTTTGTTCTACAGCTATTGGAATCCGCTTCGTGAGGGAATTTTTTAGTGTGAGAAAATTGAGGGCATAGTAGAAAAAATTTTTTAGATAACTTTTTTTGTTACTTGTGTTTTTACAGTTAAGAACAAGCTCTAAATCAATAGATTCTTGTGCCGCTTCTAAAGCGTCCATTTGCCATCTACAAATCTGCAAATTGTCTACTAATAATGCAGCCCTCAATTTCATTTTTCGCTTCCCCCCTTTGCTAACGAACCCTTAAGCATGCAAGCAAAAAACCCAATTTCTTTGCAAAGACGCTTTACTTCTTTCGGTGCGTTAGTACCTTCGTTCTGCTTCGCCTCAACAATCTTCATTTCCACTTAATCTGTTAGTCTGAATTTTTGGGCGAGGCTTCTCAGACGAGCCCTTGCTTCCCAATAATCTAATCCACGTGTCAATGTCGAACATTTTTTTGCAAAAGCACGTCCTTTTTCTTCAGGAACCTTCTTTAATTGCTGCATCTTAACGGCAGTTTTCGACAGCGTTAATGACTAACTGTATTGTTTCAACAAAGCTGTTTCTGCTGCTTGATGTGCTGCTTTTTACCCGTCTGAAGCGTGTTACTTACAGCGCGTTTTAAGTAAAATACTTACTGAGCTTACGACTAAGTATGTTTTAGCAGTTCAAAAATATGTGCTAAAACTGTACTAAATGCGTCGTACGCTAAGTGCTCGTTTTTCAAGGGGCCTGTAGCTCAGTTGGTTAGAGCAGTGGACTCATAATCCATTGGTCGAAGGTTCGAGTCCTTCCGGGCCCACCATCTTT
>JAYONY010000004.1:245-33307 GCA_038121585.1 archaeon | reverse complement strand
GGAGAATATGAACTCACAATATTCACAGAGGATACTCTCGGAAATCCAAGCAGTGCCTATCGTAACTTCACTGTTGATACAATAACGCCTTTTGTGGATTATGGCTTTGGAACTGAATCTGATGGCGCAAACCTTTCTAGAACAAATGCTTATGTGAATATATCTGTAACTGAGTTACATGAGGCTAATGTTACGTTTAGATTGCATGCTAGTGCTGGCGTGTATAATGTGACAACGCTCGCTGCTGGTTCGTGGACTTTTAATTGGACTACTTTACCTGATGATGTGTATACCTATAATGTTACCGTAACTGATCTTGCAAATAATCAGAATACTACACAAACTCGCTCAGTAATCATTGATACGACTGTACCGCTCATTGCCTTTGGTGCAGGAACTGAAACTGATGGAGCAGGGCTTGCGCGAGATAATATTTATGTGAATATCACACTCGTAGAATTGTACGAAGCTAATGTTACGTTTTCTTTGTATAATAGTACTGGGGCATATAATGTGACAACGTTACCGGCTGGTTCTAGAACCTTTAATTGGACTGCCTTGCCAGACGGTATCTATTCCTTTAATGTTACATCAGCAGATTATGCGGGGAATCAGAATACTACTCTGACTCGTTCTGTAATTGTCGATGGGACCCCTCCACAGATAGAGTATGGCCTTGGAACTGAGATTGATGGCACTAACATATCTCGAAATAATCTTTATGTAAATGTTACAATAACTGAGCTGAATGAAGCTAACGTCACGTTTACGTTGTATAATAGTACAGCGGTGTATAATGTGACAACGTTACCTGCTGGTTCTAGAACTTTTAATTGGACTGCCTTGCCGGATGATACGTACATGTTTAATGTAACAATCACTGATGAAACTGGAACCACAAATACAACGAGTACTCGCACAGTGCGTACTGATACAACAGATCCTGCAATTAATGTGTATAGTGATGACCCTGATCCAGTAGTGCGTCATACCAATCTCAATTTAACTGTGAATGTTACGGATAATTTCTCTAATGGGGTTGCGTCAGTCTGGACGAGTATTAATGCTACTAATTACTCACTTTCCATTGTAAGTGGAAATCTGTATCGTCTATTTTACAACACAACAAATCTTACTTTCACAAATATATATGGATACACTCTTTATGCAAATGATTCTGCAGGTAATCTTGCAACACCTCAAACAGGCACTTTTAAGGTAGTGCAAGAACTTACTCCACCGGTTATTAATGAAATTAATGATACTCCCGATCCGGTAAGCTTTGGATTTGCCTTTAATATAACTGCAAATGTAACTGATAATGCTAATGTTTCAGAAGTAATTGTTGATCTTGATGGGACAAATTATACGATGAGTCTTCAATCAGGAAATGTGTATAATGCAACAATTGATAGTTTAGATGTGGGTATTGGAACATTTAATTACACTGTCTATGCAACGGACACAAGTGACAATGCAGCAACACCTCAAACTGGTAACATAACTATTGTTGAAGGAACGTTTGTTGTAGGTATCTCTGTACGAGCCGCTAACCCTGACCCTATTGATCGTGATCGTGAAGGGCGGTATGCAGTAATCTTCTATAATCCAACTGACAGTGATGTTATCGTTTCTACCGTATATATTAACGCAACAAATGCTGTTGGAGGAGTTTTTGGAGGGGTATTACAAGCTGACCTTACTGAAGCATATCCAGCAGGTGGATGGGCACTCACTTCTTCGCAACTTGTTACCTGGTCAGGAACGGAAGTCGTTCCAGCCCAAAGTATAACTGGGTTTTATGTTACGATTGATTCAGGAGGGCAGTCAGAAACGTTTGATGTTGGTTATAGTGCGGTGCTTACGAACGGCTCTCGCTTTGATGACCCCCATACGCACTCAACAACACAATTTGCATCTAACAATCCCTTCACTGCACTTGCAATGGAAGAACAGGATGCAACGTATCCTTCATACAATACTACTGTTAAAGGTGGTACTGCACGAACGTATAGTATTTCATTAGAAGAAAGTACAAACAGAGGGCCTATTCCAACAGGCGTAGAACTGTTGAATCACCTGATGGATTTACTAATATGGTTCCTATCGGAGGTACTGGTTGGAATACTGGAAGTGTTACAGATGGTGTTTTGACGGTTACAACAACCCAAGCAGTTCAAAATGGACGTATAACCTATGATTTTAATATGACTGCACCTTCAGGCACTGCAGCACAAGGAACGTACGTGCTTAATGCATTTATGACAGGCACAAATGCTCGAGCAGGCTTTGAGGGAGGGATTGAAGTATTTGATGGTGAGCCACCTGAGATTATCTTAGTAGATCCTTTTGATGGGCAAAACCTCACTAATTTTACCATTACACCCTTTAGTTATAATGTGTCTGACTCTAGTGCCTTAACCAGTTGTGTGTTATTTGGTGATTGGTCAGGAAGCTTTGTGTCCGAACAGACAGATGGCGCACCAACAAACAATGCACAAAATAATTTTTCTGAAGAAATAGTGACTTCAGACGGATTTTACAGCTGGAACGTACAATGTACTGATGCATTCAATAATATCGGTGTTGCAGAAGCTAATTTTAGCTTCGGGGCATTTCTCTATCCGAACGCAACCGTAGGTCTTAATGCAACTCAAGATGCTAATGATGGAACAGGTAATGTAACCTTGTACTGGGAACCTATCTCAAATGCTCTATCCTATGAGGTTTATAGTACTAATGACCTTACACAAGGATTTTCATTATTAAATACCACTACAAATCCTAATTATACAGATACTACTTTTTCAGGATCTACACGAAGATTTTATCGAGTTGACGCAATTAATCCAACTGGACAGAATATTTCCGGAGACTTATTCGGGGCACATGTGTATACGTTACGACATAATGGTAATACTCGAAATCTACTAGGGTTCCCGACTAATGCAACATACTTGCGAACAGCAAACGATACACTTAACGAAGTTCGTAATGCAACAGCAATCAGTGCTTTTAATGAAACTATTCAACGAAGGGAAACGTGTAATGCATTTTCATGCCCTAGCTTCCCTTCATGCACTCCGACTAATTGTGATTTTAATTTTAATACGCGTGGAGGGCGTGCATATGAGGTATATGTAAACAGTAGCGCTCCTTCAGCTATTACATGGAGCATAGTAGGTATTGTGTATACTCCTCAAACTATTGGACTTGTAAAAAATACGACTGACTTTGGTAAGAATTGGGTGAGTATGTATGCAAATACAACAATTGCCGGAGCAGCTGAGCTATTCACCAATATCACTAATGCTGATGCTGTTTCGCGATGGGACTCTACTGCTCAAACTTCAGAAGGACTTATTCCCTCGCCATTTCCATTCGGGCCAACGTATATTGGAACTAACTTTAGTCTTGTACTTGAAGATGGATATGAGGTATCAGTAACTGCAAATCAAGATTGGCTTCAGATATGAGGTGAAATATAGGTTTCAATACCTGCTGCTAGAATTAACAGGCCGAGTGAAATAATGATCATGATTCCGGTATCTATCGCAGTACGTTTTAAGTGTTCTTTTTTAAAATCTCCTCGTACAACTGCAATAAAGAGGATACTCCCGGCAAGTGCTCCTGCTAGATATGCTAAAATTTCAGGGACTCCATGAATGAAATATCTTAGCATTACTTGTGGAAGCGAAAGCAGTCCACCTACATTTTTTACAAATCCTCCAATAACAAACCCCATAAGGCTAGCGTTCCAGGCAAGGATAAAAATAGAGCCTGCACCATAAAAGAGTGCAAAAAGAACTGATAGGAAAAGAACTCGTATATTGTTACTTAAAATCACTAGAAATGTGTCTGATGCAATACTCCTACCTGTAATTGAGCGAATATCATTTAGTGTTGCTTCTTGCGTTGCAAAAGCGAGTTGAATCGAACCTTCTGGAAGAATAAACATGGCTACAATATAGGCACTCAGAAATCCCATAAACAGTAGGAAAAAAGTCCATACTGTTTTGGCATGTTGTTTTAATACAAATTCTTCGCTTGGAGCTTTTTGTTCCTCAACTTCTTCACTAATCACTATTCCCTGAATAAGATAGAGGCAGGCAATAACAGCGAGAAATATCATAGCTACAGAAGCGGCATCAGGAAAAATCCAAAGCGCTAGAAAAATTGAGAGCAACGCGTAGAAAAAACCCACAAATAGGATTTCAAATGGGTGGCGCCCCGCTTTTTTAGGGCTTAACAAGATTTCTGCTAGCCGATGCATTTTCTCTAATGCTCTTAATTGTATATAAATGTAGTTCCTGTTGTCACAATAGTTATATAGATTTGAACTATTATTTGGCTATGAAAAAGAGAAAGACTCATTGGATAGTTCTATTAGTGCTGCTTTTAGTGCTCGTTGGCTTTGTAAGTGGTTTTTTTATGCTTTCACTCCTTCTTGGATCCTCATCTCCTACTGGAAGAGCAGTAATTGTATTCAATGAGACTGTTCAGAACATTGTTATGTATCTTATTGAATAAAAGTTTATATAGCCGGAAATAGTCAGTTCATTATGCTCAAAAGAGGACTTTTTTTGGTTGTACTACTCTCGATATTCTTCATTTCACAAGGCTCTGCGCAAGAATTTGCATTTAATCATGTTATTTCAAATGCAGAAGACTGGCGAGAGGTATATTCAATAATGCATTATGGTTCCCTGAAGAATGCAGGCAAGGATTTTCTTGTTTCTCCACGTCATGGTCCGATATTGCTTAATGGGATTAATAATGAAAAAGACTTGCTAATTGTAAGCTCAAGGGACCTTCCTTTTTCATTCAATTATGAAGCTGTTGCTCGAGGTGCTGGATTTGAGAATGTTGAAGAGATTGTTGTTGATAATGCTAACTTAGAGCTTATTGATGATTTGCCAGAAGTACGTAATTTTGTTATTGTAGGGGATACTTATGGGTATAATGCGATAGCTGCTGTGCCATATGCTGTTAGTAAAAATTCGTGGGTCTTTTTTGCAAATCAAATTAATATTGATGATATAGTCTTTATTTTGGAGAATCGAGATGTTGATGAAGTGCTCATTTACGGGTTTGTGCCCCGGGAAGTTCGTGATGCACTAGCGCCTTTTAACCCAGATATCATTGATTCTGGAGATAGATTTGAGGATAATGTTGAGATTGTAAAGCGATTATCAGGTGATGGGGGCCCACCTCAAATATTGCTCACGAATGGAGAATTTATTGAATCTGAACTTATGTCTGGTTCATACCCTATTTTATTTACGGGTAAGGAAAATGTTCCTGATGTGATAGCATCATTTATTCAAAGCTCAGATATTGAGGTTGGCGTTCTTATTGGTGCTGATTTGGTGGGTGCTGCAACAAATATTCGTCGTAGTGCTGGAATCAGTGTCATTGTAAAATTCGCTCGAGGTGCACGAAACCCTACTGGAGCAATTGCGGCCGTTGAAGGGCTTGACTTGTTTTATTTACCAATTCCAATTTTAGAATTAACATTACATTCTGCAAAGTATAACCGCGCTACTGAGCAACTTGAAGTAACGTATCGTAGTGATTCAAATGTTCCTGTTTTCTTAAAGGGTACCCTAACCCCTATAACTGAGGGGACTGAGCGGACTCGTATAGGGGATGTTGATCCAATATTTATAGCTCCTGATGATTTCAAAACGATAAGTTATGATGACGTTCCCTATACTGGTGGGGAAATGCAACTTGAAGTATTTACTTTATTTGGAGATACTCCTCTCTCACTCGAAAAGATTCTTGAAGGAATTGTTGATGTTGAAATTGTAAATGTTCTTGATGGATGTGATATTGATATTGTTGACGTTGTGTATCATAAGCCTCGCGAATCTTTTGGTATTAAAATAGAAAATGTTGGTACTGTTAATTGTTTTGTGGATGTTGAATTACTCAATATTATCATTGATGGAACAGAGACTCCTCTTGGCGCTGAAGGATCAATAGAAGTTGGAATAGGTGACACTGAATGGATATATGTTGAACAACAAATGACTGATGAAGACTTAGCAGATAATCAGATTGTAGAAGTAATTGCGTATTATGGTGAGCGAGCGGATAGTTTGGTTAAAGCACTGCGGGGCAAGTATGATCTGCGAATAATCTCCATATCTTTTGCAACAATAGGGCTTATTGCACTCATTGTACTTGTACTCATAGCACTTATTTTCCTACTCTTTGTTTTCTTAAGAAGAAGAAGGGAAGATTTTGAAGATGATTTCTAGAATTATTTTTTAGTTTTCTTCTTGAATAACGTACGTTTCACTTTTTTTAAAACACTTTTCTTGGTAGGGTTTGTATTTTTTTTCTTAGTTGTGTTATTGTTAGGTTGTGTTTTTTGTTGTTCTTTTTGTTCTACTGTTTTAGGTTCTTGTGGTAGGGGTTTTGCACCCGTTTCAGTAGAGTTTTCTCTTTCCTTGTAAATCTCTGCTTTTTGAGCTTCTCGACGTGCTTTTGTTGCTGCTGCTTCTTCCTCACGTTTTTTTTCACGCGCTTTTTTTTCTTCTTCTAGTTTAAGAATTGTTTCCTTATGCCCTGCAATCGTTGTTTTAACAGTTTCAAGGATTTTTTTGACTTTATAGAAATCCTCTTTTGATGTGGTGGCAGTAAACATCTTGACTTTTAGGGGAACGCTCATTAATTTGAGACTTTCAAGATAGGTGTCAATACCGTTTTTTCGATAGGTGCTAATATCACCTTTGATCGTTTCATATTCTTCAAGAAGTTGTGTTGCAAGCTCTTTTTGTACTTGTTTACGTAACATGTGGCTATTTTCTGCTTGGCTAACCATTGCATCAACTCGAGGTTCTTTAGCATGAGCTATTTCAGATGCTTGATAGTGTTTGATGAATCGTTCAATATCAGTATCTGAAAGCGTATTAAGTAAGAAGTATAATTCTTCAATATGACTAATAGTGAGTAATTTCTTTATTTTTGTATCTGTTAATGAGGGAGTATATTTTCTTTTTGTATGTGCTTTCACAGCTTTCTTTTTTGGAGAATTGCTTTTCTTAGCTTGTGATTTTTGAATGTGTTTCTTCTTCACTGTCTTTTTCTTTTTTGTAACAGTCTTTTTTGAACGTGTTGTTTTTTTCGTACTACTTCTTTTCTTCTTTTGCTTTGTCATCTGGTTTTGATTCCTCCTTTGCATCACCACTACCTTTAGTTGCTTCTTCAAAATCTTTTCGAGCTTTTTCAGCTTGGTTTATTGCTGCGTCAATATCGCTTGTATCAACCAACTTAAGTTCTCGTTTCTTAGGTTTTTTACCAAGCGTTTGCCATTGTTTTTCAATTCGCGGATTAAGTCCTTCAAGGTAAATGTCTACAACAGTAAAATTACCAGTCATAAGTTTATCTTTCACTAGTTTTAATTCCATTTTCAAATCAAACGTATCTACTTTTTCTGCTTCTAGCTGTTCTATTTGAAACTCTATATCCTCAATCATTTCACCATACTTATTGTATTTTTCAAGTACTTCATCAGAAAGTCTTCGAGTACTATGAAGGATAGGCCTAAATTGAATGAAGTACGGTTTACCTTTATTGTATCGTGGATTGACAAACATGCCTACACCGACTGACGCTTTGATTAGTGATTGTAAGAACGTTTCCCCATACTTTGTTTTAAGACGATTAAGATCTGCTTCGTCACGCGTTCTCATTTGCACTTCAGTGTTAATATTAGCTTTAATCTCGCCAACAAAGTCTGAAAGTACCTGTGACACAAGCATCACTCCAAAGCCCCATTTACGAAATTCACGGCATGCTCGTTCAATTTGCAAGAATCCTTTTCCTGAACCACCGAATTTTGGCAGTAAACGATGAACTTCGTCAAATACTAACATCGTTCTTAGTTGCGGATATTCTTTAGGATCGCCTTTGAAAATAGACGAAATAACAGCTGCTACAAATGTATCAATTTGGGGAGGAGTTAATTTATTCATACTAAAAATCTGAATTTGACCAGGATTCATGTATTTGTTAATATCAATTGCTTGTCGCTCATTAATAATCTGTTTAACATTTCCTGGAAATGCTCTAGCATCAGTTGGTTTAAGTCCAAATTTAGGATAGTGCGACATCATTTTTTTATCCTCACACTTACGAAGCATACCAGACCACTGAGCTGTTGGATCAAATACAATCACTGAAATATTTTTGAGTAATGCTTCTTCAATAATTACTTGTGCAGTAATTGATTTTCCACCGCCAGTCGCTCCTGCTACAACTCCATGAGTTGTAAATGCTTCTGCATCATAATATGCGGGAATATTTTTCTCTGCAACTTTTCCAAGTTTGAACGTTCGCTCTGATTTTTTAGGAAGTGTATTAACATATAGTTGCATTTTATACTTTTTACGCTTTTCAATAATTCTTTTAACAATTACAAATGCAAAAATGCCAGCTATCCCTGTTCCAAGAAGTACTGCAAGCAACCACATTGGGAGAAATCCAAGCAGTCTAATTGACCAAAACGGAACTGCAAGTTCAAATTCTGCTGTTGTTAGGGTAGTTGTATTTCTAAAAAAAGTATTTACTTGGAGTGTGTATAATCCTTCTTCTAACTCTTCAGGAAACGTGAATTTTTTACGTATTTGTTGTGATCCAATGATATCTTGCACTTCCCCCCCCAGAAATGCGGTTTGATTATTCAGGTTGTTTTGTAAGGTGTAATTAAACGATACATTTTGAATTGTCGCTTCACTGATTACTTTTCGAATATCAACTGTAAAATCTAATTCATCATTAAAGGTAAATTTACGTTTAGCAGGCTTTACACCTATGAAAAAGTCAGGTGTGAGTGATTCATTTGTAACATGAATTGATACTTGTAGCTCTTCAGATATGTCTCCTGTTAGTTGAATCGTACCTGTAAATGTTCCAACTTCGCTCCCTGTTACTGTAAAATAGGCTTCTGAGCTGTTTTGTCCAGATACTATAGTCCCTGCACTTTCAAAATCAATAACCTCTCGAATACCATCGCTTACTCTGAATGAAACGGTAAGATCGCCTGATCGAGTGTTTGTAATAATAAGAGAATCTTCAAAAATATAGCCTTCGGTAATATCTCTATCAACTTTGCTTCTTGAAATTGTATAGCCATCGCCTTCAATGGAGGGCCCATACGCAGATTGTGCTAGTGCACTAACTGAAAAAAGGGTTAGTAATATGATGCTTGTAGCTAGTAGTTTATTCATTGTATCATCTCCTCTTTTTTTTCACCGTTTTTTTCATTTTTTGTACGTGTGAGGCATGTTTGTGCTTTAGTCGTGTGTTTTTTTTACTATTTCTTTTTACTATCTTTTTCTTTTTCTGAACGTGTGAAGTGTGCTTGTGTTTTGCTTGTATATTATTTTTTCTAGTCTTTTTCTTTACTGCTTTTTTGTGCTTATGTGGGGCCTTGTGGTTTTTACTTTTTTTTACAAATAGTTTCTTTTTTTGTACGTGGGAAACATGTTTGTGTTGTACTTGAGCACTACTTTTTATTATATTATCTTGTTCTTTTGGTGTTTCTTCTTTTTGTTCTTGTTGTGTTGTTTCTTTTGGTGTTTCTTCTTTTTGTTCTTGTTGTGTTGTTTCTTTTGGTGTTTCTTCTTTTTGTTCTTGTTGTGTTGTTTCTTTTGCTTGTTCCTTTTCTTGTGCTTCTTTTACTTTAAGACTGAGAGTATCACATAATTCTTGCACTTCTTTTTTGAGTTCTTCTTTATTTTTCAGAGCAGTATGTGAGATTGGTTCCCCATAAATAGTTTTAATACGGATATAGATATTAATTGCTTCTTCAAATTTATTTTCTTTAAGCAATTTATTCATCTCAGTTGACATGAGGTAGAGATTAAGCAACCTAAGCTTTTGGTGATTCCGATGTTGGCGAACCATCAATCCTGCTCCTATGATTGTAAGCGCGAGCACTACAAGAAAGAGATAATATTTTTTGATAAATGCAAGGAGGGTAAACCGTTCTTCAATAAAGAACGTATCAGTATCAAGTAAGATTTCTTCTCCATCAATGGTTCGTGCGAGAAACAGATATTCTCCGCGAGGGGTTAGGGGAGGAATTGAGAGGTTAACGATAAATCCTGTGTCTTGAGAAATTGTGACCTCTTGTGTATCTGAAATGAGTATTTCTCCAAAAAAATCGGTTATTGCATAATATACTGAAAGGTTTTTTTCAACAAGATCTTGCACATACGTAAGATTAATGGCAGCTTGTACAATTTCTTCTGGTCTTGTTTGCTCATACTCGCTCAAAACTGTTGTTTCAAGTTCAAGACTTGTGTCTAATTCTTTAACTGTTATTGCAATTGGAATCGTAGTGGTTGAGTTTTGCGATGCAACGTAAATTATACCGTAATACACATCTGGTGCTAAGAGTATGTCAGCAGTAAACTGTAGTGTTACTGTTTGGGAATCTCCAACATCAAGTGAGAATGCAGGATCACTAATGAATTGTTCAAACATTTCTAAAAATTCAGTGCTTATGGAAAAATTCAGTGTTGTTTGTCCAGTATTTGTTACTTTCAGTGTAACTGATGCACTTCCTCCTTGTTTTAGTTCAATGCTAAATGCTTCAACAACTGGCTCAATCGTAAAATCAAGGCTTGACTCTTGTCCAGCACCTTCTGTAATCGCAGCTCCAGTAGTTCCTCCAGTGCCTCCTCCACCACCGCTTCCGCTACTACTGCTACTCCCACTGCTACTGCTACTGCTTGAACTTCCTCCGCTACTAGATGAACTAGAACCTGGAGGTATTGTAATGTCTTCTACCGTAAAATTTTGAATTGTAGTAACATTTGTATTGCCTGCAGCGTCAGTTGCAAAAAAGCCCCATGAAACTGTTGAACCTCCCGCAGCACTTATCTGAACTGAATAATTAGATACATTAGATGTTCCTGAAAATGATTGAACAGAAGTATTTGACCAGCTACCTCCTCCTTGCTTGATCATGAAGATATAGCTTGCTAAATTAACATTATCTGTCCAGGTAGTGGCAAAGCGTACAACTTGGTTTTGATAGACTGTTGGAACGCTTCGTGAAGGGTTGCTCCAATAAGGTGCTCGTGTATCTTCACTTACATTAAGGGTTACGAGATTACTTGTAGCGTTTGCTGTGAAATCAGAAGCTATGAATCGTAGTGTTCTAGTGCCTGTAAACTCGTAATCAGGGTAGAATGAGACAATATTAGTGGTGCTATTGATGCTTACAGTAATATTAGTTATTGAAGTGTAGTTGTATGTTAAGGCATCAGTATCCACAAAATAATCATCAAGATCAAACGCATTAGTGAGATTTGTACTCTTAGCCCAATTAAAATCGGGAATTATTTCTGCAAGTACAGGGCTTTCTCCATCTCCAGGTACAAATAATACTGTTCCTACAGTCCCGTTTTGTGACTGGGCAATTATTTGAGGGGTAAGCATAAGAAGTATGGCAAGAGCTAACGCTATCCAATAGTGCTTACACACTCTTTCTTTCATGGCAGGGTCAATTCTTACTTTCTTAAATACTTTTGGAAACCGACGGAAAAATCGAAGGATTTTTAAAAGAACGGGACTTGGAATTTCTAGATTCTTTATTAAAAGAAGAGGGTGTATTAGGGTGTCAAAGAGTAGAGGAGCTCGGGAAAATTTTATAATTGTATTTGTAAGTTTGTTACTTATAACTTCTGCAGCTTTAGGTACAAGTCAGGAAGATACTGGTTCTCAGGATGAGGGTAATGTTACTGCTTCAGAACCGCAGAATGAGGGTAGTGACGTTGGTGATGATGTGGGCACTACTGAAGAGAATGAAACGGTTGTAACGCTTACGCTTGCAACAGATACTGTTCCTTCAGGTACTATTGCGTATGGTGATTCACTAGATTTTTCTTTTACCCTTGAGTACGATGGGTCAGAATCTGTAGAATGTGCTTTTAGTATTCAAAATGCTAGTGGCACAGTGTATGATGACACTGTTTCTGAATCGTCTTCAACTACGGTTTCTTGGGATGTTGATGAAGACTTCGGTCCAGGCGCGTATGATTGGGAACTGCACTGTGTTGATGAAACTGATGAGAATATTGAAGACTCAGAAAGTGGTAGTTTCAGCGTTGATGCACCACTACTAGCAGAGCCTACATTTGATTTTACTGTAACTGAAACTACTATTGATGAGGGTGACGATGTTGGGTTTACAGTTACTATGAGCGCTTCAGAAAACCTTTTGTTTTTGTATGAGCTTGACTTTGGTGATGGTTCAGATGAATTATTTGGCAACCCTTCGATTGCAAGCTCTTCAGAACAGTATGTTCATACGTATGATGAAGCAGGAACGTATACTGCAACAATTGATGTAACTCTCGGAGACGATACGTTTGAAGAATCGATTAGTATTACTGTAGAGTCAGTTGATACTGCAGATACAACAGGACCTACCGTTACGTTAATTGAGCCAGCAAGTAATGAAATCATTTATTCTACTGAAGCAGACTTTTACTATAATGTGACTGATGATGAAGGCATAGCTAACTGTACCTATGGTCTCTATTATTATAATAAAACTCCGCTCGGAACGCTTGTGTACACCTCTGTTGATACTTCAATAACGAGTGGTGATGAAATTGTTGTTGAACTAGTAGAATTTGATGAAGGGGACTATTCATGGGATGTTACGTGTTATGATGTTTCTGGGAATGAGCGATCTCGGTCTCGCGATTTTACTATTGCTAATGCTTCTTCATTACCTGCAACGCAGGCTACTGGTGCAGTTTCAACACTTGTTGATGACTCTTCAGACCCTACTGTAATTGCAATTGATGAGCTCATAACTCGAGTAAATGACTTCCTTACTGCTGAAGCAAATCTTGGTGTTGATGAACTAGCAGTCCTTGATGCTATTGGTCTTTCTGATGAACTACGATTACATAAAAAGCGATTACTACAAATGAAACGTGATGTACAGCATAATATTGATTTTATTCGTGGTGAAGAAAAGCGCGAAGAACGTTTGAATGAAATTCTTGATGAAGTAGCACAATTAGATGAGGTAATTCCAGGTAGTATAGCAGTTTCTGGAAGTTATGAGTATCAAAAGAATACTGTATCACTTGATTTCGCTACTGTAGTAGATTCATATGCTGATGCGCAAGGGCTCGTTCTTGATAAACGAACTCGTTCTTCACTTATTTCATATAATGAAATGCTGCAGGAACAACTTAAGGTAAAGAGTAAGGCTTATTCTGTTACGCTTACCTATCCAGATAGGGAAGATTCATTCGTATTAGTTGTTAAGGAGTTAGTGTATGATGAGGACGCATCGTTTACTCAATTAATAGAAGTAGTTACTGAAGACCTTGCAGGTACTGCTGATGTTTCATTTGAGCATGATGCACAGGTTCTCGGAGATGACTATATGTACGCTATTGATATTGATTCGGTAGAAGCAAATAGATTAGTCTATACAGTTTCAGCGACTCGAGCGCTCGAGGACTTTGAGGGTACTGATACGCTTGCATTCTCTGAACTAGTACGCGAGGATCAATCTTTTGGAGGATCACTTACAGGATTTGTGTCTGCAGTACAAGTTGGCTCAGGTGGATTTTTCATGTACTTTAGCTGGTTACTAGTGCTTGTAGGGGGGCTTGTTGTAGGTACTTATTCGTATCGTAAAGTACAACTAACACGTCTTAAACGTGATTCTCCAGAGCTCCAACATATGTATGATGTAATTCATGAAACAGAAGAGGCGCTGCAAGATAAAGAAGTACAAATTGCGCGTGATAAATATCATGAGGCTTCTGCACTCTATCCAGCTCTACCTGAAAATAGTAAAAAGGCAGTATATGCACGTATTCAACGCCTATTGCAGCAGATAGATAAGCAGGATGCTATAGCGCTTATTAAAGAATTCATTATTGCTTCTAAAGCAGGTAATCGGAATTATGCGCTTACCCTGTATGCAGATATTACAGCACTATATACTCGCTTACCAAAGCGATTTAGGGAAAAAGCATACGCGAAAATGCGTCCTCATATTCGTTCTCTTAGAGGGTAAGTGGTGTATCAGTTTAGGTAATTGCTAGTACCCCTTGTGTAGGGTATTGATTTGTAGAATAGGTATAAAATAAAAATAAAAAATGAATTGTACTTAGTGTTTGAGCATCTTTTGTTTCGTTGATGGCATTGCTTTTCGTTCCATAGAACGTTGCTTGCTAGTAAGCACTGTTGTGTTTGCTTCTTCGCGTAGCAATGCCTCAATTACTTCCTTGTCGGTGAAACCAAGGTAGCTGCTAATTGATAGTTGCATGTTGTCCACCCCCCTTGTTATTGTATTGAAGACTATCATGTAAATCATCAAGAACGACCACTCCTACTCGTTTATCAACAAAGCGTTTTGGTAATACAACGTGTGAAGAATTTCCAAAGGTGGTTGTTTTTTTTACGATTGCGTGTGGGACTAGTGCATCGATTACTTTTCCAACATCTTCAAGTTCTTTTGTAATTTTTTCAAAAGATTTTTGGAGTTGTTGTTGTTTCATGTGTATATACATAAGTATATACTATTTAAACGTTTGGAAACAATCAAACTTTGTCGTCGAAAAATTTTGTTGGAAGATGCCCTTTAGCGTTCCCAGATTACTTTATCGCTAATATCACTTACACCAATTTTTGAAAGGTCATCGAATTGTTTTGTGGATAATTCAATATAGTCTACAAGGAATTTGTGCTTATCTTTAACTATTGTTGCAATTTTTTTGATTGCATCTTTAGGAATATTATCTCCAACGAGGATTATGCGTGCTTTTTTTTCTTCTTTAGCAACTAAAATAATTTTTGAAATTTCAGGTATCTGCTCTACTGGCGTGGTAAAGTGGCTAATCGCTTCATTTTTTCGAATGATCTTGCCTAGTTCACGTGTTTTCTGATTTTGTTTAAGCTTATAGTATTTTGATTTGCCAATTATGCTAACTCGTGCAAACTCTTGCTTTACTAATTTTGAAAGAATTCTTAGTGTTGTTGCAGTGCTAACATCTGCTTGGGTTGCAATTTGGGTTAATGAAAGGCTTTTTGAGGGCTGATCCATAAGGGCGTTTAGTACTCTGATAATTTTATCGTCGAAAATCGCACGTAGTGTAGTATTAGCACTCATTGTTGGAAAAATAATTCTACATACTATATAAATGTAGTCATACCCGAATATCTTTTTTTAGAATTAAAATAATTCTTTCAAAATTAAAAAGATTTATATACTCTTAGCTCATGACAGAAATAGAAAAATGGGTGTTATAGACATGCAAAAAAAGGTGCTATATGCAGTATTTCTTATAGGATTGGCTGTAGCAATGCTCGTTTTGCCTTTTGTACTGGCGCAGCCTACTGGCGGGTCTGTGTCCGAGATTAATACTGAGCGGGCTCCAGCTGATGGTGCTGGTAGTGATGGTGCGTACGCTGGTAATATCACTCAAATTGATGTGACTGCTTTCTCAACTACTCAGTCATGGCAGGGTTATGCGGGAAATGTGTCTGGTACTCTCCAATTAGCAGACTCAAATGATAATGTTCTTTACAACTGGACACTTGCAAGTCCAGAAGGTGAAGTGTACGCTTCAGTAAATCAAACAATCGCTTGGACAAACGTTCAATGCTTTAACTTCACTGCAAGCGGTTCATACGCTGATGATACTAGTAATGCAGGAGCTACCAGTCAATTCGGAACAAACCTTACAGCACTTGAAGCACGATATGGTATTGCATCAGATGATGTTGATGGTATTAACGAAACCTTCTCTTTCTCAGGAGTAGATACTCACGACCTCTTCTACACAGCATCACGAGAATTCACTGCAGGAGAATGCCTCTCAACAAATCTGTACAGTGATGCAGGAGAAGGAGTAGCTAATGAATTCGAAGAAGTAATCCTTTACGAACCAACCACTACAAGCGTAGTATGGGTAGCACTACTCGAAGAAACAAGCGTGCTCGGATATAACGACGCAGACAATGACTTTCAAATGATCGTACCAGAAGATGGACATGGCACAGACGTAGCCACAACAACATACTTCTTCTGGGTCGAACTAGAATAAAGAATCATGGCGAAAACAATAAAAAGAGTGGAATCGTATGCAGTACAGTTAATAATTGGGGGTGTCATACTAGCAATGCTTATTTTGCCTTTTGTACTGGCGCAGCCTACTGGTGGGTCTGTGTCCGAGATTAATACTGAGCGGGCTCCAGCTGATGGTGCTGGTAGTGATGGTGCGTACGCTGGTAATATCACTCAAATTGATGTGACTGCTTTCTCAACTACTCAGTCATGGCAGGGTTATGCGGGAAATGTGTCTGGTACTCTCCAATTAGCAGACTCAAATGATAATGTTCTTTACAACTGGACACTTGCAAGTCCAGAAGGTGAAGTGTACGCTTCAGTAAATCAAACAATCGCTTGGACAAACGTTCAATGCTTTAACTTCACTGCAAGCGGTTCATACGCTGATGATACTAGTAATGCAGGAGCTACCAGTCAATTCGGAACAAACCTTACAGCACTTGAAGCACGATATGGTATTGCATCAGATGATGTTGATGGTATTAACGAAACCTTCTCTTTCTCAGGAGTAGATACTCACGACCTCTTCTACACAGCATCACGAGAATTCACTGCAGGAGAATGCCTCTCAACAAATCTGTACAGTGATGCAGGAGAAGGAGTAGCTAATGAATTCGAAGAAGTAATCCTTTACGAACCAACCACTACAAGCGTAGTATGGGTAGCACTACTCGAAGAAACAAGCGTGCTCGGATATAACGACGCAGACAATGACTTTCAAATGATCGTACCAGAAGATGGACATGGCACAGACGTAGCCACAACAACATACTTCTTCTGGGTCGAACTAGAATAAATGGAGTGTCACAATTATGAAATCAGATAATCAAATGCAAAACATGCCTTTTGAAGTAGCCAGGCATCTGCTTGTTTTCCTTTCTTTCGCTGCATTCTTATTAGTTTTACTAACGCATATGATTAGTGCAGTACCACAAGGAGCAACTCAAATAGCTATTGATTCAACAGAAACATCAGGTAATACTACTGGTCTTATTATTAATACTTCTGGAGGAACAATTTCAACCATTAATATTACTGGGGTTACTCAGAATATTCGTTGGAAGGCATTTGTGGGTCAGGTTTCAGGTACGTTCTCATTAGATGATGCTGACGGGTCAACAATCTTTGATTGGACTATTGCAAGTGTAGGTGGTGAAGTGTATGCAACAACAAATGATACTTCGCTTATTTGGACTAATATCCAATGTGCGAACACTACGCTATTAGAGCTTGAAAATACTGATTTAAGTCATACAAGTTCTGATGATAATATTACTGCAACGTTTGATGATACGACTCACTCAGAGTTTTTTGTTGGAAATGTTAATATTACCGTTAATACCTGCCCAACTCTAAACACTTACCAGAATAACGTAACGCAAGATACCGTATTTGAGGAAGTAGTACTTTCGGACAGTACTGATTTTTCAGCAGGTGGTAATCTAATCTTTGCAACTATCATGGAATCTGATGTAACTGGATTTGATGGAAATAGCTATGACTTTCAAATGATTGTTCCTGAAAATGGAGCTGATGGGTTTACTGGTCAGACAGCATACTATCTGTATGTTGAACTGAGTTAAACAAATGCATGCGATATGGAAACTAAACATGAAAAAAACGGGTGTCGAAATAGAACGAGTACTTTCTTAGCAGGGATTATCTTTCTTGAAGCTTTTGTATTTCTTTTATTGGTTTTAATAACTGTACTTCCTATCTCGCACCAAGTATTTGCTGCTGTGTCTGCAGATAATGTTACTGTTCCTACAACACTCACTATTGGTAATGTATATCCTGAAATTATTAATGTAACCGTTCAATATGGGGCAGCAAGTGTTGATTTGAGTGCAAATAGTACCGTTGAAGTAACTGTGACGAGTATTGTTAGAGATTATGACGGGGAAGGGGATATTGCAAATGTATCAACAATATTCTTTGATGCGATAGGCTCTACCTATGGCGCAACTGATGATAATAATAATCATTATTCAAATAATTCTTGTACTTTGAATTATGCATACGGAGATGCGTTCACTTTAGAGTCAAACTGTACTTTTTCAGTGCAGTATTATGCTGCTAACTCAACATGGAATGCCACTTCACTAACCTCTGATAACTCAAGCCTCACAGCGTACGGTAGTGATATCATAACTATCAATACACTATTAGCCCTTGGATTACCTGATGTGATAAATTACGGTGAAGTAAACGCAACTGATGTTTCTAATGAAATTGTCGCAAATGTTACAAACTATGGTAATGTATTTATGAATCTCTCACTTAGTGGATATGGAGCTACTGCTGGCGATGGCCTCGCAATGAATTGTACGCTTGGGAACATCCAGAACATTTCGATAGAATATGAAAAATTCAATTTAACCTCCTCAAATAATAGCGAGTTAACTCACGCACAAGTTAATTCACTCTATACAAATCTCACTAATACCTCAGCAGTAAAGCAGTTTGATCTGAGTTACCGCACAAATGACACCCTTGTAGGTATTGGAGACACCAATAGCACCTACTGGCGCATTTATGTACCTGTAGGTGTTGCTGGTTCCTGTAGTGGAAATATTGTGTTCGGATCGGTAATCAGTCCCGCAACTTAATTTATTTTCAAGGGAAAAAAGCTTTAAGTAGTGAATTTGCTTAATGAATACGTCTTTATTAGTAAAGAAAAGGTGTCATTGAAATGGGTGTTTTACATATTCGGCAAGTTATTTGTTTAGGGAGTCTTGTAGCGCTAGCAGTTCTTTTTGCCTCACCCGTAGCTGCTCAGAATATTTTTGGAGTAAGTCCTGGAAATGTTTATTTTAAAGATGTTCTTCGGGGAGGGTATGCTGAACGATATATTACAATAACTTTAGATTCTGAAGTAGGAATTCCTATTGGGTTTGAAGCGTGGGGTGATATTGCATCTTGGTTTAATTATTCAGAACAGATACTTGTTTCTAGAGATGCTCCTGGAAGATTGCTTCTTCAAGTGTTACCTCCTGAAGATATTCCTAATGGTAACTACACCGGGTATTTGCGTGTCACAACAGAACCTCTGGCTGGAGAATTTGGAGGGGAAGGTAGTGCTGCAAGTGTTGTAAGGGCAGTCGTTGATGTTACCATAAAAGTTGAGATTACCGATCTTGAAATTTTTGCATGTAATGCAGGAGGATATAGTGTTACAAGTGTTGAACAAGGAGACGAAACACTATTTGAAGTAGATATTACCAACAATGGAAATATTCGCTTTCGTCCTGAATTTCAAGCAACAATTTGGGATCAAGAACAAGTAAGTATTGTAGATGAAATTTCATTACGAGGAGATACGCTCTTGCCAACACAGACTCAGCGAATGCAATTCTCAGTTCCAACAGGGGAGTATGATATCGATCAATACTGGGTTGATGTTCGAGTACCTGATTGTTTTTCAGAGGATTTACTAACATTTGATGTGCTTGAACCAGGAGCGTTAAAAGCAGATGGGGTCATCACTAGTATGCATAGTGTAGTCTGGGCAAACGTTGATGATACCATCCCTATTTTTGTAGAATTTGATAATATTGGAGAAAAAATCATAACTGCACGTTTTGAGGGGCAGATACAGCGTGATGGTGCAATAGTTCAATTATTAAATAGTGAACCTACCCAAGTTCCTGTAGGGCAGCATACTAATTTTACGTTTTACTTTACTCCACGTACCGCAGGGCAGTATATTGCCAGTGGGCGTGTTTTCTATGATGCAAAGAGAACGTTTCCATCAAGTACTGTGATAAATGTACAATCATCAGGATTTTCATGGGGTTCTATAGGCACTTTCTTAGTCTATGCGTTAATCATTACATTTATAGCCTTCATACTCTATAAGATTAACACTGAGAAACGGAGGTATCGCAAGAAAACAAGGGGTGTATGAGGATTCGTAGTAGCGTAGTTGCTTTATTCATAGTTGTACAATGTATTTCTCTTAGTAGCGCTGCTGCAGTAACCTTCTTCTTAGATGCTACAGCCCCTGAAGACTCAGTACATGTAGCGACTGAAATTGTTCGCGCTGATTCAGTAGTGTACCAAGTAATTGCGAGTGAAGCAATGTCTTGCAAGTATAGTGCATTTCCAGATCTTCCGTATGCAGCTATGGAGCGAACATTCGACTTTTCATTTGAGAGTATTCATAAAGATACACTTATTGAACTTGAAGACGGTGTTTATCGGTATTATGTTCGTTGCCAAAATGCATCAGGGTTTGTAACTGAACAACTTGAAACTGTTTTTAGTGTTAATGTGCCTGTACATGCAATCGTTGCGCTTGATGAAAGTCCCCCTCTTAGTAATGGACGGTATCAGGTGACTGTACAAACTTCTAAAGTTGTTTCTTCAGCTCCACAACTTGGTTATTCATTTGATGGAGTTAGTTATAATACAATACCTTTATTTGGAAGTGGAACTATTTGGAGTGGCTATTTAATTATTTCTGAGAATGCAGGTGAGCAAGTTGGATCCTTTCGATTTTCTGCTCGTGATTTAGAAGGGTTTGAAGGAACACAAATTACTAACGGAGGTCTCTTTATTGTTGATACAAAGAAACCTCCAACGATGATAGATGTTCAGGCTGAAGGATATGCAGGTCGAGTACAACTAAATTGGTTTTATGATTCAGATAGTGCTGAATATCGCATTTATAGATCAAGATCGCCTGGTGTTAGTCGTTCAGATTTACTTACCACAATAACTGATGAAACTATGGATTCATATGCTGATACAAGTGTTACTGCAGGTGCAACTTATTATTATCGAATTGGTGTTGTTGACGAGGCAGGTAATGAAGGTGATTTATCACCAGAAATATTTTCTACTGCGCTACTTGCAAACACTACTGTTGTTTCAAGCGGTTTAGAGCCTCGGTTTTTAGGATTTGTTGATTCATTATTGGCTGATATTGATGGAGTTGCACGAGAAATCGAAGATGCTCGTTTTCGATTTGAGTCACTAAATGGAGAAGAGCAGTTTGTATTTGAGACTATGCGTATTGATAGAGAGCTCGATACTGCACAATCTGAACTTGAAGCTCTTACACGAGAGACAGAAACTGTAAAGACTCAGAGTTTATCACAAACTGAACTTGATAGAAAGTTAAACACGTATCGATTACGATTGACTTCTCTTAAACGTAAGGTACCAGAGTCATTACGAATTGTTGACAGTGAATCCCGAGAAATAATTAGTGGTGAAAATGCAGTTACGCAAGCAATGCTCGCACTATACCCTAGTGCGACCCAAGAGCAGGTTCAAAAAGGAGTTGCAGAAACACTTGCCACATTAGCAAATGCTAGAGAGGGAGTTGTCGCTTCAGCGTATGCAATAACTATTTCCTATCTTGATGGAACTCAAAGCGAGCGTACTTTGATTGAAAAACAGATTGGTTCACTTCTTGAATCGCCTCAAAATTATTCTATAGCAGAACGAATCCCTCGTAGTGTAGCAACACTTGATGATGTAGAAATACTCACGTCTCAATACTCACTTAATGAAGAAGCTTCAATAATTGTATTTGAAGCTTCAGAGACATCAGTAGTGTACTCTTTCGATGAACATATTGATTTTGCATCATTAGATGATCTTCAGACGGTACTTGTCTATGACCCACTACTCATTCCGTTCGATACTTCTTCATTTGGAATTACTGGATTCTTTTCATTTGTGGATGAAGGCAGTGGGACATCGTATTTTGGAGTGATTCTAGGATTACTAATTACTGCTGGTTTGGGAGTGTATTGGTATTCTTTACGGCGTGATAGATTCTTAGCAGAAGAACTTATAGATTTACGCGAACGAATAGCTACAATTGACGACCTAGTAAGTCAGCAAGACTATCCTCAAGCAAGAAAACTATATGCTGAAATTGGTAAAGATTACGAACACTTATCTTCACGGGCTAAAAAAATGATTTATATAGATCTCAAACAAATTCATGAACAATTAGGAGATGGTACTAATGTGTAAACGAAAAATGTTGCTAGGATGTATTTGCATGCTTTTCTTTGGATTTTTATTGTATTCTAGTCTTGCACAGACAGAATCGATTGTTCTAGCAGGAACTGTTGAACTTACAAAAGGAAAAAATAATGTAATGTTTCAAACAGACTCTTTATATGTTCAGGATCTAATTGCTGCATATCCAAGCATAGAAACCGTGAGTTATTATGATTCTTTTCTTGGAACGCAATTGGGTTATGTAAATGTATTTGGTGGTGTTGGAAGGAATTTCTTACTTGTACCTGGTCAACAATATGAAATCGTACTCTCAGAAGACACTATTTTTATACTGCCATCGTAGGGAGGTATTATGCATAGGGTTCTTTCAATAATTCTCTGGGTTGGTTTCGTGTATTGCTTTGTTTTTGTATCACTTGTCTCAGGGGCTCATTTTATTGTAGGGCTTGTTGAAGATGCGCTATCAGGAGAGAGTGCTGATGGAAAAACAGTATTGGTGTGGAACCCTGCAGTTGGTCAGTCAGATAATGTTACGGATATAGTAGGGGTAACTGGTAATTCTGGAGCAAGCAATACGTATTTAATAGATTGTGAACTATTGAGTACTCCTTGCGTAGTTGGTGATGAAATACGTGCAATAGTTATTGATCAAGGTGACTCCTATCTCTCAAATTATTCTAATCTTACAGTTACGGGAGCAGGATTTGATGTTATGGGTAATTTAACACTTAACTCTATACCTGAAGTACTCAACCTAAGCGTTGATGATGCGCAAGACAATCCAGTTCAAGAGATTGATCTCACCCCTGCATCTACTCGACTCGTTCAATGTGTTGGTGTGGCTCGTGATTTTGATGGTGAATCGACCATAAGCACTGTTCGAGCTGAATTTTTCAATGTTGCATCATCCTCGTTTGGATCTGCAGATGACAATAATGTTCATTACAGTAATGAGAGTTGCACTGTAAATGCAGGGTATGGTAATGCTCAGGAAGTGGCGTATGAATGTAGTGCTACTGTATTGTATTATGCGAATGAAGGGGCTTGGAATTGTACTGTTGAGGTATTTGACACGTTTAATGTAAGTGGTAGTGCAACAAATCAAACGACAATAAATGTTTTGTTAGCACTTAGTGTTCCTTCAGTACTAGATTTTGGATTGGTTAATACGAGCGAGGTAACGCCAGAACAACAGTTTAATGTAACAAATGCTGGAAATACCCTTGTAAATTTAAGTTTAAGTGGTTATGCACGAACAATTAATGATGGTCACTTCATGAATTGTAGTTTTGGAGAGACTAATATAAGTATTGAACATGCAAAATATAATCTTACATCCGCAAACACTGGTGCACTAACGCTAGGACAAGTTGAATTACTGTATACTAATCTTACTTCTACCGTGACAATAGCAGATTTTGCGCTTTCACATCGCCAAAATGATACGGATGATGTTGGAGCAACAAACCAAACCTATTGGAGGACGTATGTTCCACCCACTGCTGATGGATCATGTTCTGGAAATCTAGTACTTGGTGCCGTACAGGCAAGTGCTACTTAACGAAGTTCTGAATAGAAAATAACTCTTTGAGAGTCCACAGTAAAGTATTCTCGTAATTTAGCAGCAACTCGCAGTTCATAATCATACGTTCCATACGCCCCAACTTGGTCTTTTTGAATAGCAGTTAGTAGGATCAAATCTTCTTGGTCTCCCGTATCAAATTCCCCGTTTGTGTCATCAGAAGTGTCCCACATAATTCCTGTCGCAAAGTTAGTGTTATTTGTTGAATTAGTAATTGGTACTTGATTGATAAAATTGTTAAACACAAGATAAGAGGTAGTATTTACAAACCCTCCTGTTTCATTGAGATATAATGCTGCAAATGAATCAGCAAAAGCAGTCATTCCAAGAAGAGAGTCTATTTCAGTAATGTCATTAGTTGTTGCATCCCCTGTTGCATTTCTACCAATGGCTTGTAAGTCAGTCCAACTAATTGATGACTCTGAATCTGCAACAAAGAGATTCCCTTCTTCAAAATTAAGTGCATTCCATCTATTGATGCTTGAATTTTCTAAGTCTGCAAGTTGATACTCGCTTAGTGCTGTAATGTCGCCAATAATTATGTGCCATCCTCCAACCGTGATTGATGCATTTGCTTCATTATTAAGTTCATCCCACTCAACAATAACTCCTCCAGAACCTACTGGAGGGTCAACAAGAACAAAAATAAAGCTTGTACCTATGGCAGCGTTCCAGTCAATGCTAATGGTTTCACTACTTAGTGGGCCAAACGTGGTTATAACCTGATCACTCCCTATCTGAGTTCCTCCATCATCAGGATCACCTTCAAAGAATTGCACGGTGAGGTTTTGCACGGTAACATTAATAGTGTTGCGAATTGTGGCGTTGATTTGAATAGTCTCATTTTCAATAGGTGCAGTATTACTAAATACAATATCGCTTGTGTTTATATCGAAATCAGGATAGGTTACATTGAAATTCCATGTTTCTGAATAGCCAGTGTTTGGTCCTTCATCAATACAGGAAACATTCCATGTATGTGGGCCTAAGGCTAGCCCTGCTACAGTAACAGCGCTTGAAGTCCCATTTTGAACCGTGATACCTGACTGATTAACAACTCCATCAATGCTGAGTGAGCAGGATAGTGATGTGTCAAAAGTATCAATCACTGAAAAATTGAATAGGGTAGTAGTAAGCGTGTTGTAATTATTGAGCGGTGTTATAAGGGTAACATTAGGCGGGGTATTATCAATAGTGAAATTACTGATATTTGATGAAGCAAGATTAAAGTCTGGGAATGCGTCAACACACTGTACTGACCAATTATGAAATCCTTCAGCAATTCCTGTCACAGTAAATGTATTATTTACATTTTCTTCAGGTGTTAAGTCAGATTGGTTAAATACTCCATCAATATATAATGAACAATTTGTTATATCAATCGGATCTTCTGGAACATACACAAAGCTTAGATTTGAAATATTAAAGAATGATTGAGAAGTTGGTGAAATCAAGTTTATTCTTGGAGGTGCTTCTATCGTAAAGTTTCTTGTCGCAGTGATGTTGTAATTGCTCGCATCATCCACACATTCAGCGTACCAATCAAATGTCCCGTCTTGTTGAACAGTATACAGTGTTGTATCAACTCCATTAGCCACTTCAATATTTTCAAACTCGTTAAAACCATTAATACTAACATTACAGGTTAATGAAGAATCAATATTGTCTGATACTACAAAATCAAGAGATACGTTGTTCCAGTCAAGCGTTTGGTTAGGTGCTGGTGCGGTTAAATTAATGATTGGTTCTTGAGTGTCAACGGTAAATACTCTTGTAATGTTGTCACTACCTTCTAGACTTGTTAGGTCTGAAACATTCACTGTCCAATTATAAATTCCATCGGGGAGTAATACTGTAAAATTGTTAATGTCTCCGTTTATAATCGTACTCTGATTTGTTTGATTATGAACACCATTTAGAATAAGTGTTGCATTAGCTATATTGTTGTTGTCATCAGTAACGTTATAGAAAAGTGATACTGTGGCAGTGTTATAGAATGTATTATTGGTTGGAGTAGTTAAATTTACTACGGGTGCAAATGCGAGTGTAAAGTTTCTGGTCTCACTCGTTAACGAATTTAAGGCATCATCAAAACAAGTCACATTCCAAATTTTTAACCCGCCGGTGGAAAAGACAACTGTTCTATTTGTTTCAGCACCATTGGTTGCATTAAATGAGTCAACTACTTGACTATTCACATTAATGTTACATGAAAGTAGTGGGTCAATATCATCCGTTGCATTATAACTAAAGGTGATTGTATCATCGAAAATTTCTGCTCCATCTTGTGGGGAAAAGAGAGTAATATTAATATTATCGAAATCGACGGTAAATGTTCGGTTTTCAGTAGCGTTTTGTAGGCCTATTGTATCAATACAGTTAACAAACCAGGTGTGTGCTCCTGAAGCACTTCCTTCAACACTAAAGTTGTTTTGAGCGCCATTAACAATCGAGCTTTGATTTGTTTGGTTAAAGACACCGTCAATGTATAGTTCACACGATGCAAGGTTGGTATTATCTGAAGGAATGTACGATAAATTAAACGTTGAAACATTGAAGAATGTGTTGTTATCAGTGGCAAGTTCTACTGTAGGGGGCTCTGAAATGTTAATATAATAGAGTTGGCTGAGTCCTTGGTTACTGGCATCATCAAGACATGTTACATTCCATGCTTTAAATCCGTCAGTGAGTCCCGCTATTGAGCGTTCGATCTCAGTGCCATTGCTAGCTGCAAAACTAAGATCGCTTATTTCTCCGACAAATAATGAACAGGTAAGTGCTGTGTCAATAGTGTCTATTACTGTAAAATTGAAGTTTAATGATCCTGTATTTGATTGTGTGTTATTTGGGGGATAGGTGAGGTTTACAATAGGGGCATTAGTATCAATCGTAAATGTTCTAATACTTAGATTTGTGGCATTAAGCCCATTAGTATCTGTTACATTCACTGTCCACGTATAAATTCCTTCTGGATAGCCTATAAGTGTAAAATTACTATATACTCCATTACTTACTGTTGTTTGGTTTGTAAGATTAATAGCTCCATTGAGAATGAGTTCGGCACCTCGTAATCCATTGTTATCAGTAGCATTATAGATAAGGGTAATGTTCCCCGTTGTAGAGAAGCTATTGTCAGCAGTGATAAGTGCAACATTTGGTGGAGTATCAGCAATTGAAAAGTTACGTGTTAGACTTGTATTCACATTACCTGCTTCATCAACACACGTAACATTCCATAAGTGGTCTCCTAGTCCAATATTTGAAATAGTATAATTTATGAGCGATGCATTAGCAGAAGGAATGCTGCTTCCTTCAACAACGCTATCGATGATAATGTCACATGAGAGTATTGAATCCATTGCATCTAGGGCCGTAAAATTAAATTCAATCGTGCTTACTTCAAAGATTTCATTCGGTGAAGGCGCACTAAGCGTTATTTGAGGAGCTATTGTATCGACATAAAATGTTCTTTCGCTCGTGTTAGTTCCCTCAAGATTTGTAGTGTCAGTAGCGTTAACAGTCCAGGTATAGGTGCCATCTGGTAAATTAAGGGTGAAATTATTTATTTCTCCGTTTAGTAGGGTTGATTGGTTTGTTAGGTTACGAATGCCATTAAGTATTAGTGTGCTGTTAGCAAGATTATCATTAACATCTGATACATTATACAATAATTCTACAGCAGTGTTAAACCAGGTTTCATTGGCAGGACCTGTGAGTTGTACTGTAGGGGCTGCAGCACCGGCAGTCGTAACAGTCACTTGAGTTTGAGTAGTGCCTGTATCGCTATCATACGTACCAATCGCAATGCAGCGGATATGGTTTTCAGAAGACTGTATGTTTCCATCTATTGAAAATGAAATATTTTGCCCTGAAGCTAGAACGTTTCCTGATGATACTGGATTTGATTGCCCAGTCGTAAGTATAAGGTTTCCAGAACTATTTATTTCAGTCCAGGTTTCAGACGTGCTATTTCTTTGAATATATACATCCACACCGCTACACGTGCCAATTGAACAGAGTACTTGACAAGTAGCATTAAATGTCCCTCCTGTTGCCACATTTGGATCTAGGAGTGGGTCGACTAAATCTGTAGTGATAAACCCTTCAGTAGATATGTTAATATCAACATAAGATGAGGTAGCGCCATCCCATGCATGAGTAATTGAACGATCCTGGCTTGATTGCGTATTATATCCTGAAATAACTAATTTTATTCTATCTGATGATTGAAGTCTAATGTCTGAGGAGATACAGGTTGTATTTTGTGAAGTTTCAGTACCTAGGTTTATTGGTTCTCCCCCAGATCCTCCGTCTCCATTTTGACAAAGTAGCGTATCTCCAGTACTGTTTGTAATAAACAATTTCCATGTTGCTTCAACTTGTCCACTTGTCACTGTAAAACTAGATGAGAAATCAACGATTGTACCACTCGGAATTACTGCACCATTATGGGACATAAAGTAAGATGTCGCATTCACAAAATCAACTGACGTAATTGGACTAATAGTAAATGCAGCAGTATTAATTGATGCATCACGTGTGTTATTGAGTCTGATTAATCCTGTTTCATCAGTAAAATCTTGAGTCCCTGTTTCCCATAATCGCTCATCAAATTCTCCGATATTTACATTTACTGTTATGGTATTGTTTTCACTAACTCCAATATTACCTGTAGCATCAGTACAGCTCACATACCACTCAGGAGTTCCATTATCTAGGTATTGGTACCATGTTTGATTTGTATTTTGGGTGATTGAAGTGTCTGTTTGCTGAGCAATGCCATTTACATAGAGTGTACATGATGTGATTGCAGACGTTGTATCGGTAACATTATAGGTTAATTGAAAATCAAACGGATCACTTAGGGTAGAGCTATTTTGAGGATCAACTAATGATACTATTGGGCTGGTTGTATCAAAAATAAAGCTGTAATTGGTAAAAGCAACTGAACCATTACCGTTTGTGTTGTATGCTTCATAATTCCATGAAAAATTACCTTCGTAAGGTATTGCAAGGCTTAGATTTGTTTGATTAACTGTTCCAGTTAATAGGGTGGTGTTTGTTGCAACTACGCCATTGGTACCATTCCAAATGTAGAGTGTTACATTTGCAAGCCCTACTGCATCAGTGATATTGGTATAGAAGTAATAGGGGCTTGTAGAAATATATGCTTCATCCGTAGGGTTTAGTAATGTTACGACTGGTACTGCAGGAACTGCTGTTGTATAGCTCACATTAAAGTACAGTACATCAAATCTCCAAGAACTAGACCCGCTTCCTGCTGTTTTTTGCGCTTGCGCTTTTGCCATTGCCCGTGATCCGTCAGTTGCTCCAAAAAAGTCTCCGCAGGCCCAGTTTTCATCAGTTGTAACATTCACACAGGTAACTCCTGGTGCTGTAGCACTACAAGTTACTGATTGGTCGTTATCCCATGTTCCATCGGCATTAACTCCAATAGTGCAGGTGTGCTGACTTGATTCTCCGTAGAATTCATAACATAGAAATACTTCATCAATCGAATCACAATCAGCAATTCCTGAATTATATACTGTAACTCTAACTCCTCCATAGTCATTTGAACCCCCAGGTCCAGTAGTTCTTCGAGAAGTAGCACTTTCAATATTGCCATCATCACAGCTCAAATCGTCATTTCCTGAGGCACATGTTCCGGGATATGATCCGCTAGTACATGTAGTAGGAAAATTATTTTGACTCGATTCACTATTTTGTTCATCACAGATTTGTGCGACCAGACTTGTTGCTTCACCAGGACCTGCTTGAGGGTCAATAATGTGGTCAAATTCAAGTATTCCGCCTAAAATTTTAAGATCAAACGTATCTTGAATTCCTTGTAATCCTGTGAGAAATACCGTATTGTATGATTGATCAACAAGGGAGGTAAATGTTGCGATTATTTCACTCCCGTCTTCTTCGTACACTTCAATACTTGGTTCACCCGATATAATTCTTGGAAATACAGTAATATCTTTTTCTTCTGTTAAGTTTTGCTCAAATGTTACTCGAATAAATTCTCCTGGATTAATTGCCGGGGAGTATAATCCATCAAGGGCTGATACTTCTGAAAAAATATCTGCTATAACATTTCGATTACTATCTAAAAGGAGTGCATCAGTAATTACTATTATTTCGAATGTTTGTTCTGAAAGGTGAGGTACTGTCCATTCAATATAATCGAACAACCCATCTCCATCAGTGTCAAAAATGTCAAAATCAAGATACGTGTCTTCTTCCTTCCAATAAATTTGTAATGCTTCTTTTCTGTGAGTCATTTCGGGAATTTGCGTGTATGCTCGTACATTTTCATAATGTAATCCTGCAGGAGAACTAATGACAACTTCTTTTTTTGTTGCACTAATTGTTCGTTCAGTACTAGTTGCAGGATCAGTTTCATATGTTACTATAACTTCTCCTGAAGTGTCATCTTGAATTGCAATAGTCTTTTCTCCTAAATTACTGTTAAGGCTGATAACTCGAGTAAACAGATTTGAAAATGTGTTTTCTGAAATTGTTGCTGCTACTGCTTTGCCGTTTTTAGTGAGCTGAATGTTTTTTGCTTGTACTGGAACTTCTATTTCTTTGTTAGCAGGGACTTCTTGTTCAATAACCCATTCAACCGGTTCATTAACCACAAATTTGCTTTCTGTGAAAAAAGGACGTTCTACTGGTTGTTCTAAAATAGGTTTTTCTTGCTCTGGGGTTTGTTTTTCTTCAACGAGCGGTTGTAAAATTCTCACTGTTTGAGTTATTGATTCAGACTCTGTTTGTAACGTAATACTATAGTCTCCTGGTTCTTCTGGTTTGAAAGGAATCATCTCCTGTGAACCCTTAAGTTTGTACGTTTGAGAGGGTGTTACAATAGTTAATGAAAAATCAGAATAATCTCGAGCATCAATACGTATTGATTCTCCCAGGATATAGGTGTCTCCTTCTAGCAATTGTGCAGATAGCAGGGGGACTAGCAAGAGGCCTGTAATGATGAGTAAGGCGCCTTTAATTTGGAAAAAGCCCATAGCTTTGTACCTCCTTCGTAGCTTGCTGTTGCGTGACTATCTCGTTTTTACGAGGGGTATCCCAATACGGTGATTTACACTTAGGACAAACACGAGGTTTATCCGTTGTTTGCGCGCGTGCAATCCATGTATGATCGCATCGCTCACATAAGAACCCATCTAATTTGACACTTGCCATTGACACCCTATTTTGTATACGCATTACTCAATGAGTAGTGAGTAAAACACGGTCTAGTATATTACTATTAGGTATATAAACGTTGTGAGACTTTACGTTTTAATTCGTAAATCTGTTGTTTTTTTTTGAAATCAAGGTAATTGTTAATGATGAGTGCAACGAGCAATACTGATACAAGATGACCTACAAAAACCAGTATTACCGCAAGATTTTTTGAAAGTCCCATAGGGCATACATCTCCAAACCCAACTGTGAAGAACGTAACCGTAGAAAAATAAATGTATTCATGAGAGATGTCTTGATTATTTGCGATGTTAGCGCTATCAAAATTGTGAGTGCATTCCTCGTATGTAATGTATCCTAGTCCAGCAGTTTCAATTACATTAAATAATGCTGCAAAAAGGAGTATGATAATAAAAATGAGTATTGCGTACGACCAGAGTAATACAAGTAAATGATCTGGCTTCATTAAATACTTAAATCGAGTTCTAAAAATTTGTAATATTGAAAGTAGAAGGTAGATTACGATTAGGATGTTAATAACATTGAGAAAAATATCAGTAAATTTTTCTAATTCAAAATACGCGCCGATTTGATTTAAAATAATACTTACTAGAATGAAAAGAATTAATTTGAGAATTGGTTTATCATAGAGTACTCTTCGTAATGCATAATTTTTTTCTTCCTCTCTATGTGAATCACCCCTACGTACCATGGTGAAAGTATGTCTTTTTTGTTTAAAACCCTGTTGGTTTGAATGAAAATGAATGCCTTTAAATAGGAACGTCACGTGCCAAAACTGTACAAAACAGGGGTGTCAATGCGTACGTATCAGATCGTACTTGTAGTTTTTAGTATATTTGTATTAGCTGGGACTTCAACAGTTTCAGCAGCTCACTTTATTACCGGTTTTGTTAATAATTCGTTCAATGGAGAAAATGCTAATGGGTACATTATTACAGTATGGAATCCTGCAATTGGATTGCAGGATAATGTTACTGATATAATTGGTCCGAGCGGTAATTCTGGAGCAGATAATATTTATTTTGTTGACTGTGAGTTATTGACAACTCCTTGTGTAGTTGGTGATGAGTTGTACGCACAAGTATTTGATGCAGGAGGTTACACAACTCCCCTTGTCAATGTAACTGTTACCGGTGCAGGATTTGATGTTATGGCTGATACGCGACTTAACAGTCCTCCAAATGCAAGCTTGCAATCACCCATTGACTTTGCAAATGTGTCTAGCGCGTCACTCATGTGTGCTGCTTCTGATTTAGATGGTAATCTAGCTAATATGACTTTATATGGTACTTGGAATGGTGGATGGCATGCAAATACAACTAATGCAATAACTGGATTTTCTAATGAAACTCTTTTTACCCCCTCGCTTACTGAAGGTACGTATGAGTGGAGTTGTCTTGCAACAGATACACTTTCAATTAGTGCATTTGCACCAGTAAATTATACGTTTACGTATGATGTCACTCCCCCGAGTGTATCGGGTGTCACTCCAAATGTTACAGGTCCGTATTGCGGTGTTAATTCAATCGTGCGGGTGAGTTGTACAGCTATTGATGCTTTAACAGGTATTGACTCAGTGTTTATTGCTACAACGTTGCCTGATGGGACAAATGAAAACTCAACAGCTAGTGTGCTTTTTGGAGACACGTATTATGCAGATATTACTCTCTCACAAGTAGGTATTTGGAATTTTACTTGCTTTGCTAATGATACTGCTGGCAATCTTGGTAGTGCTGTTGCTACTAATTTGCCAGATGTTCGAAATGAAAGTGCAGACTTAGTGATGTATGCAGGTAGTGTTTCGTATTCTCCTGCTGACCCTATTGAAAATACATTAGTAACGCTTAATGCAACAGTTATAAATGAAGGCTGTGCTCCTGTTACGGGAGCACTCGGATCTTTTTATGATGCAGACCCTACAAGTGGTGGGGGGCAAATAGGAAGTAATCAATCAATAACTGTTTCTCCATTAGAGAACACTACTTATGCAGTTACCTGGCCTGCAGTTATTGGAACAACAACTATCTATGCAGTAGCTGATAGTAATAATTCAATAGTTGAGTCTAATGAGACAAATAATCAGGCTACTGCTTCAATTTTTGTAAGTGCTTGGCAGGACTTTTATGGGAATATCACGCT
>JAYONY010000004.1:0-235 GCA_038121585.1 archaeon | reverse complement strand
TGGTAGTGCAGGTAGCAGTAATATTACTTTATGGTTTAATGAATCCGCATTTGCAGGAAATGTTTTCTTTGCAGATACGGAGGCAGATATATCGTGGAATCAGTTACTTGCAATCGGGACTAATATAACTGGTCAGGCAACAACAAACGACTTTTCAGATATTGATACACTACTCTCTATGACTTCTTTTACCGATTCAGTATCAAACTTCTTTACGAGTGATGGAATTACTCCG
>JAYONY010000003.1:0-107755 GCA_038121585.1 archaeon | reverse complement strand
GATTAACGCGCAAAAAACTGAGGCTGACGCTGAAAAATTGAACAAGCTTAAAGCAAGTTTTGCTGAGCGTAAAAAAGTCCAAGACAAAATGCTCGCTGAAGAAGCGGCTGCTGAAGCTGCAAAAGAAGCTAAGAAGTAATTCTATATCATTCTTCTCTGACAAGTAGTTTTATAAATCGTTTATTCTCAGAATCGTAACACGAGGCCGTGGTCTAGTCTGGTTATGATTGCAGGTTTGGGACTTGCCGACCCCAGTTCGAATCTGGGCGGCCTCATGTTTCTTAATGCTTTAATCCAGATGGAATCCCTGTAGCGAGTCTAAAAACGAGTGAGGGTCCCGCGGCAAATTGTGCTGTCTCATGTTTTTTTATCGTCGATAAAATTAAAAACTCATCATCTCCTCTTTTTGCATGGGTTTTGGATGGTCTGGTATTACATTAGGATTAGTGCTAGGATTTAATGGCGATAAGCCTGATGATGGCAATGGCGGCGGTGTTGGAGGTACAAAATCTAATGACGATGTTGCAGATCCTGAAGGAGGTGGCAATATCCAGTATGCTCCAACGATGAGCTGGTGGATTTACGGTGGTGGTGTCGCAGGTCTAGGAAGGCATTTTGGTCCGTACGGTACTGGTGGGCTGATGGTCGGGCCAGAAGGTGTTGATATTGGTGTCGGTATGGGTGCTCATTTTGGGCGCAGGTTTGGCGTTGGGGTTATTACCCCTCTTGGAAGAACAATTCACAAACTCAATGAACATGCTGATAAGGCAGGGGCTCTTTTTGAGAGGGGGCAAGAATATATGACGCAGCTAGCAGCATACATTCCTGATGTATCAGGCGCACTAGAGCGTCTCGTCTAAGCCCAAAAGCTTTAAAAACACATCATTCACAACAATACTACTATGACAGCTAAACGAAAGAAGATTAAGGCATCCGGTCGGTTCGGTGCAGGATATGGTTCCCGTGTTAGAAAGCGACTCAATGCTATTGAAGAAAAGCAACGAACACGTCAGCCTTCTCCATTTCATCCGAAATCACAGGCTAAGCGTATCGCTGCAGGTATTTGGAAATGTCAGAAAACTGGCAAGGTTTTTGCGGGTCCAGCATACCACTTAAAAAGTAAACAGTAAGAGTTAAAAACAAACTACTATCATATTCACCATGGCACAATACAAATGCTTCAACTGCGGGAAAAACATCTCAAGTAAAACGCTTGAAAAGCGATTCGTATGTTCTAGTTGCGGTTACAAAATTTTCTATAAGCCACGAAAACACATCGTTAAGATTAAGGCGGTGTAACTATGAGTTCTGATAGTGAAGCACAACAACATATGCAAGAGCTACAAATGCTTGAGCACAATATGAATTCGATTCTTACGCAAAAGCAAGCGTTCCAACTTGACTTAAATGAGTCACTTAATGCTTTAGAAGAAGTAAAGAAAACATCTGGTGATGTATACAAGGTGCTTGGCGGTGTTATGCTTAAGACTGACAAGAAAAAAGCAGCGTCCGAGCTTGAGGAAAAGAAGAAACTTATTGAAATGCGTCTTGAAGCGCTTGAAAAGCAAGAAAAACTTCTTGAAAAGCGAGCTGAAGAATTGCGTAAGGAAACGCATAAGGCTTTTGAGAAACAAAAAGATTCTGAGTAATTACTTTTGTTGTGGCGTTGCTGTTTGTTGCATTACCATACTTCCTTGAGTAAGGCCTTGCTTTTTACTTTCACTAAAGAACATTATTATTTCCAAGATCATTGCAATAAAGAGTAGGAATCCAAGTACTGAACCAATCATCTCAAAAGCGCCTATGGCTTTGTTATATTTTACGTTTTGCAATTTGTAAAATGATGCTCCAAATGATGCGCGAAGCACTAGTGCTCCCACAACAAGCACTCCTATTACGATAAGGTATGCCTCAAAACCAATAATATTGTAGAATGATCCTATAAGGGGGGTTTTTGATGCTTGAGCAGCGAGTAGTGCTTCAATTCCATCAGTTCCTTGAGACAGGTCCGATAGGGATTCTTGTATTGACACATTTATTTCATTTAGATTAATGAATGTGTAGGTATTGCCGATAATGGTTATCACGCCAAATAGTAAGAAAATATAGGCTGTTACAATCATGAGTTTGTTATTGTATCGTTTACCAAGCACTACGAATCCAAACATGAATCCAATGCTCAAAATTGAAGCTATGATTTGGGTAATTACATAAGTCTCACTAATGGCATTAGCATTTTGAATTGTTTCTTCTGGTGTTGTCGTACTAAACGAAGAAAATTGTTGTGCACCATCAATAATTGGGCCTGCAATTGATACGAGGATTACAAGGATTCCCAAAATGCCTGCCCACCTCAAATAGCTTCCTATAGTAGTAATAGGTGGTTTACGATATATAGGGTTATGGACGTAATAAATTATTCTGGCCACGACAATATTTATATACTGTCCGCGATTACAGGTTGTATGTCAATTTTCAAAAAAATGTTCGGTAAGGAAGAAGAGCCTGCTGATGATTATGTAGAAATAGATCTTAACGCTGGCCAACAGCGAAAAGAGAAGATTAAGGTCCGTCCTTTTGTACTCCGTAAGTATGATGATATTAACGAAATTCTTAATGCGTTACGCGAAGGATACACTATCGCGGTTATTGATATTAAACCTTTGAAAACAAAGGATGTGATCGAATTAAAACGCGCGATCTCTAAGATTAAGAAGACTGCTGACGCTCTTGAAGGCAGTATTGCTGGTTTTGGTGAAAACACGTTACTCGTGACTCCTGAGTTTGCTGAAGTGCACCGCGCACCACAGCCACCAGCTAAGAAAGATCCTGTTAGTTTCTATTAATGAACCGTGATACTTCTAAAAATCATCGCTTTGAGCGAGATTCATTAGTTAAATGTCTGACTTCTGTTGCTTTTTCTGATGGTTTTAAGCAATCATCTATTTCTAAAGGCTCACTTTACACTGTTGGTGAAGCTATTAGTATTAAGGGTAAAACGTATATTTCCCTCCGGGATGCTACGCGGTGCTTAAAACCTATTGAAAATGAGTGTGTTGTTGTAGGGCCTTATTTCCCAGCATCGTATTTTAGACCGTTTAGGATTTAGGGAGTAGATAGGGTGGCACTGGTAAGTGCTTGTATTCTTCTAATGCATTTTGTAGGGTTCTATTGTCTTGTAATCCGCAAAAGGCTACTATTGCTGTAAGGTACATACTGCTTCATTCTTTCATGACTCTGAAAGGGTTATGTGTTGTGGCTTATAGTAAAGAGGCTCTTTATTGCCACGACTATTGTCGCTGGTATGAGCATCATGAGTAGTGCTCCGAGGGTTGTAGTTACCATATTTCCGAGGTTGATACTGAGGAATTGAATATTTATGATACTTTCAGCTCCTGCGAAGCTAACAATTACAAGTGATACTGATGCCATAAGGAATGAGTGAACATCTTTGCCTGAAACATTCACGAATCCAAATCCTACTACGAGTCCGAGGATTAGAAGTAATGCGAAAATAAGTGCGTTTAGACTCCCTAAGAATCCGCTTAAGACTCCTACTGCGAGTGCGAGCACTGTTCCTATGAGAAATGCCCATGCTGCCCAGAGATTATCTTTTGACCGTAAAACCATTACTAATAGCATTCTTTTATGCTATATTAAGTTTCTGATTGTCGATTATTCTGTCTGACGGCTTAGGATGCCGTCGATAAAATAACGAAATGTTTAAATACTGTTGTAATTCGGGAAGTACAACAAACCATGAAAACAAAATCACTTTTCACCTTGTTTGCAGCATTCTTATTTTCAATCTCACTTGTAAGTGCAGTTACTATGACTCTGAGTGATGTTCCATCATCTGTTAACCATGACGATTCTAGCTTTGATATTACCGTAACGCTTGAAAGCGATGACACTGTTAATCCAGAAGATGTTACGCTAGGGTCAACTGGTTTGAGTGCTCTCGTTTCTGGAGTTAGCTTTTCATTACCTAATGATGTTACTGTTGACGCTAATGAAACTATTGTTCTTACTGCTACAGTATCATACGATGCGCTCAATGAGGATGGAACGCTAAACGGATTTATTACTGCTAGCGGAACTTCAGACGAACCGTTCTCCGTATCTATCGCTGATGCTACAACGCTTGAAATTGAAGTGCTTTCATCTCTTACTGCTACTCAAGACGGTGAAATTCAAATTCGAAATACTGGTAATCAAAACATTAACTCTGTTGCACTTACTGATATTGGAGGGGCTATTAACGTAACATTCACTCCTGCAAGCATTGGTACTACCATTGCACCTGGTGCAGTAAGTGGCAGTATTACTATCACTGCAACAAACCTTGATGATGTTGACTTCGGAGGACAATCAGTAACTATTGAGGCTGTTGGAACTCCTGGTGGCTCAGACACACAAACATTCTCCGTTAGCACTTCATTCTGTTCAGCTGGTGAACAGGGCGGTAAGCTTGAAATTACTGATGTTGATCTTACAAACCGTGGTAACGGTGACGATGATAATGAATGGTTCTTCCTTGATGTTATTGAAGTTGATGTTGACGTAGAAAACACTGATAATGACGATGATGTTGATGAAGTACACGTTGAACTCGGTCTTTTCGATGAGAACGGTAATGATGTTACGAATGATCTTGACTTTGAAAACGATGATGATGAAGACATCGATGTTGGACGTATTCGTGATGGCGATGAAGAAACAGTCACTTTCCGATTCCGTGTTCCTGCTGACTTTGACGAAGGAGAATATGAACTTGTTGTAAAAGCATACGATGACGATAACAACTTTGGTGAAGATGTTGAATGTACTGAAGAAGTTGTTGATTCAATAAGTGTAGATCCTGTTGATGAATACGATCAATCAATTGTTGTTGATGATATTATCCTTGACTCCTCACAAGTAAGTTGTGGTGAAGGAATTTCAGGTTCTTTTGTAGTCTACAACATCGGTGACGATTCTGAAGAACGCGTACAGATTATTCTTCAAAACTCAGACTTAGGTTTAGAAGAAGAATTTGAGATTCTTGATGATTTCGATGAAGGCGATGATCAAAGGTTCTCGTTTAACTTTATCGTTCCAAACAACGTTGATGACGGCCGATATAATCTTGCGTTCAGAACATTCTTCGACTATCGTCGAGGTATTTACACTGAAAACTCTGATAGATCATTTGTAGTTCCAATTGAAGTGCTTGGTTGCGAAGGTAGTTTTGAAGATATTAGTAACACTCCAGTACTTGTTATCAGTGCTCAACTTGCTTCTGATGCAGCTCCTGGTCAAGAACTAATTGTGGAAGCACAACTCAGAAACAACGGTGATGAATTCATCTCTGTAGCTGTTGACGCTCAAGGTTTTGAGAATTGGGGATCACTACAAAGTGTTGCTCCAGGTATTGTTCCATTAAACCCTGGCCAGTCAAATGTTGCTACGTTCCGCTTTGAAGTTGACGAAGATGCTACCGGTACACAGACATTTATCATCCAGGCTCGTGATACAGGCTCTAATCAAATGCTTCAGGTTCAAGAACTACAAGTATTCTTCGGCGGTGAAGAATCTTCAGATGGACTCTTCGACTTCAGTGGTAGTGGTCTTATCTGGGCTATTGGCATTGTTAACGTGCTATTAGTGCTTCTTATTATTGTAGTTGCTGTTCGATTATCCCGTAGATAAAGGGGTAATCGATGTGTTTTAATAGGTTGTAGCTTATCCTAAGCTATGGATTTCGATGACATGATTGGGATGCTTGCGCGGTATCTCACCCTTATCTTACTCGGCATTTCTGGACTTTCTCTCTTCTATCTTGTGTTTACTCCTCTGACTGTTTCACCAGTGTATTGGGGTGTAAATGTTCTAGTGAGTATTGGTGCTCTTGGAGAGGTATTGTTTTATCCTGGTAATGTCATGCTTGTTGATAATGTATGGGCGCGGATTGTGCCTGCCTGTATCGCTGGTGCAGCGTATTACTTGCTTGTAATTCTTAACTTATCAACTCCTATGAAGGTTACTAAGCGTGTTAATTCTCTATTATTCATCTTGCTCACGTTTCTTACTATTAATAGTCTTAGAATTATCACGTTCGTTTACTTATTCTCTAGAGGGTTTGAATATTTTGATTTGGCTCATACGGCTACGTGGTATTTTGGGAGTACTGTTTTGGTAATGCTCGTTTGGTTTTCAAATGTTCTTATTTTTAGAATTAAGGCTTTCCCCGTCTTTTCAGATTTGAATATGATTCTTAAGGATATGAAGAAGCGTCCTGTGACTGTGCATCATCCTCACAGCGCTCATCATCAGGGCTCTCACAACGCTCATCAAGCTCATCAGGAAGCTCATGACGCGCATCATCATGGGCATCATGGCTCACACCACCATGGGCATCATCACGAACGAAAACACTAATTGTAACTAAACGTATTGTTGGGCTAAAGAACTAGTCTAGTGTCTTATTCTATGGATGGGGGTAGTGCTGTGTCTTGAGCTGGCTCTCGAGCATCTAGCAGTGATTGTACGATGTACTTCTCAGTTGCAGGTAGGATGTTACAGTCAGCAACGGTTATACGGTGGCATTTATCATTAATGGTTATTTTTGTCTCTTCACCGCTTGCAATCTCGATTACTACGCGATCTGGTGTTGTTTCACACGTTACATATCTTCTATCGCGTTCTTCAGCTTCTTCTTCTGTAAGGCTTCCTGGACGTACCGTAATGCCATTCCCTGAGATAAAGCGGCTTAAGTCTCCTACTGCAAGAACACTTTGAGGGCATTGTTCGATAGAGGCCATATCAAGTGAGACATATACAAAACGTCCTTGCTGAAACACTATGGGGTCTCCAATAAGTGGTACGGGGTTCTCTTTAGGATTATTTCGGATATAAAGAACATAGTTTACTAAATCGTTAGTTTGCGGATTCACAAAGAAGTAACTGTATTTGTATGCTTCAATACCCGAAACTCGTTCTTTAAGGAATGTTAGCCCTTCATATTCGATACTATTACGTGCATCAAAGTAGGCTTTTGCAACAAAAAAGATGACTACGAGAACAGCGATAAATCCTATTATTTTTAATAATTGACGCTCAGTTCGTTTCTCTTGCTTTTGAGGATCTTCACTTTCTTCTTTTTTTTCTGTAGGTTTTGCTTCTTCTTTTTGAACCGTCTTTTTCTTCTTGTCAGTCATGATGTACTAGATTTATCTGTGTTTAAATGCTTTATTATTGCGTGCTAGAGGGTTCTTTAAGCTTCTGGAAGTCCAAATAAGGAATAGAGGAATGCGTCCACTGCCTTGAGATCTCCTGCTATAAAGACACAGTTGTCTTCTTGGGTTACTATTTGAGTATCACTATCTTCAATGACGATGAGATAGTCTTCGCACGTTTTTTCAGGAAGGTCTTCCTCGCATGGCCCATAACAGGCTTGTTGCATTTTTCCAGTGAGTGATTGAATGTTCAGTGCTATTTCTTCAGTTCGAGCTCCTGCTCCGCCCACGAGGTACACTGTCTGGCCTGCATAATCTTGAGAAGTTAGTGATATGTCTGAGGGAATCGTCTCTACTTCTGCATGTTCATAACTGAAGTAGCGTTGTGTTGTTCCTTGTGCATACACCCAGTATCGTCCGTTAAAGTAGGCTCCATCTTCGTTTTGTTCTATTGTTTGTGTTTGGGTTGGATCTCCTTGTGGGGTTGTTCCTCCGGTTTGCCCTCCAAATACAAGTGCGTATCCTAATGTGCTCACAACGAGTAAGAATATAATAACGCTTCCTACAACTACTTTTAGTCGTTTCTCACGTTTTTCTTTACGTTCGGTTGTTTCAATACGTCGCATGATTGTGTACGGTTTTCCACATTTAAAAATCATGCGGTTTCTCGTCGACAAGTCGTAATTGAGGCATTGTGTGAAATTCGTAACTGACTATTCAGTAGGTAGCTAAAAAGCAAATGTTTTGAAAGGTGAATTTTTGATTGTAATTGGCTTATCAGCAGCCAATTAAAAAAAAGAAAAAAGAGTAAAAAAATAAAAAATTGTTGTTTTGACTTAAGCAACCATTGTAGCGGAAGTACCAGTAGTACCGATGTACTTAGTACCTACGTCAGTGGTTGGGTCTTGTGTCGTGAAGTAGGTTGCTGCTCGCTGTGTGTCAGCTTGTTCGTAACCTGCAACGAGTGTTGCTACTTTACTGCTAGCCCATGGGCTAGTGAAAGTTTCAATTACGTACTCACCTGCACCTGCGCCAGTCTCACTTGTCCACGCTGGACCACATGTACCTGATGATACACCAAGTACTTGTGCTGCTGCAGTGTTAACACATGATCCTCCAACGATGATTAAGTTCATTCCAGCATGGTCTGAGCCATCAAGCTCTGAGTCCATAATGGATAAACCACCACCAGCGACTGATCCGGTTGTAGCACCTGATTCTGCTAAGTAAACATTAGCAGATGCTTCAGAACCGTGGTAGAAGATGTCGATATCATCTTGGTCTCCTCCTGTTGAGAAGAGAGTCCTTGTAGCAAGGTCTGAAACAAGATAACCAACATAAATGTCGGAATCATCTTCAGTTCGTAAGTCAGTAATTCCTACGAGAGTAGTTACTGTTACTTCGCCTGCTGTGTTAAGGCCGAGTGTCAAGTTGAAGTTGCCACCGCCTGCGATGTTATCATCCTTATCTTCTTCCCAGAACTGCATGTTCCAGGTAGCTTCGCTTTGAGATGTGTTAAGCGCGCCTGCTGCACTGTCTGCACTGATTACTGGTAGTTGAATCTTCATACCGTCAGCGGTGTATAATACATCCCACTCAACAGTACCTGTTCCACCTAGAGTCAAGTTAACGACTCCAGTAACTTCACTAGCTGCATTCAGTGTTAGAGTCATCTCTCCAAGGTCTTCTGTTTCGCCAATATCAAGCGTAACTGATGTACTGCTACCAGTTGCAACGCTACTAATTACAGTAGTGTTTTCTTCTGGGTCGCTGTCATCAATGCTATCTACTTGAAGTACAAATGTTTGTGCTTCATCAGCGTTATCAGTCCATGATGCTACCATCCAGTCGTCAGTGTCTTCATCAAAGATGAGTTCTGATGTACTGGAAGTAATGAGTTGATCAGCTGCTGCTTCCTGACCCAAAGCAGTGAATGCTGTGGTGTTTGTGTATAGGAAGTTAAATGATACATCTCCATCATATACTGTTGTTTGAAGTTTGAAAGATTCTTCTCCATCATATGTGACTGTTGTCTCTTCTTCACTTGGAACGTCAAAGCCGGTCATGATGAGCTCAAGTGCCGTCAAACCAGGTAGTGTTAAACTACTTCCTGGAGCGAGGAACAAGCCATCAGATGTGTCGACCATCCATTCAAACTTGATCTCTGAGAGATCTTCAGTTGTGTTGGTGAAGTAAGCGTTAACTTCAAAATCAGTGAGTTCACTGAGATCATCGCCGTTAAGCTTCACTTCCTGACCGTGTTCAAGTTCTAGTTTTCCTGAACCAATGCTAAATTCTACATATCCAATACCGTCAACTCCTTGGAACCCAATTTCTTTGATTCCAATATATGAGCCGTCAGCTAGTTGGTCTGTTTCATCTTCAGCAAGGGAGTCTGTCTGCTGTCCATTAACAGTGATTCGAACTTCAGAACTATCTATGTATGAAATAGATACTTCATAAGTGTTCTCACCTGCTGTTAGTGTAACGGTTTCTCCGTCGAACAAGAGTGTACTCGTAGCTGAGTCAAGTAAGTCCATCTTAACGCCATTTGTACTGTCGTCAACTTCTAGAATATACCATGACTTGCCAAGTAACTCAATACTTGTTCCTTCGAAATCGTTATTTGCAGTACCAAATCCAACACCTCCTTCAGCATCGTCCTCAAAGTCAACAGTATAGTTCAGAATTGCTGCGCCGTTAGCGATTTCAAATCCGATTACTGGTACTTCGTTAGGATCGAAGTCTGAGTTTGAAAAGTGTGTCAGCGTAAGGTCTGAAAGGTCAATGGTTTGACTGTAGTCAAAATCACCATTGTCGTTTTCATAGATACCGTCTGCTAGAAGCTCTTCCAAATCATCTTCGTCAAGTGCTGATGTAAAAATATCTCCGAATGTGTCTCCAATGTTTAACTAATCGTTAGACTTTGAAAGCAAGAGATAGTCTCCTGATGTTGGAGCATCACTTGATCCTCCTGAGGAGGATGTGATTTGTGCGTTTAGTGCAGTAGAGATTTCAGATACAGCGGTTAAATCTAAGTTGCTTCCGTATACAACAGCAACATCTCCAACACCATTATCTACGAATGGTTCTGGAAAGCTTGCAGCTGCAGCGAGTGCAACGGTTGATCCAACCATAGCTGCGGATGCTAGTGAACTAGCAACCTTTCGAAAGTTAAATTTCAAATTCTAAATAACCTCCTTTCATCTCTCTTTTTCGTGGCAACCAGTGTTGGTCCCTCTGCGAGGAGGTCGCTTAATCGGCGACCCGCCATGAACATAAAATTAGCATACATCATTTCTAGTAGGGGGAGTGAGGATAGTATCACCATGTTATTGTACAAACTGTATTTCTGTTTAAAAAGCTTTCGTATAACCATGCATTATTTGGTGCATATACCCTCGATTAACCTTGGTTGCTTTTTAAAGACTATGGTGTTACTATATAATTAATAAAACATAGTTGATGCATATTTACCGTCGATAAAGTAACATATATGGTATTGTAAAACATATAATGTAAATCAAAACATATATATAGGTAATAATCATTAAAGTTATATCCAAGTAAATACCTTATATTAAAAATGGCTAAAAAGACCAAAAACTTACAGCTTTCAATTTCACGTGAAACAGGCACTTTTTCAACCTGGTTCAAACGTCTTTCAGGCAGTAAAGATGAGTATGATTTTAATAGTCTTGCGGCACTCCGAAATATATTATCGAATGAGAAAGCACGCATGTTGCACGTTATTAAAACTAAGAAACCAGGGTCTATTTACGCGCTAGCACGCATTCTAAAACGTGATTTCAAGTCTGTAATGGCAGATATAAAGTTACTTGAGCAATTCGGATGTATTGATTTACTAGCTGAAAAAACGGGCAAGCGAGTTCGTCATAAGCCAGTTGTTATTATTGATGCGTTAACGATTGAAATTCAGATTTAAACAATACATACTTCAAACGTTGTTGCTATCGTTCCAAAACGTGCTGGGCTAATGTGGGATCCCCCTCTAGTGCTTCCCGTACAATTATCTCCTGCTGTAAGCATAACAAGTTGTTCTGGAGCGCCACCCCCGCTTGGGAAGTAGGATGACTCAAAGGTGTATGCAGTGTAAGGCCTATCCGGTCCAACCTGCCATCCTGCATCGAGTAATTCTGAAAATCCTTCTAGTACTGCTTCGCACGTTGAGGTACCATCAAAACAGGTTCGGCCATCAACACACGCTCGTAATAATTCACTCATCTGAGCACGGTCAATAGCAGACAAAAGTGAACAATCACTCGTAACAACCATGCTACTTTGCAGAAAATGATTGAGTTCTACACTGTCAACTGGTTCGGGAGCGCTCCGTCGCAGTCCAATACTAAGTAGAACGAGGAGTACTACTGCTACGATGATTACTATCATTACAAAACCAACGAGTTCTTCTTGTCCTTTCTTCATACTGGTGGAAATCCTGCGATTATCTTACCAAGATCGCATCGCGGCCCATTTAATTCTGAGTCATACCGACATAATGATACAAACGTGCTATGAGTGATTACATCTCCCCCAGTATCAATCAGGATGAGAGCATCACATTCAGGGTAAGTGCCAGGAGCACACGTTGCCTGATCGTACGTTGGATGTACTCTTCGAATTTCAAGGTAGGAAATACCCCTAAAGAATCCTTCGTACGCTTCTCTATTCGATAGGGCAAGTACTTTATCAAAGTCAATACATCCTGCACAGTCAGTTACAGTCCATGCAAATTCAGGCGTTGCAGAGATACTCCTAACAAGTTCTAACGTGTCTTGTTCACGCAAGTCTTCAACTCCTGACCTAATGCTTGATCCTTGTAAGGAAATCCAAAGAAGAAGCACTATTGCAAAAAAGAAGATGACTGCTACAAGTACAAAAGCCATCTGCTGAATTTTTACCTGGCCTTTCTTTCGGTGGTTAGAAGAGTTTACATCTAAGTGGTTCATTTCTCCTCCCGAGTTCTTCAGCATTAGCAGCAACGCTACCGAGCTGAAATGATGCATTTATGTGTGCTATTTGAGCATATGAGCGGAGTTCATCCCCTAAATTACTCGTACATCCCTGTCCGCTGAGAAAGTCTGTTTTATCAGCTAGTAGCAGTGCAAGCTCAGACGTTCGCAAGCCCAGTCGTTGAACTTGGCATTCATAGATGTCCGGATCGCTCATGATGGCTGCATAGACAAGTGGGCCTTGATAATAGACTGCTGTTGAGGCATGTTCAACACGGTTTTGCGTTGGGAGTACGCGAATATCGCATCCTTGGCTTCCAAAACAAACACTATTCTCGATAGGTGCGCAAGAACTTACATCATCTACAACCCTCATGTGCGTCATATTCAAATCAGTAAGTTCTTCAGCTATCGAATTAGGAGGGTCTACAAAACACCAAAATTCTGTTGAGATAGTCGTAATGTCCCCAACTTTATACGGTAGCTCGAATGGTTTAGCAAAGACATATATTCGCTCTCCCTGCTCTATTTCTTTAGAAAAGAGGTATTTATTATTGAATCTAGCAGAGGTAATTGGTCGTTGCCATGGTTCTCCAACACTACTTTGAACTGAAGTAGCGATTCGTTGTTCTCCAAAAGAGCCAACTGATGTAACACAGGTGTTATGCACTCGTGTCTCACTTTGAAAGACGATAGTTGAGAAACTGCTTGATTCAAGATTCGTTTCTACAGGGTGCAGTAACGTACTAAATGCGACTGCAGTTTCAGAATTTGTAATATCATTTTCTTGCTCTATAAAATTAGATACTGCATACACTGCTAAGATGATAATAACTGCTCCTACAATAATTGCAAAGAGCCATGCAAAGTTAAATTCAATACCGTGTTTATTTCTCATGGCGCTGATATGCTAACGAGTGCGTCAGTTGGCCCTTTAGATAGTCCTAAACGAACTCGCCGATTGGTCACTGGATAGCACTCGAAAGGCTCATTTTGGACATGCTCAATGCGGGTGTGTCCTGCATTACATGCTACATCCGTAGGGTAGAGGAACACGTTTGAACCTGAGTTTCTATAAATGTAGAGTTTATCGTATTCTTCTCCAGATCCTGGACTGTTTAAGTCACCAACGCAAACAGTAGTCACGTCAGGTGGAACTACTGCTTCAAACGTATCGGTGCCAAAATCAGATCGCCAAAGCGTATCAACTTCTGATTGCAAGTCAGAATAGAACAGTCCTTCTTCAGTACACTCTTGCAAGCCTAAGAAGAACATAATAACGTAAATTGCAGCTCCAATAATTGCAATAACAACTATAATTGTAAATATCATTCCAAAAGAAAGATCTATACCACCTCGTTTATCCATTCACGTAAGTAAGAGGGATTATAGTTAAAGGTTTCGACTTATGAAACTGTTTCAATTCTGATACACTGATTGAAGTTGTTTAGAAGTATTGTTTCGACATGAAGAAAACGTTACTTGCACTTGTGGCGCTTGGAAGTTTTGGAGCTGGAGCAGCAGCATTCCAAAATAATGCAAGTGACGCGTCTTTACAAGCACCAGAAATTATGGACTCTATTGATTCAGGTGATGCAGTATTTCTTGCTGCATCATTAGCATATAATAAATGCCCAATTTGGAGTAATGATAAGCACTTCAAAAAACAAAACCTTGTGCCTACCTTCACAACTCAGGAGCTTATTAGAATGTTACAAAAGTTCTAAACATCAATATTCGTCGCTGATGCTATAATACTACACGCGTTAGGTGATGGTTCATTACCAAAGTCGTCACGACATTTAATGTAATATGTTTGTGTTGGGGTCCATTCTGCGTAGTGCGTATTAGTAACTCCAAAGTCTGTATTTACCATTGCGAGTCCTTCATCGAACACAAAGTTACAACTGCTTAATGAATAGCGACATTCTCCTGGTTCGTTCGTTACAAGTTTGAGGGCATCTGGGGGATCAAAGTACGCTCGAGTAATCATTGGTGATGAATCATCAGTATCTACTGTGAAGCTTGTGCTTGCTTCTGCAGCGTTTCCGCCAGCATCAACACATCGAATGAAGTATTCATAATTGCCTTCTGCGAGGTTAAGCGGTTGTGTATGGGCGAATGAGCCTGTATCAAACATGACAACGTAACTTCCTTCATCGCCCGTACCACTAAAGAGACATTCTGCTACGCCTTCATCAGCACCATTACTCGTTTCAACTTCAATAGTTACGGGTACTGATGCAGTGCTACCACTGACTACATCCCCGTCTTCTGGTGATACGCTGAGAATAGTGAGTTCTTGCGTTCCTCGTAGTGAGAAAGGATAGCTTTCCGAGTTTGTATTCCGCTCATTTTCAGGGTTGCCTGGTTGATCTCTACATCGCATGAAGTAGTTCGTAGTTTGTAGGTTTGCAATACCTGTGAGTGTTGTCTCACAGGTGTAGAGGTTTTGTGCGTTTTGTTGATAGATTTGGTTATTGCATGTCATTTCAGTTTCCATAGCTTCATAGGCTTGGTCAAGGAAGCTCCATCGACATTCTGCTGGTTCGTTCGTGTACACTGCGATAGGTACTTCTTCAACGTCGTTGGCAACAGGACTTCCATTCTCGATTGAGGTGTCAACGATAATTGGTGGTGTTGTGTCAGGGGTGTTATCAACACAGATTGAGAATACGAATTCATCAATATTTTCATTACCATTTGTATCGCGACATCGTACGTAGAAGTCGTAGTCACCACCTTCGTTAATTGTAAAGCCTGAATCTGCTACTTGATCAGGTGCAGGGAGACTAAGGGTGTGTGAGTGGCTTTCAATATAGAAGTTTTGATTATCCATGAAAACTTCCATTTCTTCAAGCGTATCTTTATGTTGGAAGTCAATTTTACACTGGCCTGGTTCATTGAGGTCAACCCCGAATTGGAGTGGGGTGAATGGTGGGATGCAGTCACCACCTGTTTGAACAATTCGTGTTCCAAGGTTCGTAGGTCGTGTTTCATGGCTCGTGTATTCAAAACCATCACTTAAGAGTTCAACTGAAGGGGTAATGGTTGGGCTCACTGTGTCTTGTGGGTCTTCCCAAACGCATCGTTCAAATTCACTACCTGCATTTTCAAAAACACATGCCTGGCCGAGCGAGCGACAACGGTATTCGCTACATGGTCTGAACGGATCATTGTTACACTGCTCGCAATTAGCACCGCCAAGCGGTGCTTCCCACGGCAAGCACTGGAATTGCACGACTTTTTGCGTTTCATCAACGTACGTTGCAATAAGTACGATAGCTCCGACACCAAGGCCTATTACTCCGGCCCAACTTGCAGAAGAAAACCCTGCTTCTGCTAGAAACTTACCAACTGCGAAAGCGGCACCAACACTGTAAGCTACTGATGCGGATTGTTGTTCGCTAAGTCCTGCGGCTCCCGCAATCATGTATGCAATTCCTGCAGCAACAAGCCCCCATGCAACACCTGCACCAAGCGCACCAGGTACTCCTCCCCCAAAAGCTTCACCTTCAAATAATTTACTAATCCAACCGCTAACGCCTCCGCCTGTTTCAGGCACTACTGGGGTTCCATCAGGTGTAATTGCCCCAGCTTCTAAAAGGCCTGCATCACGGCCGATATAGAAATCAGCACTTCGGGGGCCATAGGGTAGTGAGCCGTCACTAACCCGGCTTGGAATTCCATCTGCACGAACAATTTCTAATTGAGAAATAATATTGATAAATGAAAATATTGCAATGAGCAAAATGAGTATCTGAAATGATGAAATATACTTAAGTGACCACCGCTTTTTCATACTCTGGTAATGGTCGGACTGCTTATAAATATTGTTAGATTTAAAGAGGGTAGCTAATCTGTAACTCTAAATGTGAAGTCTCGGACAGGTTCACCATTCAATTTAGCAACTACTCTATAATTTCCTGTTTCATTTTCTTGCAAGAATCGATTTGTAAGTGAAAAGAGCAAAATCTGCTGTCTATTGTCCATTACCTGATTAGCTTCTGAAATGACTGGCACTTCAATACCTTCTTTATAGAAGTCATAACTCGCCATTGATCCTTGGTGATTTTTCACCACTCCAAGAACTATAACTGGATTGTCTGTTTTTCTAGAAAATGTATATCCTGCTTTAGGTGCAAGTTCAGAAAATTCAATTTTCCCATCTCCATTAGTATCTTCATAATCTTTAATTGCTTCAGGAACTTTTGTGTTTAACCGTGGTCCGGTCTGATTTACACCATTTTCTAAGCTCTTTTCATATGCTATTTCTCGCATTCTGTTTTGATGCTCCACTGCTGCAACATTCATTTCTCGTTCATAATCGAGGTATTTGCCCGCTACTAGTTCGCATCCGGAACTACCGATTGCAAGTGCTGCGAGGCCGGATAATGCTAATTTTCGTACCATGTGTTCTCTATTTAGAAGACAATTTCGTATTTATAAATTTTCCGAATGAGTAATTACTATTGAGTTACAGTATTTTACAGGCGTTCAATGATTTTCTTAAAACCACCGTCTGTCCCTTCTACTCCTACGAAGTTCTGTCCGGGTCCACAATCCCCGAGGGATGCGCAAATCGCTGCTCGTTCATCTTCCCATTGTTGTTCGAGGCAATGGCAGTTTTCAACACATTCTTTCTCACCATCGAGCAGTCCTGCCTCAAATTGTACGACACACTGTGCGTCTCCGAGTGAACAGACCGCGCTTGTTTCTTCACCACTCCAAAAATTAAGGCCTGGAGGTACTGTTGGGATACAACTGCCTGTTCTTCCAAATTCTGGCTCGAGGTCTTCCGGTAAATTTAGCAGTTCTCCTTCAAGCCAGTAGCAGTCTCGCTGGTCAGTGTTTTCACAATCGTCTTGCTCATATTGTTGCGTGCAATCTTGCCACCGATTAACACGGCATGCTGCTTGGGAAAATCCATTAATTTCTCCTTCAAGACATACTTCTTCGCGCATGTCACCGCATTGCTCAACGATTTCTTCTCCATTAGCACAAATATGCCGATAGAATCTGCTTCCTACAGTGTTTTGCCCTTCACTCTGTCCGCCTGCATCATTGTACACGCACCAACTCTCGCCATGCAACCTGCTTGACCCGTCGCTTGTTACGCCGCAGTTGAGGTCAGCACATACAAAGTCACCGTACGTTGGTGTTGCTCCTGCTACGTCTTCCCCTCGGCAAATGCTTCCTTTGAGATAATCGCAATTACCGCAATTAGCACTGCCAGCATTGCCATTACCTGAGTTTGCACCGCAAGCATTACTTGGTTGTATAACATTGGTCCAGTATGATTGGTCATCGCGTCGACTTGCATCATATACGTTAGCAGGATTGCCGCACGTGTCTACAAAATATACTTCGTCCCTTCCGTCAACACAGGTTGTTTTGGACGATGGTCCGCAGACAGTTCCCAGTTCTTCAGCTGAGCATAACACATCTTTAGTGAATGAGGTCACAACCCCTCCCTCTGCTCCTGGTACCTGAAGAGTATCGCAATCTGCTCGCGTGGTAAATTTACAGTTTGTTTCAAATTCGAAATCGTACACGCACGCACCTCTGTCTTGTGCCTGCACAACTTCTAAACAACTTAATTCACTATCAATATTTGAATTATAATTTGTTTCAATCCCTAATTGTGCAGATAACTTCTTACACCGGACGAGTGATACGAATGCTGCTTGGTTACCTAGTATGCAACACCCAAGTTCACATTGTGGTACGTCCGTAGCACTCCAAATGCCTCCATTGTCATTACAGACAAGCTGTGGTGTGTTACTCATGCAAATCCCTTCTGTTGAGTCAAAGCAGACGCCTGGTTGACAAAAACTGGTTGAACTACATGCCGTCGGTACTTGTTGCGCTCCTGGAGCACATTCTGATGCAGGAACGTTTTGACATAACGCTCCTGACGTTGTCTGCTCACAACAAACAGTGCTTGTTTGTGCGCTTGCAAACGTAAGTAGCAGTATCGTTAATCCAAAAAGTAATCCTAGTTTTTTCATAGTTCGTTTGCTCCATATCCTGCCGGCCAGACGAGGCTTCGTGTTGCAAACGTAAATGACTCGTCTGTTAAGACATTTGTGAGTATATATACGGTATCCTCATCCCTTTTTATCTTTTCTACTTTTAGATCAGGATAAAACTGCATGTATGCTAACGTTTCAGAATCCCCATACACTGATTCGAACTGAATAATATTTGTCGCGGTTAGGAGTAAATTATACATTTCTGAAGGAATGCTCACCCCGAACCGATCGAATTGTTGTGTTCCTTCACCGGTTATGGTCATGGTTGAATCAAAGTTTAGTTCGAGTGTTCCAGGAACATACTCTGCTTCCATATCTCCAAGCGAACTTTGTACGGTGAATCCGCGAGATTCATATTCTGCTTCAAGATCACGAACGCATGTTTGTGCTATGGGGGTGAGGTAGTCTTCGAGTTCGTTTTCAACGTGTTGGCGCAGTAGCGGTTGCATAACGAGGCACGGTTCAAAATTTGCATCGGTATAACACAAGTATTGTATTTCAGTATCTCTGTAGGTTAGTGAGTGAGTTGGGTCGATATACCCTCCTTGGGTATACACTGCTGCAGTGATCTCTTCGACGTGTGGACTAATACATTCCTGTAAGTATTTGGTTGGTCGAACATCAGTTTGGAGTTGTGCAGGTAAAAATTCTGGGAAAAATTGATACACGACTAGCGCTCCTACAATCAAAAGTGCTATGAAAATAAATAGTGTCACCTGTCCTTTTTTTCCGCGCATAGTCTACTGAGTCCCTCTATATTTTTAATCCTTTAGCTTTATGCATACCCGCCACCTAGGGCAACGCATTGCCCTATATTCTCAAATTCGTCTTGACACTTCACATATTTAGTGAGTCCTTGTTCATATGCTGTTGTGTGTTCCATGTCAAAACTGCTCATGGTCAGGCCATCATCAAATGCAAACGTACAGCTTCCAAGGCTGTAGGAGCAGTCTCCAGGTTCATTAGTTATTACGTGGAGCAATCCATTAAGCTCATACGCGCGAGTAATAGTTGGTCCCGCAGTATCTACGATTGCAGTAAATGTTACACTTGCGTTAGCTTCATTACTTGCAGTATCAATGCATTGCATATCATAGGTGTAGTCGCCCTGGTCGTATGCTTGCAAATTATTGTATTCATGCGTGCTTCCGCCTGTTGTAAAGAATGGGGTGTATTGTACCCCTCCATTAAAGCTTACTTCACATTGTGCGTTGCCGTTAAGTCCACCTGAAGTTGTAATTTCTAAGTCGATTATTGCTGGTGGTGCCCCAGTCACAATTGGTTCATCGCCTGTTGGGTTAACAACTTCAATTACAAGTGGGCTCGTACTAAAGTCTACATCGTATGTTTGACTTTGCTGGTTTGCGTTGCGTGCTGCGCCCTCAACTGTTGCTTCAAAGTCTGGGTCATCAATCCATGGTTGGTCAAGGCATCGTACATATAGTGTTGGGCCTAAATCTTCAACTGGTGTTTGCACAATACACGGCCATCCTTGTAGTGTTCCTGCAAAGAAATCTGTTGCACATACTGCTTCGTGTTGCATGAGCGAATAGTCAAGGTCTTGAGTGTCCCATCGACACTCGGCTGGTTCCCCAACATAGAAGAGGAAATTATAGTTTTCAGCTTCAAACCCTACAGCTCCTGTTTCAGGAACGAATGGTCCTATTTCTGCTGGTTCAAGGTCGAGACCTTCACTGATGCAATAATTAATTGCATATTCTTGAACCTCTTCTCCATTACCATTGCGGTCAGTACATCGCATGTAGAGCGTATAATCTCCTACATCATCCGGTATTGGTGTATCGAGATAAAGTGATGAGAGACTTGGGATAGGCACTGTTTCAGATTGTTCAAGTAAGTAGTTTGGTGTTCCAAAGTGTTCCATGGAACTGTACGTAAGTCCTGGTTCTGCAGAAATTCTACATCGTGCCACTTCATCTGTTGCAACCGATATTGTTACAGCGCTATATTCTTCGAGGCAACTACCGTCTGTTTGTTGGATAGTAAACCCATTTGGCCCTACATTAACATATTCGTATGGTTGATTCCCTTCGAGTGTTCCTGGACTAATAACTGGTGGATTAACGTCATTAACATCATTGGCAACACAGAGCGGGGCCCCTTCAATGCCTTCATTTTCAAATAAGAACTCACAATTGCCAAGTGTTGAACACTTGTATTCCGTACATCCGAGTCCATTATCATCACACGCACTGCAATCGTCTCCTCCTCTGGGAGCATCCCAGGGTAAGCATTCAAAAGTAGCATAGCGTGTTTTACCTTCACCGAATCCTCCAAAGATATTGCCCCATGCGGTTGTCCAAAGTGCATTCACAAAATCTATTGGATTTCCAAGATTTGAGAGATATTCTTCCCACGCGAAAAGAAGTCGGTCCCACTCTCCAAAGTGTAGGCCATCTGCGCTAACGGGCATTTGGTTTATCTCTCTAACTAAATTCTCGGTTATTGCTGCATTATCTTTAATCTCAAATCCTGCAGCATCAATATACGCTCCTTCTTCTGCTTCTATGAGTCCGAGCGCATCAATATACTCTTGTGTTGGTGGGGGTGCTTTTCCAGCAAAGGACATCCCTGTGTCGGTGTAGGTTCCTGCAACATTGTATGCTGCTCCACAGTCCCCGAGGCTCGTGCAAAAGTTATTCATTGTCTGAGTAAAAATCGCGCCACGACAATTACAATTCTTAATGCATCGATACCCTCCTCCTAGGCTTCTTTTTTGGTAGGATATAACACAGCTTTGACTCGCTAAACTACAGAGTGATTCTGCACTAACTTCGCTGCGAGTGTTCCCTTCAATAAAGCCCGGTGGGAAGCGGGGAACGCATCGTGAGAATGCAAAGCCTGAATCAACTGCAACTTCCTTAAGTGAGCAATATGCATCATTCGTGCAATCTTCTACCATGGTGTCTGGTTCAGAATTGTAAAATACACATTGTTGCCATGCGTTAATTCTACAATCTGCATTACTCTGGCCTGTTACTTGACTTTCAATACAAATTTCTCGCCGTGCTGTTTGACATTGGTCAATAACGACTTCTCCATTATTACAAACCATGCGGTAATGTGAACTTCCTGGGACGTCACGGCTTCGTCCATCGTTTGATTCCCCTGCAAATCCAACTACTCCTTCATACGCACACCACGATTCTCCATGTTGGCGAGTGTTTCCTTGATCATCTGTGCAGGTTAGGTCGCGACAAACAAATGAGCCTTCTGCTGGCTGTGCATCCCCTGGTGTTGGGGTGCCACATGTAGTGCTTACAAAACTTCCTACTCGTTGGCACGCTCCACACGTTGCTTGATTGCCGAGTGGATCGTTTGCTAGTGCGAGGTCACATTCAGGGGTGCTTTGCAAGAAGCCATCGTTAAAACTCCGTACTTTGTTAGCATCATACACGTTTTCTCGATTTCCTTCAGAGTCAAACCAGAACACTTCATCGCGACCATCAACGCACCCTGTTGTTGCTTGTTTTTCATAATCCGTTCCTAAATCTGGATGAGTGCATAAATAACCTGGGTAGAATTGTCCGCCGAGTGATGCACATTCAGAGGTGCTTGTAAACGAACATTCATTTGGCTCAAATTCATTTTCAAAGAGGCATGCTCCTTCTTCTTGTACTTGATTGAGTACAAGGCATTCTTGCTCAGTTAGTCCTCCTTGCCATGTGGTATCTACTCCTGTGATATCGCTGTATTGCGTACATGCAGCTTCTGTGTTAAATAAGACCCCTTCTGCTGATTGACAACATCCGAGATTACACTGCACAAGTGGTGTTGCTGACCACACCCCTCCGAGTGCTTCACAGGTTATGTGGGGTACTTGCTGATCACACATTCCGGTAGTAGGGCTTACACAATACCCAAGTGCACAATCAGGGATGTTATCTGATGGTGTTGGAACGCATGTTCCTTGACACTGACTTGCGCATTCGTCTGGTGCATATTCAACGCACACGCCGTCAGTAACGCTTTGAACACAGGTTTGGACCTGGCCACTCACCATCCCGAGGAGTAAAAGTGTTAGAATGATATATCGTTTCATAGTCCTGCGGGTAAAACGCACCCCCGTGTAGCTATGTTCATGGTAGTATCGCTTTCTAAATCATGCATTGTGTAAATTTTACTCCCATCAGATGTTGTCCATTTGCGCAAGTCCCATTGAGGGTAATTTTGCATGTACAGTATATAATCAAAGTCGCAGTTTGCTGCTTCTGCATTAGCGATGGTTGAGGCGAGCATGCCAAACTCGTAGAGTGGTGTTTGAAACGAGGTTGTTACGTGAGGCACTGTTTGGGTTGATTCTCCAGTGTAGGTTATTGATCGTTGCACTTCTACGCGCACAGTGCCAGGCAGGACGGTAACTAGTATGTCTTCTCCTTCTGCTGATACGCTAAATCCTTCGTCTCGCAAATTTTCTTCAAGGCTCGTATAGCACGCGCTTATCTCATCTGTTATTTCCGCGCGTAATTCTTCTTGTAAGACCGTAGTGAATGATGGGTGTTGCATGGTGCACGTATCATAGAAGTTTGGTGTGCTACAAATATATTCTATCTGCGCTCCTCCGTACAGTATGTAATTGCTTGGTGTGACAAATCCGCCTTGAGGAAGCATTGTGGCTATTGTTTCACGGGCGGTGTCACGAACGCAGGTCCGAACAAACGTTGCAGGTTCTTCATCCCCATCAAAAAGTCCAAAAGGGTTTTGATCACCTCGAACAATGAGGTAGATGAGCATTGCGCCTACGAGTCCGAGAGCGATGATAATGAACATAGTCATCTGTCCTCGAGAGTTAAACCCTTGCAAACACCCCTTTTTCATTGTGTAAACAGCGTTGGAAAGTATAAAAATCAATCGTCTTGTTCAGTGAGACTTAGTCCTCCTGTTCGTTGACAACTTTTGGCTGACTCCTTGCGTAGGCAAGGTCTAAAAGTTGGAAAGCACAGGACGATGTCAATCGTCCTGTTCGACACGTGGTGCTAGTACAAAACTTAGCATTACCTTGCCTGTTGGGAAGTTAAGTTTCATTGGGTGATTGTCTGAGAAGTTGATTTCTGCTCGATTAGAGATTTTAGCTCCTTTGATGAATTTCATAAGGTATTCAAGTGAGAATCTCGCAACACTGCTGTCTGCAAAAATATCTACTTCTTCAGATGAGAATTCTGCTCGTGCGGAGTTTAGGCCTTTAGCTTCGATAACAAATGATTTTGGTTCTGTTTTGAATGTGCATGCGTCAGATACAATAGCACAGTCTTCTACTGCATCAACAAAGTCTTGCGAGTCCATCTTAACAACTGATGAAAATTCCCATTCTGGCATTTCTTTATCTTCACCTTCAACATCAATCAATGCTAATGTAAAGTCTCGTTTTATTTTCTCTGGAATGCGTATCTTAAGCAGATTTTCTTCTCGACTCATAATGAGTGATGAGCCGAGTTTACATCGGCGCAATATTGCTTTGAGATTATCAAGATTTACCCCGAGCACTTCTTCTTTTTCTACATTGTAGTTAGCAAACAGCTCTGCTGGGATATTGAAGTGTACCATTGCCACTGAAGCAGGATCTATTGCGACAAGGTGCATTCCTTTATCATTGAGCTTGATGCGCACTTCTGTCACTAGTTCTGAGATAATGCCTATCAAATTGGCGAAAAATCGGGGGTCTTCAAGTTTTACTTGCATTGAGTAGCGTACCCTCTCGAACTTTTAAGGATTATGGTGGTCGCTAGCGACAACAAGAATATAAACACGAAGGGGTGCAGAACTACATGCCTCAAGTTCCTCGTGTTAAGCAGATAGCACAGCTGTATTACAGTAATCCCAAAGTGCTCAGTGCCATTTTTGAGTTTGCGACTGACCGGGAGGTTGTCCCGCGGTTCTATCAGGGGTTTGGGAAGCGTCCAGATGCCTTGCAGTACCCGTCTGATGCAGCGGGGTTGGTAGGTAAGGGGGCGACATCGTTTCATTGTTCGGAAGAACTCTGGCATAATCCGTTGGAAATTTCATCTGACATGGCACAACATGAACTGACTGAGCTGCGTAAGGGGTGGGATTTGCTGGTCGATATTGACTCTCCGTACCTTGATTATTCAAAAATTGCTGCTAAGTTAATAATTGCACAGCTTGAAAAGTATGGCATCACTAACTATGGTCTGAAGTTTTCAGGTAGTAAGGGGTTTCATCTAATCGTTCCAGCTAAGGCGTTTCCGCGAGTGTTTGCAGGGGTTCAAACTGCCGAGATGTTTCCAGAGTGGCCGCGGGCTATTTCAGAATTTCTTCTTAAGGAAATTCGGCCTGAATATAACAAGATTGTATCTGCTCAGAATATTAATTTTAAAGCGCTTGAAGAACGTACTAAACTCAAAAAAGAGGATATTACCCAAACGGTCTGTCCGAGTTGTGGTAAAGACGCAAAAAAAGGGGTGATTGTTGATTTTAGATGTTCGCGCTGTGCTACTACGGTACAACGTCGCGACCCAAAAATTACGAAGCGTAAACTCAAGTGTATTGATGATACATGCCCTGGTGAACTTTTAGTGGGGTCACAACAGGACTATTTTAAGTGCGAGCATTGCGGTGCTGATTCGGTTGACAAAACCTATGCTTCCGGGTCGAAAGTTACCTACACGCAAGAAGCGCGAAATAAGGCTGAGGCTGCTGATTTTAAAGAGGAAGTTTCTGGTGAGGCTATTGCTTCTTTAGACTTAGTGCTTGTTGCGTCAAGGCACTTATTTCGCATGCCGTATTCTTTGCACGAAAAGACTGCGTTAGCTTCGGTTGTGATGGAGAAGTCACAGATTGATTCGTTTTCTCCTCGTGATGCACACCCGCTCAAGCTTAAAGAGGTGCAATCCTTCTTTCCACAGGAAGTTCGTGTGGGTGAGGCTGAAAAATTACTTGCGGCTGCTTTAGAATGGAAGAAAGTTGATGATGCAACGCAAGAGGCGACTCGTAAAAAGAGTTATGCAAATCATGAGCAAATTTCTATTGAGGGTGTGACTGAGGAGATGTTTCCTCGGCCTATTAAAAAATTAATGAAGGGGCTTACTGATGGCCGTAAGCGAGGGGCTTTTGTCCTCATTACGTTCTTACGGGCGTGTAATTTCTCTCCAGAATACATTAATGACAAGGTTCGCGAATGGAATAAGAAGAATGACCCTCCGCTCAAGGAAGGGTATCTTGCTTCTCAGATTGATTGGCACTTGAAGCAAAAACGTAAAATCCTACCTCCAAATTACTCAAACCCTTCATTTTATCGCGATCTTCAGTTATTTGATAAGCCTCCTCAGGATAAGAATCCTTTGAGTGAGATTATGCGTTCTATCCGTCGACAAAAGCATTCTGACCAATAGATATTTATAGAACTCTGAAAAAATAGTTTCATGAAGCGAACTTCTATTTTAGCGACAGCACTTACCCTCGGACTGAGTGGGTGTGCAAATTATGATGACTCGCAGCAGGCGCCCTCCTTGGAAAAAAAGGTTTTTCAAGAAGCAGAGAATACACAAATTGCTAACGCGCTTCCTGTACTTAAGAAACCTCGAAAAAAAGTAAGTGTTTCATCTAAAAATCAAAACACTCTTAAAAAAAAGTCTTTTGAAACAACAAAGCTGTATGGTTCGCTTGACTTGCTCAGACAAGCAAAGGTGCGAATTCCCTCTTATGAAAACGGGGTTCTGGTTGGTCAAAGCCATCCCTATGCCGTCATGCATGAGTACGCCACGAGTCTGGAACGTTACGCGGCGTTTGGCATAGTTCCAATGCAAACAAGGCGCTTAGACACAGCGAGGGAAGCTTTGCAAGTGCTAAGCGCTATCGAACAAAATGAACGGTTAGTCTGGTCTGAAGAACTCGGAAAAAAAGAAGCTGCACGGTATGCTCGATCAATGGTTCAACCTGCAATGAAGCACTTTGCAAACTATTTGCGCACTCAGAAGTAGTCGCCGTTGCTATATCTTTAAAAACAACAGCGTCCTCACTACCGTATGGGAAAACGAGGGGTGATTCTCGCATTAATGCTAGTGGTAGTGCTTGTACCACTTGCAGTTGCACAATCTGAGCCACCAGGCGTTACACTTGCTCGACAATGTCTTGATGATCTTATTGATGCAAGAGAAGAAAGTGCTCTTTCACTTGACGAAGCAGTGTTTGGCATGCTCTCAGTTGGTGCAGATGCTAAACTAATAAGCCGGCTTGGGGATTTAGGCGGTGATGATTGTTGGCCTGAAGGGAGTTGTAAAGTGCGAGATACTGCGCTAGTAGGGCTTGCGTATGATCGAGTGAATCTTGATACCGCTCCTATTGGAGAATGGCTTCTTGCACAAACTGATACCTCGGATGATCTTTCTTGGTTCTTACAAATTGATATTAATAACCATGCGGCGTCAGAATGCACGTTGAACTATCAAGGTAACACGCATTCTGTCTCAGTACTTGATGATATGACGTTAAGTGGCGCGCCAGGTAATTGTTTTGATATCACTTCCTCTGGATACTGGCTTAAGGTTAAAACGTCTTGTCTTGATGAAACCTTTCAAATTAGTTGTGACCAGGATTTTGTAACGAATATGCTCTACCAAAAAGATGGTTCAAGCACTATTTTCATATCCCCAAATACGCACTCAGCTGCTTCGTCAGGGACTACTGAAGAATCTGTTAATTCTCTTTGTTTAAAGCAAGGTTCTCAATGTTCATATGAGGGAACACTTTGGGGTGCGTTAACACTTGCAAAAATAGGGGAGGATATTACTCCGTATCTGCCTTATTTACTAGCTCTTGCGGAAGATAATGTGAAATATTTCCCTGATAGTTTTTTGTATAAAGTTGCGCAAGGTGATGATCAATATGACGCGATTATTCAGTCACAGATTCAGGGACAATATTGGCAGGCGCCAGGCTCAGGCTATGGGAAGTTCTATAATACTGCATTAGCACTTTTAGCACTGCAAGGTTCTTCAGCTCAAGAAGTGATTGATACGTACGAATATTTGCTTAATGTACAGACTCCTGCAGGGTGTTGGAACGGAGATAATTTGCGTGATACTGCATTCTTATTGTACGCCGGGTGGCCGACTTCAGTACCAACTGTTTCAGGAGGTGGTGGTGAAACACTTATTTGTGGAGTTAGTGTTCCGGGATACTGTGTTGAGCCTGGCCCTGCATGTAATAGTGCTGGTGGGACAAGAGTTCCCGTTGCGGCTTGTACAAGTAGTCTTGACATTTGTTGTACCGTTCCTGTTGAAGAACCTACTTGTTCAGATCAGGGCGGAGTATTGTGTGATTCTAACGAGCAATGTACTGGGCCAGTAGAGCCTTCTTCTGAAGGGAGCTGTTGTACTTCCGTATGTGAGCCTATCGTGACAAATACTCAGGATGAATGTACTGATTTTGGTGGAACTTGTTATCTAAGTTGTAACCCTTCCCTTGATGAGGAACAAAAAGATTTTGAGTGTTCAGACCCAGGGCTTGTGTGTTGTGTGGTTGATACAGATCCAGTAGATGATGGCACCATTAATATCGTGATTATTGTATTAATAGCTCTTATTGTACTGTTGCTCATCCTCTTACTCTTTAGAAAGCGTTTGAGGCGATTATTCCAGAAGAAACCTCCAAAAAGTGCTGGTAAGATGCCTCCTGGCGGTTTTGGTCGTGATAGTCCTCCTCCATCTTTTGGAGCTGCTCCTGCAAGAATGCAATCAGGCATGCCTCGTGGCACACCACCAGCTCGAAGAGTGCCTAGAAATTCACGCACTGATAAAGAGCTTAACGATACACTTAGAAAATTAAAGCAAATTAGTCGATAGAATGATGTATAGGACAGTATTTGTGTGTGTGTTGGTGTTGATGTCAGTAAGTGGTGTAACAGCTCTCTCAACTACGCTTGCTGAAACGTATGCGCAGCAAGAAACTATGATTGTTGAAATTGGAGGTGCTGTGTTGCAACCAATCACTCCTGATCAAATCGAACTCAAGCGTAATAATGTGCAAGTGCCTTTTGAATATGGGGTGAAACGGCTTGGTAGTTCATGGTTTATATGGGGTGTTGCTCCAAGTAGTCAGAACAATTACACGTTGTATGTTCACGACGTTGCAACCGTATCGAATGGAGTAGTTGTTTTTGAGGATATTGCTGATTCATTTAGGGTAACAAATCAAAGCGCAGTAGCGACTATTCGACCAGGGATTGTTCGCGCTACAGACACAGTGCTAGAATTCACCTATACGTCCTACGAAGACTTTCCAGGCACTATTACTGCTGGCGGTAATGAGGTGGCTATTAGTCCTGGAGAGAATGATATCTATGTTACTCTTCCTGAAAGCACTCCAATAGGGTTTATGGGGGTAACTGTTGGGGCGTATACTGTGCCGGTATATGTTGGACAATCACTTGGTGAGGGTCCAGCTCAAAATACAACCTCGGAACAAAATCAAACTATCACTGAAGAATTTATTTTCTCTGTAGTTCCTGAGCAGATTGATAGTTTGGTAGTTATTGATAATCTACAAAGTTATACTTTAAGCATTCATAATCCTACCGCGGACGCTATAGATAATGTAGTTGTGGTATATGATGATTCACTATTAACTGCTCAACCGGCCTTTATTCCAAGCATTGCTCCTGGTACAACGGTTGATGTTTTGCTCACTCCTGTCGAATCTAACCAACCAATTCAAGAAGTTATTAGAATTTCGAACGGGGAGATTTCTGTTGATGTCCCAATTAGTATTGAGTATACTGGGGAAGAGCCTCCAGAAACTGCACAATTACTCTGTCATGAAGATCTCGGTGGTAATGATTGCTTGGGTTCACAAACTTGTGATGGGGAGACTGTTACTTCACTTGATTATTCACAATGTTGTCTTGGGGAGTGTCTTGATGGTGATGGTGAGCAAGGAATCGGGGTAGTTATTGGGTGGCTCATAGCTTCTATAGTCTTAATCGTTCTCATCATTATCGTTGCGAGATACCTAAAAACAAAGAGTAATGGTCCTCGAAAGAATAAAATGAGTAAGGAAGCAATGCCGCCACCAAGAAAGCCTACTTCTTCTTAGAAGATTTCTTAGTGTTTTTCTTAGAGCCTTTACGTTTTGATGTGCTTTTAGCAGGGGTATCTTTTTTCGTAGCGTTTTCTGGTCCAGGGCCTTTGCCTTGCAAGTGCTTCACTTGACGTAGTAAAATATCTCGTTCTCCCACAACACGTTTTGTTATTGCATCGTATTGGTGGAGTCGTTGTAAAATAAAGTTTGAGAGCTCACTGAGTTCAGCACTACTCGTCTTAAGTTCTTTCGGTGATAATATCTCTACATTAGCAGGCATGTAATTGAATACAATCCCAAAGAATGACTGTGTGTTCTCAAACTCTGCTTCTACTTCTGCGAAGGCAGTAAAGAGATTATCAGTATCTTCTAGTGGTTGAGGATCAAAAAAACTCTTTTCAAGAATACTCACTCCGTTTTCAGAACCAAGTCGCACAACGAGTGTTTGTAGGGTTTCTGCAATATGCTCTGGTGGGCGTCCCATAATCTCAATAATTAATCGTGCCTGAATCTTTTTACTCATGGGTTCTATAGAATACTTGCTATTTTAAAGGTTAGGGTACTATGAAGCTACCTGTTGCGTCGTTGTTATTCTCATTACTTTCTGCAACTGCCTGTCCTGCGTCTGCGGAAGCATCAGTAGTATATGATCCTCCAGGGAATGAAGAGAGTGTTGAAAAGAGAGATGCTGAAGCTCCGGGCGTGAGGGCTGGTGTAGCAAGTGATTCTTGCGAGTAAAGTGATCCTGAAAGTGCTATTGCAAGACTTGTTTGGCTCGGTCCTGCACTTGCCTGACCGACGTTTGTAACTACGAGTCCTACTAACACTGTTCCATTAGTGCTATTAGTGCTTGGATTTAGTACTGTTGTATTAAATGCTACAACTAAATCTGGCAAGCTCGTATTCGTAGTATTCATACAGTCAAAGTCTGTTGCACATAAGTTTGCTCCTGCGCCTGGTACTGGTAAGCATTGAAGTCCGACACATTCGAGGTGCATTGTTGGGTTGGTTGAGTTAGTGCTATTAGTATTATTTGTCGGATTGCCACCGCCCATACCACATCCATTAGGTCCTGGGCATCCTTCTCCTTCATCACAGAGTAAGTCGCCAGTTGCTGCGTCATTATTTATTCCATCACAAAGTGACCATGGTGATCCTGTTAATGCTCCTTCTCCTTGTTCGTCATAGCCAGTGGTTGGAAATGGCTCGTATGGTTGCCCTCCATTTCCAAAGAGGTATCCGAGTAAGTAGACTGGGTCGCTAATGTCAAGTACGTTATCATCATTGATGTCTGCAATGTCACCGCATGGGGGTGCGTTTCCAGTTTGGAATAAGAATTCTAGTGCGTAAATGACATCTGCAATATCAATAAGAGATAGTTGGTCATTATTCACATTACCTCTTACAAATGTGCCTGTACATACTGGGGGCATTGGAAGTCCTCCTGGTGTTCCTCCACCTGAGCTGCTGCCACTGCTTGATGAGCTACCGCCCGTGCTGTTAGTGCTATTGCCTGAGGAGTTTGTTTGGAGCGGAATAAATGTTTGTTCATAGGTACCGCTTAGGCCTTTGGTTGTAAACGTAGTTGTATCTTGCCCCGTTGATAATTGGTATACGAGTGGCTCTCCACCATACATTGTTTCAAAGACTTGTTCTGCAGCTGCATAATTACGTTCTTTCACAAAAAGTACTGCATCACTAAGAGCGACTACTCCATCACCGTCGGCATCAAGTTTATTTCTGAAAAATTTACGGAATGTTCGAGTAACAATGTTCGTTTCTCCTCGTTGTACTGCGGTTATTTGCTTGATTATTTCTTCTTCTTCTGCTTCAGGTAATGTTTGTGCTTGTACTGCAGTCCCTTCTGTTGTTGGTGCTGTTGCAACTGTTGCTCGTGACTCTACATTTTTTGTAGCAAGTATAGAATCAATTTGTTTTTGCACGTCTTCACTAACGACGTATCCTGTTGGGCTTATGCCTATGCTAATCATGCCAAGCATTACAAGAACGAGTCCGATTATAATTAATGCTAATGCCCCTCTTTTCATTATGAAAAAATTATTTCATTCGTATATAAATGTTTATGTTCTCCGTAAGATAATAAGGCTTACGAGGACAATAAGGAGAAAAATAAACCCTCCAATCATGAGTCGTTGTACCAGTCCATCACGGGAGAGGTAGGTTGTCTCTTGGATAGGTGCTGTTTCTACTGGTTCATTCAGAATTATTGGTTGGTTTTGTGTGGGGATGCGCTCAATGATAAATCCTTGTTCTTGTACAGCTGAGCTTTCTTTACGCTCAAGTTGTAGTGGTTCGGGAGAGTGTGTAGTAGTGCTTGAAGGTTCATCAGTTTCTTCATTCTCTGCTTGTACTTCATCTTCGGGCTCTTCATCAGTGGTTTCAGATTCTGTAGTGGTTTGTTCGGACTCTACTGTATCTTCAGGGGCAGTTTCCTCTGGTTCTTCAGGACAGTCATTTGCAGTTCCGGGAGTATGTGGTGCTTCAATCCATTCAGTACCACACAATTGTAGTGTTGACTCATCATTATCGCTATCTGCAAATACAGGGGTTTCACTCACTACAACGTCAAGTAGCTTAAGCATTACTTTTTCATCACTATTATCAAGCCATCCGCTTTCAAATGTGTATACAAAGTAGCCTGCTGAAAAATTACCTGTGAGTTCTATGGTATCGCCATCATTATTTTCTAGTACGAAGAATGAAGCGCTCAGATTTTGGGGAACATACAATTCTACCCATTCGTTCCCACTATCTACTCCTGCAGGATTACTTTCTACTTCTACTATTGTGATGTCTTCGGGTTGTGCACTAGTACTGCTCATAATACACAAGCAAACCGTCAGCATCACGAATAAATATCGCGTCGCCATCATCATTCCAGGCGCTTCCACGCCCCCAATAGTATTCTGTTTTTGTATCAATGCCATTGCCTGAATAGAGTGTAAAAGAAGCAGGTGTATTCTTCTTAAATTTATAGTTTCTCGTCGATAAATCCTTGAGCGTCCAATCAGTCATGTTTGTTTGACAATAGTTGGTTAGAGTAACAAATTCTTCTACATAATTGAGCATTACGTCTAAGCACTCGTAGTGGGGGGAGTGTTGCCAAAGCCCTTTTCCCTGAGCAATAGCTATTTGCTCTACTTCTGAAAAATCACGGGTTTCAGAATCATCAACAAGATACGCGTGCACGAGTCCTTGTGCAACAAGTTCTAAGTTGATGTATATGTTATCTTGCGTGTATAATCTTCCGAGTGTTCGCCCATACTGCCCGGTTCCAGCAGCATCAAGTAAGACTGTCGTGTTCTCATATTGTTTGAGGTATGTTGTTGCTTCATCTGCATGAGCACGTCCTTTTTCTGCAGCATTAATGTTAAGCATGCGAATACTACGCCCATCTTCAAGTTTTACTGTATCGCCATCAAGGACGTTGAGGATAATGACTGCTTCTCGGGAATCAGTAAATGCCTGGGAAAAGATAAATGTATTTGCAAGTACGAGTAACATGAATAGTCCCGTTATTAGTAATGCATGATGTTTTTTCATGCTAGTGTATTGTTGATAAAAACTAATTAATTATTCTTGCAGAAATGAAACTGTTTTATTCGTTGTCATACGACATGTCAAGTTTAGCATCAAGTTTTGCCTTTAATTTTAATATGCCTGTATCCTCTTTTCCAAAATCCGGTCGATAGGGTTCATCACGAAGGTCTTTTCGAGCTTCTTCATAAGCTGCAGGGGACGCATTCCGATAGAGCATTCCGAGGAATTTTGCATGGTCTTTGTTCTTTCCATCTTCTAGAAGACTACGAAATATTTCCCTCGTTCTATGAGTGTCTCGTTCATGCGCACGTGAAATTGTACCTGCATAATCAAAAGGTTCATCTTTTCCTACTTGGGTTTCCCCACCATAGGGGGTATGGGCACGAGTGTATACTTCCCTGGCAGTGACTTCACCCTCATTAATTAAAGTACCAAGAGTTTTTTCCCCTCGAGGATCTTCAAATGCGGAATGTGTATTGATTGCATGAAGGTCAGGAATATCGGCGCTAATACCAAATGCTTCTAAGTCGTCTGCTGATTCACCCTTAAAATTTCTCCAATTATATTTGGGGGATACCATGATAAAATGATATATACAAGTTTAATTTTTAAATTTTACGCTAAGAATAACGTACGTACATCGTATCACCGACGGTAATTCCAGATTCTGCAGCACGCCCGCCTGCAACTTCTAAAACGTATAATGCTGCAACACCAGGGTTATATGAGGGGCATTGTTCAACTTCGCACGGTGGTACATTTCGAGCAATGTAGACGACTTCATAATCTGCATTCATCCAAATCATATCGAGTTCTATCAAAGTATTTTTCATCCAGAATGGATAAATTGCTTCTTCTTCAAAGATAAATAACATCCCGCTGTCAGGCGCAAGGTACTCGCGGTACATGAGGCCGACTTGTCGTGTTTCAGGTGTATCAACAACTTCAATTGTGAAGCACGTGTCGTCAAAGCACGCGAGTGGTCCTTCTGGTTGTACGGGGGTATAATCAAACGCATAGGAAAACCCGAGCGAAAATGCAATCATAAAGATAATGACGGTGACTTCTCGTTTACTAAACCCTTTCCCAGACTTCATCATATTCATTATCCCAAATTTGTTTCATACATTCTTTTTGTGCTTCAAAAACAAAAGCCTGTAATTCTTTTTCATCTTTCATACTATAACTATCTCAAACGTTCTAGATAGTGCTTCAACACATTTAACTAGGTTTGCATGATCGACCACGATAGTAGCAGTATTCACATTCGGATGAAATCCTACTTTGTCAGCATCCCACACTTCTTTAGAGAGCAAGAGTTTGACCTTGTCTTCAGCATGTATCATTGCAAAGATGCTTACGCTGCCTGGTTTAACTTTAAGATAGTCCCAGAGCTTTTCCTCACTCCCAAACTGGAGTTTCTTGACACCAAGTTGTTTGCGCAATCCTTTCAAATCACATCGTGCGTTAGCCTGCATACCGAGTAAGTAGTAGCGTTTCTGCTCATCATAGAGAAACAAGCATTTGCAGTGCAGTCCTGGAAGGTTCTCTTTTAGCTTCTTCCCTTCTGCAACGGTGAAGATAGCTGGGTGTGTGAATTCCTCATACGTAATTTTGTTATTGTCTAAGAAGTCTTTGAGTGATTTGTCCATTCTGTTAACCCTGACCACGCAATGTTTAAATAACTGTTTGTATTTCAGCGAATAAGGAGGAGTAAACTATGAACGTAACAATTTATTCGACGAGTACATGCACATGGTGTAAAAAGACTAAGGAATGGTTTAAGGAGCACGATGTGAAGTACGCTGAAGTTAACATTACTGAGCATCCTGAGAAGGCTGAGGAAGTGGTGAAATTATCAGGTCAAACGGGCGTTCCAGTCATAGATGTTGATGGTGAGATTATCATTGGGTTTGATGAGGACGCACTCAAGAAAGCATTAAAGATTAAGTAAAATGGTAACTGAAAAGTATGATTATATTGTTATTGGCGCCGGTGGCTCTGGCCTTGCTTCAGCAATGTATGCAGCTCGTTTAGGGCTTAAATCGCTCTGTTTAGGCTTCTCGCACATGGCGGAGTTACCAGTGGGCGGTGTTATTACGACGACGCACTTAGTTGAGAATTATCCTGGGTTCAAATCAATCTCTGGTCCTGATCTTGCACAAAAAATTGAAGAGCATGCTCGCGAGTATGATCTTGTGACGATTAAAGAAGAGAAAGCTAACACTGCTGAAAAGACAGCGAAGGGATTCACGGTTAAAACTGATAAGGGAACCTACACGTCAAAAGCAATTATGATTGCAACAGGTACGAAATGGAAGAAATTGCCTGAATCAGTGCCTGGCGCGAAAGAATTCGAACATAAAGGTATTGCGTACTGTGCGTTGTGTGATGCACCGCTCTTTAGAAATAAGATTACATGCATTGTTGGCGGGTCTGACTCTGCAGCGAAAGATGCGTTAGTGTTAGCTGAACACGCGAAGAAAGTCTATATTATTGCACGTTCAACACTCCATCCAGAACCAATTAATGCTCAGCGCGTTAAGGACGCAAAAAACATTGAAGTGATTGAAGGAACTGAGATTGCAGCGATTAAAGGAGAGCAATTAGTCTCGTCTATTGAACTTACAAAACCCTACAAGGGTAAGAAAGAAATGGAGATGCAAGGGGTATTCGTCGCTATTGGTCACGAAGTACTCACTGAACTTGCAGCAACGCTTGGTGTGAAGCGTAATAGGAAGAAAGAAATCGTTACTGATAAGGAAGCGCGGACAAACGTTGAAGGCGTGTTCGCAGCTGGCGATTGTGCTGACACACCATTCAAACAATTAATTACGGGCGTAGCAGAAGGATGTATTGGCGCGCACTCAGCATACGAGTACATTAATCAAAAACGTGTTCAGGCGACGTAACGATTATAATCTCTAATCTTCTGTAGTATGTATGTTGCTTATCACAATAGAAATCTTTCTTGTTGCGTTTTTGCTTAATCTTGTTTGGGAAGTAGTGCACAGTCAACTCTATGTGACGTGTTTGCGAGAATCAGTTAAAAAATACATTCCTTCCGTGCTCGGTGCTTCGTTGAAAGATGGTGTGTGGATAGTTGTATTTTTCCTTTTGAGCACGCTTGTATTTGGTACAGTGAATATTCTAACAAATGCGCCGCAACTCATCTTCTTTACTTGTTTGGCCATATTGTTTTCATTTACCGATGAAAAACTATCTCTTAGAATGAAACGATGGGAGTATTCTACAAAAATGCCTACAATTTTCGGGGTTGGCATTTCGCCATTGCTTGAAGTTGCAGTGACTGGTGTTCTAACGTTTCTCTATGTGTTTTTTGTATAATACCAAACTATAAATACTATAGCTCCTATAGCAATTATAGTATGGGAACCGTCCTTCCTGGATAATTCCCACTTCACGAGAGAACGTACAAAATGGGAACCACTACAATTCAAGTATCTGACGCGACCAAGAAGAAAATTGCCTCGTTTGGCATCAAAGGCGAGAGCTATGACACAATACTGTCAAGACTCTACGAAATGGCGGTAAAAACGCAGCTACGAGAATTCTTAATGTCGTCTGAGGACAGCGTACCTATTGAAGAGGCAATTAAAGAGGCTAAGCGACGATGGCCCGAGTCGAAATAGTCAAGGAATTACGCGAAGAAGTGTTCGCTAAGTTTAAGGGTGAATCTATCAAAGTGTTTCGATTGATGAAGTCATTAGGCGATAATCCGCACAAAGGCAAACCGGTTGGTCGTGTTGGGGGCATTGCGATAAAAGAACTCAAGTACAAAGGATTCAGATTCTATTTTCTTGTCGATGAGCACAAGCTCAAGGTATTCTCAAAAGAAGAACTAATTACGCTCCTCATCAAATTCGTTCGTATGTCTGACAAAAAAAGCCAGCAAAAAGTCATTGCTGAAATAACAAATATTCTACGAAAGATTGGGGAAGAAGTATTGTAAACACCGTTTCCACAACACTTTTAAAGTTCTAGTAATGCGTGTTATCACAATGAAAGTCGGCGAACAAGTTGAAGATTTTGAATATACTGCTTATCATAACGGTGAGTTTGTGAAGAAAATGTTAACTGATCACGGCAAGAAGTGGAAGGTATTATTCTTTTATCCGCGTGACTTCACGTTTGTCTGTCCGACAGAAATTCGTGGGTTTGCAAAGCTTGAAGAGGAATTCAAGAAGGAAGATGCTGTTATTTTAGGATGTTCAACTGATTCAGAACACTCCCACAAGGCCTGGTTTGAGCGTGATTTGCCAGAGGTTAAGTTTGAAGTGATTGCCGACACAACTCATAAGATTGCAAATATGTTTAACGTGCTTGAAGAGGATGGTAAGGCTTTGCGTGGGACCTTCATTATCTCTCCTGAGAACGAACTCAAATACGCGGTTATTTCACACCACGACGTTGGTCGTTCTATTGACGAGACACTTAGAGTTCTAAAAGCGTTCAAGACTGGCGGATTATGCCCTGTTGAGTGGAAGCCTGGCGAAGCAAATATTTAGGCAAGGCCGAGACTTTCTTTAATCGCGGAATCAACTTTATACTGTATGTGTATTGGTATGCGTGAAATTCGTTTTCCAATTCTTCGCTTATCTATAACCCGTATTTGATGGAGCAAAACTGTTGAATCTTTTTTGAGTTTAGATTCCTTTTTGCTGATTGGCACGCGTGTTGGATGTTTTTGGTGGTAGGTGGTTGTCGTTAAGGGGGCAACAATGGTTGTTCGACCATATTTATTTCCGAGATTGTTTTGAATAACTAATGCTGGTCGAACACCTCCTTGTTCAGAACCAATGATTGGTTCAAAATTAGCAACTATAATGTCGCCTCTAAAGATCTCCATCCCACTCCCAATCTATCTCTGCATCAGCATATTTGAACTCATCCATTATTTTCATTGTCTCTTCGGCCATCTCAATATACCCTTCGGCCATATTTTTTTCATAGTCTGTTAGTTCTTTTTCCTGACGATTAAGCGCTGCAGCTATTACATCTTCGTACGAGTCTTTATGGGATCTCTTGAGTGCTACAAGCCTATCTTTGAGTGATTCACTAATCTGTATTGTTGTAACCATGTTCCTATAGTTCAACTATAGTTTATAAATATGTGTTTCGGAAAAGGAGTTGTTTGAAAATCAAACAAGGGTATATGTTCCCTCGCTAGTTTCTATTGATACTAATACATCATTTTTGTAGCATAAGGAGGTGCTTTTTTCTTCACTGTAATAACTAATGCAGTACTCTTCTACTTCAGTACATTCAGTTACTCCTTGGGCTGATATTTCACAGCCATTCTGATAACACTCAACTTCATAAGATTCTGTGGCAGGGTTATAACGTGCTGAAATGCCGTGTTTTGTTTCACAATGTGTCCAAGCATTTTCTAATGGTTTATCCTCTGAATTCTCAGAGGGTGTTACTTTAGTTGCTCCTATGGGTCTATGAGAATATCGCACTGTCTCCAGCTGCACTGATTCCACCTCAGCAAGTAACAGTTTTAGATCGATTAGTGCGTCGCGTTTTGAAGGGTGAGGTTCACAGCTTATTTCTTGTTCTGTTTCTGGAAAATCAAAGCAAGTACATAATTCGCTTTCAGTGATTGTATCATAGTCATACGTACAATCAAGCGACGTATAGCCTCTCATCTCTTTACTTCCTGAGTAGGTGCTAACTGCTCCATTAGCAATTTCGTAGGTGTACGTTTCATCAATTACTGTAAAGCAATGTGAGCCCTGACATGAGCTCGTAGTAAACATGACCGAATAAGATTCGGGTAATGTTATCTCTGCTGCTCGTTCTTGCATTTCAATTCCTATTTGATTCGATAATTCTCTTTCTGATAATATCGTTTTGGAGGGAAAGAATAAGATTGTTAGAACAAACGCAATGGCTACGAACACTCCTAGAAGCATAATTGATTTTTTCATTACAACACTATTTCGGAAAGATGCTATTTATATATTGCTTTTCAAAACCTTCAACTTATGAAAGTTGAATGGCCTCGAGTGCGTTAACGCTCGAAGAATTGACTAAATTTGTTCCCTTTCTCTTTTGCAAGTTCTAAATCAACAGCCCAATTTTTTCCTGTGTCGCGCATGTGTTTTGGATCGAGGAATAGCCATCCTTCACGATTAAATCTGACTGCAATAACTGGTTTGAGCCCGATTGAATGTGCGAATACAAGGAAGTCTTCGACTTGCGCGTTAGAAATGTAAATTGTTTTTGCCTTGCTTGATTTAACCTCGACAGCGTAGCCTTTCCGGCCAATTTTTCCCGCAATTAAATCACACGGTGAATCATCATGCACGCCACTGCCCGCAACTCGCGCTGCCCGCCAACCCGACGCAGTAAATAGTTTGAGTAATTCTCGCTCAACACGTGACCCTTTAGATTTGTTGCTTGGCATTACAGAAATAATCTAGTTGAGTATTTATTGGTTATGCGAGTAAGAATATTTCAACAAGTGCGCCATCGTCGTAATAGTGTAAATCGACTTTTGATTGTGGATTGCTAGTCGTCGTTCGTGTACTGTTAACATGGTTAAATCCAAGCTCTTCCGTTGAGTGTTATCTGACCGTAGGTATCATGGTAGTAGTAGAGAATTTCGACAAAGTCTTGATCGAAGCCCGTATGATAGAATGTCCTGATTGGATTTTCACTTTGGGAAAATCCTTCATAAATACCAGTGTTGTCATATGTTTCATAGTCTGGTTGCGGTCCAACCCCTACGACTGAAGTCTCAAATGAATTTATTCCAAGCGTAATTGCAGTATCTGCAATACCTGCTTCGTAATTCAAGTTTAGTACATATGTTGATGTAGTTCCAGGGCTAAAGTTACACTCTGGTATGGGGGGTGCAGCGGTTGAACACTGGACTGGTAAGTCTACACGTAAACCTTCTTTAGTATAGAGCCTATCGAATCGAGTGTAAGGGTTCGCCGCTTGAAGTTGAATTTCTCCCGTGTTATCATCTGCAAAGTTGAGCGTTATTGCCGCCCCACCAATATCCTCTGTTTCTCCTACTTGTAGGGATACTTGTACGTTTGATCCCACTGCGGTACTTCTAAGAGTTACTGTCGGGTTGAATGGATCACTGTCATCGATGTTGTCAATTTTCATAACATAAGATTCGGGTACTTCTATTGCTGGATTATTATACGATACAACAAACCAATCGTGAATGTCTTCATCAACAAAGAGTGTGTTTATCATAGAGCTAGCAAGTAAACTGCCTGGATTTAACCCGGTGCCTGCAAACGTATCAGATGAGTCTTTGTAAAGTAAATTAAGACTTGCTACTCCATCAGTCACTGGTGCTGTTAGCGTAAAACTATCATCGCCATCAGGCACTATGGAAAGCTCTTCATAATCGCCTGGTACAAGCCCGTTTGTGATTGTGAACTCTAGTGCGTCAATTAATGGATAATCCGTAGCACTTCCAGAGGTTGGCGTTCCACATCCGGGTGTTGTTGGGGTGCATGTTGGGAAACCAAACACAACTTCATCATCGGCCCGGTTAAGAAGCGCAATTTCAGAGAGCTCAATTGTTGTGGGTGTAGCAGTGTAAGTAAATGAAGAGGTCCATTTGTAATCAGTAAATTGATCTACATCAATACTGTTAATTTCTAGATCGGCTCCATTGCTTTGCATGTAATATTCATTTCGTCCAAGGACAAATGTTACGTCATTACCAATTATTTCATCAACTACAATGGTGTAATCATTTGTTAGGGTCCATGAATTTTGCTCATTAAGCGGGCCAGTAACTTCCCCATTAACGACAAACTGGGCTTGTGTTGGGGAAATGAATGAGATTTGCACTTGGAATGCTTGTCCGTTATGGTTATAGTTACCGATTGATCCAAAGCTAAGTGTATCTTGAATATCTTGATCAACAAGTTCCATTACCAAATTGTTTGGAGTGTAAGCTGCATAGACTACAAAAAGGTCTCGTCCTAGTGTGGTGAGTGTTTCACCAGCAAACTCGTCTAATCCTGATGCAATTGTGGCGACAGCAGGCGGGTTAAATGTTATACGATGAGTGAATAGTTCATCGAAATTATCTATCGCAAGCCCAAGTGCTGGTCCCTCATCAAAGAAGTCATTATCTTTGAAGTGAATGAATGATAGCAGTGGTGCATTCGCTAGCTCTACTGTTTGTGTGGTTGTTGACCCAGCGAATGTTCCAGATGTTAGTATTGCTTCAAAGTCAAGTTCAGTAAGGAGTGTTGGGCCAATTGTACCAATGCTTTCTCCGATATGGGCATCATAACGCACTTTACATTCTCCTTCGTCAACGCCAATATCGCCATAACTACAAACTACTCCATCTCCGTTAGTGTCTCCTGGGCAGTCGCCATCTTCATCTACTCCATTACAAGCTAGCGCTCCGTATGCGTCTTCATCATGTCCAAGCACGTTTGGTTCCGGAATACTAACTGGTGGTTGTCCTGTAATGGGGAAGAGTGAGATTGCAACGGTGATAGGATCTGCTATGTTATAACCTTCATTGTCGTTTGCATCTACTTGGTCCCGACAGTTTCGTGGTGTTGGCTGGTATGGTGGATTAATTACGAATAAATTATCAAGCATTGTTACTACATCTGCAAGATTCACTGTACCGTCATCGTTTGCATCACCTCGAATAAATGGTCCATTACATTCCCATGGCATTGGTTGGATGCCTGTGCCTTGAAGATAGACGATTTCCTGTTCTAATCCTGGTTCAAGGGTATTAGACAAGTAGACTCGTTCAAGAGCGATAAGCATGTCACGAACGTCTCGTCCGTCAATTGCTCGGTCAGTATTAAAGTCGCCGTTTTCATAATTAGTTGCCTTGCCTATTCCGCTCAAGTGTGCTGCAAGATCTCGTGGGTCTGCAATATCAAATCGTCCGTCATTGTTAACATCTCCCGCAGTGCCTTTACTTCTCTCAAATTTAGAGAGTGTGTCTTGCGATTTTGCATCGTAACGTGGTGCTAGGTCTGGTGCTGTCGCACTATTTGCACCTAAGACTGTTCCGACTATTACTATTGCGCATATTGAAGCTACTATTGCTAGTCGTTTTTCGTGTATTGTTAACACATTGAGTTATCTCTAGTAAAGTGTCTTTGAGAATCAGTATATCACCTCTTATCCCCAGACTTTCTTGATTTGAAATAATCTTTTCATTATTTAAAAGTTTCTTCCAAAGATTATTTAATCCGAACTTTATAAGGTAAATCTATGTTTAAAAGTGGGTTTTAGCCCCAAAAACCAATAAGTTTGCTTCGAATCCAACTTAAGAATCCAGGTTGAATTTCTGTTTGTGAAATGTCAGTTATTTCGCTCGCACTCTCTCCAGCTTTTCGAACTGCTGGTTCGGTTTTTTCATCAACTGCAGCAACAGCGTCCTGCAATGTTTTTTCAAACTGCTCACGTTCTTGCGCAGTTGGAATATCTCCGCTTTTTTCAATCACGAGTTCTGGGTCAACCCCTTCTCGTTCTCGAACTGGTGCGCGAGCAGCTTCAAAGATAGTAAATGAAAATTCTTGATTGTATGCGGTAATACTGAGTTTGTTGTTCTCAAAATCAAAGGATGCAGTCCCAACTTGTTCTCCAGTAACAAATAATACTAAGGAACGTAGTTCTTCACCGTCCAGCGTAAATTCTTGTTCAGGAAGTTGCGAATCAGTAATTACTAGTCGCCCAGAGAAAGAACGAGTAATTGCAGTAGTGTCATCTTCAACAACGCTTCGTTGTTCAAACACGATAAATTTGAAAGCATCCCCGTATCCGTAGTATGCAATGGTTGGAAAGTGCAGTGCATCTTCTTTTTGAGAAGGAATAAGTGCTGTGTATTCATCATAGTTGAAAGGAACGCGCAAGGCAGCATCTTTAGGGTCTAAAATACTACTGGCTTCAGGGATACGTGTTGCTTTCGTGATAGTAGTCCCTTCACCTGTTACAATTTCAGGCGAAAGCGCTCCTTTTCTCCATATTACGTCGGAATCTTCATCAACAACACGTCCTGTAATGCTTGGAATAATTGTTTCTTCATCAACCGGTGGTTTTACTCCTGGTAAAATAGTTGCTTCATCACCTGAGAGTGAAATGCGCTCACGAATTTCGCCATCATCTTTTACACGATACTCATATTCAAACGCCGATTTAGCGACTGCAAGCGGTACAATAACTAGTAATGCTAACGTAAAAAGAATGAATGCTTTACCCATATTGATAATGAGGCGAGGGTGTATATAAAATAAACGAAACAAAAGATTTGTGGAAAAAACAAATCTTGGTGCTCAAGAACCTATATTGCAAGGTTTTTGACACATAAAAAAATAAAAAAATAAAGCTAGTTGTAGTTAGTTTCGTTGGAATCTAAACCACGATACGAGTCGCTTCCAAAAGCTTTGGCCTTGACTAGTGTCAAGTCCTTTGCCTTTAATTTCAAGCTGTGTTTCGCCAGTGTCATCATCTACTCGTTCGCGAATGCGGACAGAGAGGTCATTGTTACCTTTGCCTGAGTTTTGGCTCTTAGCAATAGGTGCAATAACTGCTCCAATACCTTGTGTTTTAATTGCTTTCCGATCAACATCGTCTAATGAGTACCGTGTTTCTTCACTATCAATGATTATGCTCAGTACTTCATCTTCGAAGTCAACAGCTACTGTTCCTGCAGCGTTTGCTGTATCGTCTTGTGCAAATACGTTTAGCGCATCTAGTGCGTCGCCTTCGAGTGAATAGCGTACACCGTTAGCAAGACCAATAGTTCCTGAAAAGTAACGGTCTGTTACAATAATATCTTCAGCGGTTGGGTCGCTCGTACTTCGTTTTTCAAAAAGTACAAACTTCATGCCGTCATGGTCATCACTGTAGCCAGTATATTGGATGACTGGGAAACTAAATCCTTCACTGTCGTGTTCACGGATGCTGTTCAAAACTTTCGTAACATCTTGTACTCGTACTCGTGCTTTGTCCTCAAATCGTTTTGAGATAGGGCCGTCTTCACCAAATAAGTAGTCTTGTAATGCGATTCGGTCAGCATTGTCTATGGTACCATCCTCGTTATAGTCAGCGTTTTCTAAGTCAACCATTATATGGCGTTTATTCACATACTGTCCGAGTACTGCAATGTCTGCTATGTCAACGTTGCCGTCATCATTAGCATCTCCTAAGAGCACTACATCATTATTCATAAACAAGTAATTACCGAGTTTTACAACATCGTACCAAGTGATAAATCCATCATCGTCAAAGTCAGCTGCTACTTCATTGTTTATTGAGTTACGACTACCAGTAACGAAGTGGGAGAGCATGGTGAAGTCTAAGATGTCGACTGATTCGTCTTCATTCACGTCACCTTTTTCCACGTCTTTATCATCAAAATCAGTTACTGGGATTGGTTCGCGAGCTGAAAAGAAATTGTTTGTTTCAAAATCATCTTCTTCAAAGTCATTGTCATCATTGTCAGTACCGAATTTGCCTTTACCTGATGCGGCACTAGCAATTCCTACGGAAAATACACTTCCAAGTAGGAGTGCGAGTATCGCAATCACGCCGAGTGTTCTGTTTCGTTGTGTCATGTGTTTTCTGTCCTCCTTTCAGCTTTGTTTCAAGTACTCATTTCTGAGCTCTTGTAAGCATGAGGTGGTTACTTGAGTATGATTAGATGTCTTTATGTAAGTCCTCTGGAACGTTTTCGGAACCTAATTCCGGAACCTATTGTTGGTTAAAAAATAAAATAAAATAAAAAGTGGCGATTACTTGATTCGAAATCGTACAATGTCGCCTGTTTGTGCGTCAATACGAATGTCTGCTTCAACGTCTCCTGATCTGTCAATACGTACATTCCAGACAAGGATGCCGTCTTCGAACTCTTGCTCTACTCGGTCGACTGTCCCCTCAAACTCTGCGAGTGCAATACTAATTGCTTCATCAGAGCTGATAGGTGTTGTACTGTCAACAACTGACTCTAAGGCGCCATCGTTGCTATTGTCGTCTAATGAGTCATCAAAACTATCATCGAATGAATCGTCTCGAAATTCAAATTCTGAACCAATAGCATCTTCAACACGGTATCGTACAATTTCGCCAGTGTCTGCATCAATGCGTACATTAGCTTCTTGTCCATCAGCAGTGATACGTACCTTCCAGACGAGAACGCCATCTTCAATAGCTTGTTCGATACGATCTGTTGTTCCTTCGAAGAGTGCTTGTGCGATAGCATCTGCTTCATCAGCATCTACATTCGTTGTGCTATCAAGTACGTTTTCAAGTACTGAATTGCTGCGTGAGTCATCAAATACTGATTGTGAACTACCTCCTGTAGTTTGTACTGCAGCATCTTCTGTTGTTGTAGCAATCGTGCTTGGAGTTTTTCCAAACTGTGCAATGCCAAGTGGCACGAGTATGAGTGCGAGTAATGCAACTACGCCTAATGCAACTAAAATCTGCTTCTTCATGGTGGGTTGCCCCCTTACATCTGTCATGCAAAATCAAGAAATTAATTCTTTATGTAAGTCATCTGGAACGTAAGTGGAACGAGTAGGTGGACCTTATCTAATTAATTCCACGAACTTGTTCCGGCCTTCGCCTGTTCTCTTAATGATGCCTTTACGTTCTAGTTCTTGGATGTGTCGTGAGAATGATGCTTTTGGTATATCGACTGTTCGACGTAAGTAGGAACTTTTAACTTTACCAAGGCTTTTAAGTTCATCAACGATTTGCTGTTCTCGTTCATTAAGAACTCCACGTAATGATTCGATTTTATCATGCGCTGCTTTATGCTGGTGCACTGGATGTGGTCTGAGTTTTGGAAGTCTGATTTTATTTTCTCTATTAAACCAGTTGAGTAAAAAGACTAGGGCGATGAGTGCTACTGCCCCGACTAGTATCCACCCGAGGAGTGCTAGGGGAAATGGTTCTACTGCTAGTTCTCCACTCCCAAGTACGTACGTTACTTGGAGTGCGTCTGAAGCGTACACTGCTATTCGGCTTCCAGATAGTGAGATTTCCCCTCCGCTAATTGAGGTTATGGTAGCAGTAGGTGGTAGAAAGACGGTCATGTCAGTCTCAGGCAAATCAAGTGAGAATGTCCAGACTTCTCCATTTTTAGAAGTGAGTGCTGAAGTGCTGCCAGTTACTTCTCCCATATCGCTTATCTGGATATTTGTAGGGAGTCCTTCTGAAAGGTCTGTTTCCCCTAGGATGAGTGCTGTTCCTGAACTGTCAACATAAATATTGAGTACTGAGAGTGCACTCACGGTTTGAATAAGAAAGAAAAGACTAAGGGATAATGCAAAAAAAAGACGGAGCCGGGCCATACACTCATAAGTCTGAAAATACTATATAAGCGTTACTTCCCGGACTCCTGTATTATGATTTAAAGATCACGAGCTTGTAGTGTTCGTCGACCGTTTGCTTTAGCGCGTTCTGCGCCTTGCTGTACTGTCCAAACAAGCATCTCGTTGAGTGCTTCTGCAAAGTCTGCTGATACATTGTGTTCTCCAGCTGCATCTCTAATCTTAGATTTAACTACGATCATTTCTTTAGCTGATTTTTTACCAATGAAAGCATCTTTGCCTTGGAGTGTTTTTCGGCCGTTAGCATCTGCTCGGTCTGCTGCGCTGTGAACGAGTTGATTTGCGAGCTCGTTGAGTCGCTCTGCAACATCGCTTGATACGTTACAGTCCTTAACACATGCTTTTACCTTACTCTTAACAATAAGTTCTGCTTCTGCCATTATTTTGTACCTCCTTTTACTTTTTTGTTCGAATGTTTCGAATGTGTTTCTGGACGCATGAATGGAAAGAGGATAACGTCTCGTATTGAGTCTTGTCCTGTAAAGAGCATTGTGAGTCGATCAATACCCATTCCGTACCCTGCTGTTGGCGGCATCCCATGTTTGAGCGCGGTAATAAAGTCTTCGTCCATAGGCATTGCTTCATCATCACCTGCTGCGAGGTGTTCTTGTTGTTCTCGTAATCTGTTTTCTTGGTCGATTGGATCATTTAATTCATCGTAGGCTTTCATTATTTCTGCGCCGTTAATGATGAGTTGCACACTGTTAATCTTTGATTTGTCATCTTCATTTCGTTTTGCGAGTGCGATCATCTCTACTGGATAGTGCGTGAGGAATGTTGGTTGGATAATGTTTGGTCGTACGATTCGTTTGTATAATTCGTCAAGAAGTGCTCCGTAGTGCTTGCATCCTGCAATATCTACTCCTTTGAGTTTTTTACTTTTGATAGCTTTTGCGAGTGTATCGAATGTCGATTCTTTGTTGATATCAATCCCTGTTTGTTCGAGCATGAGTTTTTGGAAGGTGATTCGTTTGAAAGGGGTTTTGAGGCTGATCTTCTGACCGTAATATTCTATGGTTTCGCCTGTCTTGAGTGCTTTCTTGAGTTTAGTAAAGAGTTTTTCAGTGAATTCCATGTGGTACTCGTACGTTTTGTATGCTGCATAATATTCCATCATGGTAAATTCAGGATTGTGCTCACGATCAATTCCCTCATTTCTAAAGTTTTTACAGATGGTGAATACTCGATCATATCCTCCAACGATAAGTCGTTTCAAATAGAGTTCTGGGGAGATTGAGAGGAATAAGTCGATATCAAGAGCATTAAGATGAGTAGTGAATGGTGTTGCTGAAGCTCCTCCGTACACTGATTGGAGTGTTGGAGTTTCTACTTCTAAGAAGTTTTCATCAATGAGGAGCGCTCGTAGTGAACTGATAATCGTACTTCGAGTTGCAAATCGCTTCCGTGCATCACTGTCCATAATTAAATCAAGATATCTTTTTCTGTATCGCTCTTCTTTTTCTTGAAGCCCATGCCATTTCTCTGGTAATGGTAAGATTGACTTGGTTAGAATTTCAGCTTTCTTAACTAAAACGCTTAATTCTCCACGTTCAGTTCGATGAATCGTTCCAGCTACCCCTACAAAGTCACCAGCGTCAACGTATTTCTTGAAGAGTTGCATCAGGTCTTCAGATGTTTTTCCTTTTTGTAACGTGATTTGAATAGTGCCTGAGCTATCTTGTAGTACGCCAAATGCGATTTTACCAAAATCACGATAGGTCATAACTCGTCCTGCGATAGAAACAGTTTGTTTTGCAGCAGTTCCTGCTTTGAGTTTTGCGTGTTTTTTCTGTAAGTCTTGCGCATGATGCGTTACATCATAGCGTTGTGGATATGGATTCACTCCTTTCTCTCGCAACTCAGAAACCTTACGCAGACGTTCATTAACAATCTGCTCCTGTCGTCCCATGCAAAGGCGGAGGGACTAATCCTTTAAAAACCTATGCTAGAAGCCGTATACGCCCATTATACGTTTCGTTGTCACGGGCCGATGATAGACAGGCTTTTTATAGGGTGGAATATTGACTCCCTCACAAGTACAAGGGGGTCAAAAAAGAGAATGCCAGAAGAAGAAGAAAATCAAGAGCAAACTGAATCCTCTGAGGAAGAAGAATCCGAAGAAGAGGAATCCAGTGATGACGGTTCTGAAGAAGAATCATCCGACGATTCAGAAGAAGATGAAGAATCAGAGGATGATGACTCCGAAGAAGAGTCAGAAGAAGAGGAAGAAGAAAATTAATTCCTCGATTTTTTATTTTAATTTTTAATTTTTAGAATTCTAATATGTTTGGAGTGTTTTTACATTCCTATTTGAATGCATTAGTTTGTGCCTATTACGTGTTTCTTTAATCTCTTGTTCAATTTCTTGGGCTCGCTCTTCTGTATAGATTCCATTGAGGTTATCTAGTACGCTAGTTTTTTCGTTTTTCATTAAATCCTAGGTGGTTACCCGAATTTAATAATTTCTATTAGATGCCAAGAACCTTAAAACGTCAAGATTTGATTGCTTCAAATCTTGAGGCCTCAAAGACGTTGTTGCTTCAAAAACCAAGAACCTTAAAATCCTTAAAATCCTGGAAGTGTTCTGCGCGTTCCTCAACAGACCGAATTTGTGCGTGTTGCGGTCCGCGTTTGCAAATAGGAATCATTTGATTGACTGCATCAATTGTTCCTTCAATAAAAATCTCTACATTGCCAGCATCTTTACTCCTGATAAATCCCTTAACGCCTAGTTTGTCAGCATGTTCTTTGATGAACTGATTAAAAAATACGGGTTGGACAGAACCTGCAATAATTAGTCGTATTGATTTTTTCACTTTGAACTCCTCATTGCTGATATTTCAGCATATTCTCTTTCTAGTTATTTCTCATTAATAGGGTTTTCGTTTTCTTGTTCAGACGTGTGCTCTGAGTCATCCATAAGGTGCAAGTAGGTGATATCGCGCCAGTCCATACCTAAGAGTTTTGCGGATTGTTGATCCATCGGCATTGCATGGCCTGCGAGGATATAGCCGTGTTGTGAGGCATCAGTAAGGGTAAAGTCTGGTGCGCGACATTGGATGATATCATGAATCTGATACTTTGCAGGTATGCTTGCAATCTTGCTTTTTCGCTTTGTGAAGAATCCTTTGTAATGTCTTGCAGGAAATGCTGCGCGCATGCTGGCTAGTGAACCAGTCATTTGCAACTCATCATCTGGTCGAAGAAGCGGGAGTGTAATGAGGAAACAATCTTTGAGTGTAGTTGGAAACTTAATGCTGTCAAATCGGAGAAACCGGGGACTCGTAACTTCTTCTACTTCTGATTGGTTTAGGTCAATAAGGCCAATACCGTACTTTTCGGCAAGTTCTGAATAACCAAGTCGCTCAAAAAGTTCCATCGTATCTTCCCCGTCAGCCCCTTCAGCAAGAGCTACTTCTGCACCCGGTGCTTTATGCATGACGGCATATCTAATCACCGCTTCAACAAACTCTTTTTGAGATCCACCCACCGGATCTTCGCTTAAATCAACTTTAAACACGATTTTCTCGTGTTTCTTAAGTTCATCATCGAATTTGATTATTTTGAGAAGTTTAGGAACTGTTTCCTCGTACGTTACAAACCTGGCTGAGACACCCTTTACCATGATAAAAAGCAATTAGGATTGGTTTTTAATGATTGTTATAGTAGACAAGCGCTATTGGTTTGTCGTCGGTAAGGGCTATCTATGTTGGAAAAGCAGCCGCTGCACTGATATAGAACCAAATGTGAAAAATAAGGACAAGCAGCGAAATTACAATGCCTGCTATCGCTGCTTTCTTGCCTTCAGTCAAAGAATTTTTTTTGATTATCCTAAGGTGTAGTATGGATAGCCCACAATTCACCAGGATGAGCGTTGGAATAGCAAAGAAAAGCACAAGTATTGAATTCAGTAACGCCCAATCGCCAAGTGCGCCACTCGAGCGAAACAGGCCCATTAGAAAGAAGCCAGGAATAATCGCTAGAAGTAGTATATTCAAAACTATATTCCAAGAATACAATTTACTTCTCATAGCTTAAAAAACGCGCAGGACTATAAATAATCATCTAAGCATCGTCTCGGTGATCAAGCTCGTTATTAACTAGGCAGTAATGAGGAGAATCATGAAAGTAAAGAGCCATAGATAGCAATTAATTTAGCCTCTACCAGTAACCAATTTTGAATCATCTTCTACATTACACGAAAGACAATCTTCATCTTCACATGGAGTACACATGTGGGTTACTAAAATATACTCTGAGTCTTTTTTTGGTTTTAGTGTACAGGTGCACATCCATCGCTTATTTTCTAATATTTCATTAGTGCAGTCGTACGTAATATCTGCCTCAACATCCTTCACATCATTCCAACACCCTTCATCACAGTCATTCCAGACACAAACATACTCCTAAGGCATTACGAATACAAAAGCAGACCTAACGCATGCTTCCTTCGCCTTAGCTTCATCTGCATTTTCAGAGTAACCTGAGATTTCATCAAACTTATATTCATGTGGGCGTTCTTGACCACATTCAAGAAGTCCCGGGGGTGCGTTTTGAACAGTTTCAGGCGTATTAAGTGCTAGTCCTACAACAATTCCTGCTGAAACGAGTATTGCAATTACTAACACGCTCTTTTCCATACACGTCTATGCGGTTAGTTCTTTAAATACTAATCTATGCTCTATCTTCGCGTCTATCAAGTTCGTTATTCACGATTGCCACGGTTTGTGATGCGAAGTACGTTCGTTTCCCAATTGAGACGGGTGTGATTGATTCTTTCAAACGTTTCATTTCTTTCGAATTGAGTTTTGGTAAGTTGCCTTGATGATCTCCTAAGAGAAAGACAGGATTTTCAGCAAGTTCGACGTCACGTAAGTCTTCTCCTTTGCGGTCTAACACATAAATATGCTCGCCTTGTGCAATACGGTCTTTTAAGACTTCAATAAGTGGTTTTTTCTCAACCCAGTAGCCGGGAAACACTTCGTTCTTAGTGCCTTCTTTGTACTTATACAACATCTTGCGGATGACGTCTGCAATATTGCTTTTATTCAAGTATATCTTGTCAACACCAGTTTGCCCTTCAGTGACTGGTTTGAGTTCTAAGTGTTTTGGTGGGTCTGACGGTCCATCAAACACAAGGTGCAATCGAACATCTTCGCGAAATGAATGGCTTAAGAAAAATGAGGCGATGACTGTGTGTATTGCAATGTCAAGTCGCCCGGCTTTCATAAGGTCAGTCCCAAACTTCCCGATTGTAGGCGCGGTTGATGAGTAATAAATGAATGATCGCATACGTCTATGGAGAAATCAAGGGTTTTAATGATTTGCACGTATTTTTTTAAAGGTTGATTGAGCTATGTACTCAAATGTATATCGATATTGGCGAGGTTTTAAGTGAATACGGGGGATATAATCCAGAAAGTAAAGGACTCTCTCGAAAAGAAGAGCAAGCGTATGCTAAAAGAATGAGTGTTCTTTCAAAAGAAGTGGAGCAGGAAGTGCCTGGTGCTCGTGAACGGTTTCTACAAGAGCGTAATTCATTCATTGGGGAGAATATCAATCTCGTGTATGCGCTTGTTCCGCGTGTTTGGAAACAGTTTTGGAAATTGCCGTTTGAAGATGCTATTGGTGAAGGGTTTGAGACACTAGTAAAATGCGCTGAGCGATTTACTGAAAAGGGAATAAAGTTTTCTTCGTACTTTACTCAAGCTCTAAAAAATAACTTATGGCGTAGTAATGGTAAGCTACTTCGCGAGCTAGCATATGAAAACCTTGATATCTATGCTAAAGAGTCTGAAAGAAGAACGCTTTCGCATGAGGCAAATAGGGATGTGCGCAGTGCAATTCAAGATTTACCGCTTGAACTTTCAGATATAATTCAGAGTAATTATCTTGAAGGAATTCCCTATCACAAAATTGCAGGGAAAATGAGGCTTTCAAAATCACGCATTATGCAATTGCAATTTGAGGCACTTGATTATCTTGCAAGTGATGATCGTATTGTACGCGCTCATGGCGATTCTAACTCTTCTCTTTAATTATAGACGAATTCTGCTTTAGCAACTACATCATCTTTTCCTATAAAATTGTAACAGCCAACAAATTGTGCTTCACAGAATACACATACTTTATCTCCTGCTTCTAAATCTGCTGGTTGTTCTACAATAAAGCTTTCAAAAATCGGTGAGCCTGTCAAACATTTTTGCAAATATTCCTTGCTAATTGTAATGATTGGGAGTAGTTCTGAAACAATTTCTCCTGGGACAATCATATCTCGCAGGAGTGTTTCATCTCCTTCATTATTAGCAGCCACTGCTTTTTCGAAATCGTACATGGTGTAGATTTCTTGTTCAGTGAACATGCCTGCTCGTGTTCGTCGTAGCTCAAGCATATGTGCTCCACCTATTTGTTCTCCAAGGTCATGTATAAGTTTTCGAATGTAGGTTCCTGCTTGTACATCAGAAATAAAGAGTACGTCCTTACCTTGTTTTTCAAGCAGTTCAAATTTGTTAATGGTTCGCTGACGATTCGCTCGTTTAACACGTGCACGCACGGGGGGTAATTGAGTTATTGTCCCTAGAAATGCTTGCATTTTTTCTTTGAGTACGTTTTCATCAATGTCTTCATGAATTCTCATAATGCCTACATAGACTTTGTCTCGGTGCATGAAGTATTCATTCAAGCGACAAGCACGTCCCAAGGCTACTGGTAAAACGCCTGTTACCATTGGGTCAAGCGTTCCTAAATGTGCTGTTTTTTTGAGCCCTAGTTGTTTTTTCACAAACTGGGATGTCCAAAATGATGTCGGTCCAGTTGGCTTGTCAATATTTATCAGGCCAAACTCAAGGAGTTCTGCAGTTGTTTTATTCGCTTTGATTTTTTGTAAGTCTATCATTGAAAAAACAACTAAAAATCGGTACTTAAGGTTACTGTTCGTGTTGCGCACCTTTTGTTGTAAACACAATGTCTCGTTTTGCAAGTTCAGCAATCATTTTTTCGGGGGGTACGTCTAGTTCGTGCTTGAGTACTCCGCGCCCTCGGATGGTTCCGTCCCCGAGCATTCCTGCAGTTATGGCTGCTGGAAAGCCAGTGCATCGTTGCATAGCAGTGAGTCCTTGTTGTTCCCTATCAACACATTCCAGTATAATTCCTTTGTGGGGGTTTTGTAAGACTACGCGTATGAGCACCATATCCTCTCCTGGATACGTGAGGTTTTTGGTGAGGAGGTGTTCGAGCAATTTTCGTGGCTTGACTGGCACTCCGTCAATAATTGTTGGTTTTGATGAGCCAAGTCCGAGTCGTATGAGTGTGCGCATTATATCTGCGTGTCCCTGGTAGCGTATTGTTTTGTAATTGAGTTCTCCAATAAGCCCTTTGAATGTTTGGGGCATTGTTGAGGTTCCTCCTGAGGTGGTAAATGCTTCAAACCACCCTACTTCTTTAAAGTGCAATCGTTCTAATTGTTCGAGCGAAGGTAGTTCAACAACTTTTTTACGAACAATCTCTACTGCAGGTTCAATATATTCATTAAGCAACCCATTAGCTGAGAAGACTAGTTTGTAGTTGAGGGGTCCGTGAGGATTTTGAGGTAATCCTCCGACGCGTATTTGCACTGAGGTTACATCTTTGATTTTCTTAAAGTGGGTCAGTCCTTGTGCTACGAGCACGCTCGTTAGTCCTGGGGCTAGTCCTGCATCGGGGAGTATGGCTACTCGTTCTTTCTTTGCTTGTGACGCAAGAGTAAATTGTTTCTTCACAACGGTATTATTCCCTCCTAAATCAAGAAAGTGGCATCGTGCAGCAATGGCGGCTTTTGCCAATTCATAATTATACTGATAGGGGATGGTACTAATAGCGACTGTATGTTCGTGCATGATGCTTAGTACTGTAGGGCGATTATCAAGTGAGACTTTTTTCACGTGCACATTGTTTCGTTTCCCTTTAGGGAGTTTTTGTACGAGTGCTCTGGCTGCTCGCTGGTCGCGTGCTGCTATTGTTACAAGTTCAGTTCTTCGCTGTTTGAGTAAATCATACACAATAGCGTGTGCCATACGTCCTGATCCAAATACTACAAATTTAGCCATTGTCTCACCTCAATTAAAGTAATTACTAGAAGTTGATAAAGCTTTACTTCTTCAAAGCTTTTCGTTGCACTTGAGGAGTTTTTTGTGTTTGCACAGTGTGTTTTTGTGCTTTAGCAGTTTGTTGCGCTTGCTGTTGTCCTGCTGCTGCTACTGACTTTTCTTTCTCAGATTCTGCTTTCTTCTCATCTTCAGATTTATCGTCTTTCTTTTCCTCTGTCTTTGAGGCACCCTGGGCAGAGTCTTCTTTCTTAGCTTTCTTAGTTGTTGCTGGCTTGTGGCGCTTTTCTTGTCGCTTTTGCGCAAATTTAACAAGTTCAGGTGTTTCTGCAAGGGTTACGAGTACAAAATCACCGTCTCGTTTAACATGTACTTTTACTTTTGCAGGTGGTTTGCGAGCTCCGCGGAACCAAAGTTCATTATTCAAGTAGGTATCAAGCTTAACTTTTGATATATCACGGTCAGGTACTTTCATGTGGCGTGCAACAAATTCTTTAATTGCCATTACACTTGCGCGTGTACGCTTATACCGTACTTTCTTAATCCATGATTGTCGTAGTGGTACAATATAATCTCGTTCTGTCTTACTCTCTGCCATTGTCTATCTCCTGTAAAATTGTTCCTAGGTCAGTTTCTAGGCTGGTTCGAAAATCGTCAACTGCTTCTCGTGGTGAACGTACAATGAGGGTTCCTTCTCCGTGTCCGTATCCAACTCTAACGTTAGAGGGGTGGGTTGGAAATGATCGATATACTTCCCCATATTCACCATCTCTTTCTGCAATAGCTAATTGTACGGATAGTTTTTCATTACTCATGCCGTCTACACGATATGCTTTTGTAATCATTCGTGCTTCAGGATCTGTAAAATAATCATAGGTGTCCATCATTTTATCCGAGGTGTTTCTTCTTCGCTTTTCGCGGAGTAATTTTTAGTTTGGTTCTTCGCCAGTGGCGTCGTTGAGCAGTAAGTTGTGATGGGTGTGTTCGTCGTGATTGGCCTTGTCCCACTTTACGCAAAACAGCCCAAACAGGGGCCCATTTTGTTCGACGTCCCGCAACGCCTAACTTAATCTTTTTTTGATGTGAGCGAGTCATTTGAACATTCCTCCAAACAGGGAATGTTCAAGCTCGAGAATCATTGATTCTCGTTGTATGAAACTCATAGTTGTTGTGAGTTTCATTGCTTTGCTCCCGCAACGTTTTCTAAGAATTCTTTACCTTCAGGTGTTAATTGTCTTCCTGCTTTTTGTCCTTCAGGTGCTTTTTGCACGAGGCCTGCTGTTTCTGCTTGTTGGAGTATTATTCGAATAATTTTTCCTCCGCCACGCTTGAATTTGCTTGGCTTTCCACCACGATTCTTCTTTCCACCATATCGTGTTCGTAGGCGTTGCACTCCCACTGTTTCTTGAAGGTATATTTGACGGAGAATACTTGCTGCTCGAGCATGCCAAAAGTCAGGATTTGCAGTTGGTCGCATAGTATGCGTTCCTGTTTTAACAAGTGCGGCCCATTCTGGGGCTTCAAACTCTGCTTTGCGTTCTTTGAGGGCTTGTGCTAATTGCGTGTTAAATACTCCTGGTTCAACTGATTGTACACTGTTCATAGTATGCTAACCTAAAATAAAGCCCTTATAAATCTTGTTATTAATGGGCAGGTGCTCCTTTTCGTTTAAGGACGATTACGAATCCGATAATGGTGTAGCTATAGGTTCCTGGTAGTTTAGCACAGAGCTCGTCAGCAAGCTGTTTCATATGTGTTTTACGGTCTTCTGATGCGCTTGGGAGCACTGAAATACGAATTGATTTATGCGTTTTGAACGCGTTCGTCAAACTAGTAATAACGCCTTCAGTGATTCCTTGTTTACCGAGTTGGAATTTCATTGTTTTGTTTCTATTGGTGAAATTACTGCCAGAAGTGTGAGCTTCTGAGTTGGAATTTCATTGTTTTATCGTTCTTGCAACTAGAAAATTGCTTTTAAACCTTCGTAATCCGTATTCCGCCAGGTGGCAAGGCGGAGTGTATTATTTTTGTTCGTTATCAACGTTCATCATCATCAAGGTATTCAAATGCGCAAAGAACTGAGATAGCAAAGAGGACTATCCAAAAAATAAATTCTTCAAGCGGGAATGATACTCCAAGCAACGTTATCCATCCGATAAATTCAGTTCCTGGAAAGTGCCACCAGCCTTTGATAACTGCAGCATATTCATACAGTAGAGAGAGGTAGCAGAAATAGGCTCCCGTCAGCATTATTTTACTCATTGTTTTTGGATAATAGATAAGTTGCATTATGAGGGGGAATCCAAATAATAATGAGCCAAACCACAAGTAGAAATAAGGGATTGCTAAATTGCCTGCGGTTACAAGATATAAGAAGAAAAAGCTGAAAATTAAGATAGCAACGAACCAAATAAGAACTTTCATACGTGGTTTCCAGTAGTCAACACGATTATGATTATCAAGAAAGTATTCGTAAAAAAGAATAACAAAATAAATATTGAAAAATGCCCAAAGAATTACCTCTAACTGCACTATTCCAAACAGGGTAAATGGTATAATGCTTGATGCAAATGCCCACGAGAGGGATTGCTGACCGATATAGTCTATGACTATAATGAGTGGCACACTTGCAATAATGGAAAAGATAGATGCTTTTTTAACATATTTCTTTGCACGAAGTGTGAGGTATGCGGAAGGTAGTGCTAGAAAAAGCAGTATTGAATAAAAGAAGTTCAGTGGGAGTAAAAAAGAAAGAGTAAATGCAATAAGGGGGTAGATTGCGAGCAAAAAAATATCTATTCCTCTCTCTCTTTGACTTCATGCTCAATGTAGGAAAAAATTGTTTAAATGTATATCTAAAAATTCAAACGCTCTTTGTGGCTATAATTCTCACCCCGCCTGGAGGTAGCGCAGATAATAATGCATCACTTGTAGCTTTTTCATCTTTAAGTGCTTTTCTTAATTTGTCTATCTGTTTTGATTTATCGGTGGTGCCAGGTCTAATAATGATTCCTTCCGCTACACTCGGTGGAACGCAACGATAGATGCCTTGTTGTTTAGTGAACACAAGCTTGAGTTCAACAATAAAGTCCGTAATTTCTCCGGATACACTCCACGTTCCAACTTTCATTCCTTTCTCTTTATGCACATGCTCGCTCGCAAACATATGGACATTTGTAGTCTTCTTTCGCTCTTTCCATGCGCGTGAAAAGCACCCGCAAAATTGCGCGCATTCTGCCAGGTCTTGTTTGGAAAGGTTTGCTGGATGTTCAATTAGTATGCAGAAGGGTGATCCAGGATGAGATGTGTGCATAACAACATGTTCTCTCTCAGTATCTTTAATTCGTGTTAAGAGGGCATCATTTTGCTCAGCACTTTTTCCACCAACAACAAGTACATTATTGCTCGTGAAAAACCATCGATATTGTGTATAGTCGCGCATACTCTTCTAAGCAGTGCACGCATTTTAAGTTTTATCGCATAAATGGTTTGAGTGTTTCTTCAGACACCACGCTGCTGAGCAGTGCGCAAACAACTGCAAATATTGATGTAGGGGTTTTTCTTAAGGAGTATGGTATGGACACAAAACGCTTTTCTGAACTTGCGGTTAGCACTGCTAAAGCAATTCTTGCAGCTAACTCGATGCAGCGAAGGCGAGCAACTGAATTTTTCACAGGCAATGATGAGGATAATGCGGAAGATATTCTAAGTATTGCTCGAAATTATATTCGCTTATGGAATTTTGGGTTGTTCCAGGAAGGGACTGATCCTCAGCAAGTAATAACAATGCTCTATGAGGCAAAAAAGAAGGTTAATGCTTTTACAAGGGCTGAGGAAACAATTTACAAAAGCTGTGGTATGGCGACACGATTCAAGATTGCCATGGCACCTGCATATGGTACTGCAGGCAATCTTTCAACATCGGAATATGGGCGGCTTGAAGTGAGTGAAACAAAAGATTTTGATACTGCTGCTATTCGTAAAGCGTTAACGCTTAGAGAGTCTATGGGGGGTGTGTTTGATGGAGGTGATGAAGTAACAATTCATTATGCTGGAGAGTTTGACGCGAGTGAGATTATTGAGCAAATTTCAGTACTTCTTAAGCGCCATACAATTCCTCTTTTCAATTATAGTTTTTCAGGTGTTGCGGGTGACGCAAAACTAACGGACTTTTTGTAATATGGAAATTCATAATAATAAAGCACGGCATGCATGGGAACAGGCATTAGCGTATATTAGCAAGCAGGGTACTGTGTTTGCAGATACTGATGGACGTGCCTGCAGGGAGGTACTCGGGCTCACGATTCGTGTTCCTGCAAAAGGGGATATTGCAGAACCTATTAGAATACTGCATAGTTCTGGAAAATTCGTATATCCTCCACTTGAGGAAATGGAGCGAGTCATGCTCACAAAAAAAGAAATTCCTGGATTGTATTATACGTATGGTGCACGAGCTTTTAATCATACGGGGAGTAATCAAATTGATGACTATCTTATCCCACTCCTTAAGGATGATCCAACGAGTCGCAGGGCAACCATTGTCTTTTATGAGCCAAGTAAAGATGCAATGATTGATAGGAAAGACATGCCTGGTATGATAATGATGAATTGTAATGTTAAGGGCGAGATGCTTGATGTAACAACTATTATTCGTAGTAATGATGTTTTTTTCGGATGGCCAGCGAATGTCTATCAAGTTTCAGTACTGCAGGATTATATCGCGAAGGCACTTAAGAAAAAATGTGGTTCGATAACGACGTATTCAATTTCAGCGCACGTATTTGAAGATCAAGAAGACTATATTAATCGATTGCTTAAAACATAATGTTTAATAGGGAATGAGTTCTTTTATTCCGAGAGGTGAAACAATGGCTGTTCAATTAGACTATGTTGCAAAAAAAGGGTGGAGGCCTCGTAAGAGCGATTTTATTATTACGCTACTGAAGGTGCAATTAAGTGAGAGTGCGCTTAAGGAAGCTAAAAAACATAAGATTCCTAAACAGAAATTATTTGAGAGTGCTGCAGCTACTGTTGCTGCTGAATCGTCAACGGGTACGTGGACGAACGTATATGACGGGCCTGGCTCGGGTATGAATCGTGCTGCAAAGTATAGGGCTTTAGCGTTTGACCTTGATTATAAGAATCACATGTTCAAAGTTGCATACCCGCTCGAATTATTTGAAAAGGATAATATTTCAGGTCTTTTAGCAGGGATTGTTGGTAATATTGCAGGTATGAAAATGGTTGCTGCGATGCGCGTGTATGATGTTCTATTCCCTCCTAAAATGGTTCGTGCGTTTGTAGGTCCTAAGTTTGGGGTTGCAGGTATTCGTAAGATGCTAAATAAACCTAAAGGGCCGTTAGTCATTACCGTGCCAAAGCCAAAAATTGGTCGCTCAGATGCAGAACAAGCAGCGCTTGCAGAGATGTTGTTTACTGCAGGTGATGGCACCTATGATGGCATTAAGGATGATGAGAATTTGACGAGCTTATCATTTAATCATTTTACAACAAGAACAAGAAAAATTTTGCATGAGGCTAAGCGAGCACATCATCGCACAGGTAATAAAAAATTCTACTTAGCAAATATCACTCATTCAAATATTGCTACAATGTTTGATCGCGCAAAATGCATTAAGGACAATGAAGGTATTTTTATGATGATGGATGTAGTTACAACTGGGTTTACTGGTGTTGATTCTGTTCGTCGAGCTGACTTGGGTCTTGCAATTCACGCACATCGTGCGATGCACGGATTCATTACCCGGGATAATTCTCCGGGAGTGCATGGGAAAGGTGATTTGCACGGGTTTTCTATTTCAATGGTTTTTTTAGCAAAGCTCTTTAGATTACTTGGTGTCGATTCATTGCATGGTGGTTCGCCTTTAGCGAAAATGGAGGATTATGGGGAGGCCGTATATATTCGGCATGTATTGCAAGATAGAATAACGAAGCCCGATACAAAAATTCCTTCGCTCGGACAGAATTGGGAGCATATTAAGCCTGTTTGGATGACTGCTTCTGGAGGCTTACATCCTGGTGATTTTGAGTTTGTGATGCATGAGCTTGGTGAGGATATTATTTTGCAGTGTGGTGGAGGTTTGTTAGGCCATCCTGACGGTGTTGTTGCTGGTGTTGAGGCTGTTGAGCAAGCTCGTGATGCTGTAATGAAAGGCGTGCCCCTCAAGCATTATGTTGATATGCGGCCGTATTCTGCGTTAGCCCGTGCGGTTGAAAAGTGGGGATATGGTCCTAGAATAGTTTACTAGTGTAACTCAAGGGTAATAACAAAATAGAAAAGTTTAAATAGGGTTTCATCGACGTGGAATTATGATGAAACACATGAAGTTTGCACTTATTGCAGTACTCAGTATTCTTTTAGTTGCATCAGCAAGTGCTCAAGTAGTATTCGATGGTAACTACATACAGGACCGCAGGGGATATGATACTGCAACGAGCTTTCAACATGATTTTCAGCCGTACGTAACATCAGGTAATTCATATTATAGCCCTACTGGTTCATTTGCTATTCAACCAATTTTCTCTGAAACAACGGCTCGATTACCCTTTGTTCGATTACAGCAAGAACAAGAGTTCGATTTCAATCAAGCATTCAATCAAAACAATGATTTCAGTGAAAATCGTGATTTTAATCGTGATTTTCAAAATATTCAACAACAAACTGGTCGCGTAGATGTTAATGACGTTGCTGGGTTTAGTAATTCTAACACGCGAGATTTCGGTCAGTTTGGCACGGTATCACAAAACAATGTGTATAGTGAGAGTCAAGCACCTTGTATGACGCGAAAAGTACACTACGATGTAAAAGGTAAGCGTAATGATGTTCGTTTCACAGAAGAAATTTGTAATGGGTACGCCTTTAATCGTGCTGGATCTAACAGTGTGAATTATGGTTATTTTGATATGGGTGGAGTTGCAAATAATAACTTCGGACGATCAAGTACTGCAGGGTTTAATGAAATCAATCTTGATTTTCGAGATGTTTCATCTGATGCGTACACCTTACGAAATGCAGCTAGTGGTTCATCTTCAGGAAGTGCTAGCCGTTCAGGATTTTTATCCAATCGATTCTTTGACTGGTTGTACTAAGTACTTACTGCATATTAACGTAGAACTGGTTTGTATCGTATGATTGACCATCCTTTCGTACGATTAAGTTAAATGATACTTTACAAGTTGGTGCGTCGTCTGGGACACGAATATTAACTTTGCGTTCAGCAACTCGTCCAGGTGCGATTGGAAATTCTCCATCTTCGCCTAATGTAATGAGGTTTTGAGCGGCTGAGTCAGTAAACTGGCAACCACGCTCAACACTATCAACGAGAATTTCATAGGAGAACGTGCTCTCTTCTGATTCTAACGTTGCAGTATTTCGTATCGCGATATCCATCGCTTTAGTTTCTCCTCGTGGAACGTCTGCTTCATTATCAGGTGCAAAGATAATTGTTCTCGCAGTCGTATCTGAGAGGAATAATTCTTCAATTTGTGCACGGACATTATCGTTAATCAAATCAGTAGCTCCTGTAGCGCCCGTAAAGATATTTCGCACAAGAACAAGTCCCAGAATTAAGAATGCCATTGCTATAACAATTACGACAACTGTGCTCATTGACATTTCAAAAGCTCCGTGTTTGTTTCGTACGCGTATCATTAACCTGTAATTCCTAGTTGCTCACTAAATGAGATGATGAGTGTTGTTGCAACAATACCTAGAATAATGCCGATCCAGTTGAGGATAATCCCTGCTTTAGACCATGAATTTGCTTCACGCTTTTTCTGCTGCATACTAAATACGAGTCCTACAACGCCCATTACGGTTCCACCGATAGATAATGAAAGAACGCTTAGAATGCCCATAATAACGCCAACAATTCCAAAACCATTGTGGTCAAACTCAGTAGCCTTCTTAGCACGAGTCTCTGATTGTTTCACCTTTTTTTCTACCATGGGTCTTTTTAGAGATTCTGTTATATAAAAGCTTCGCTTACAACTCTACAAAGCTAATTGTCAACAGTAATGCATTAATGAAGTACGTGCTAATACAAATAATACACCAGTGTTTTATTTCTCTGACGAGAACATGTGCTAAGTAAAGCGATGCTAGTGTTGCAATGAGTGAAAGATAGAATACGATATCGATAATATTGTTAATTGCACTAGCAAAAATAAGTGCGTATAGGATCATCCCTAGCATTGAATTACTTACTCCAATAATTGATCCACGAGGGCTTGTTAGTGCTGCAGTGCATGAAATTTTTTCATTTACATCACACCATGCCTTGTAACGCACTGAACGCATTGCACGATATCTGACGTAGTAGGCATACGCAGAGATAATAAATCCTGTTCCTGCAAGTCCTAAAATCCAGCTGTTAGCCATTATGCACCTCTAAATACTCAATGGTATTTGATAATTTAAAGGTGTGGTTAAATATGTAAGCTTTCATTTCGATCTGCTCTAGTCTTTAGGTTCCTCAGCAAGACTTGCGGACCTCAATCCGTCGGCAGACGAAATGGGAACGGATGGTCCACTCAGCACTATGTGCTGTGGGAGCTGCAACTTCAATCTGCAGAAGTTGCACCAATCGAACCAGGGTTCGATCCCAATGGGAACGGAGGGAATCGAACCCTCGACACCACGAGCTTCAGTCGTGTGCTCTCCCACTGAGCTACGTTCCCGAGTATGGATTACTCACAGGATAGATGCTTTTAAACGTTGCTGTAAAGGGTTTGCAGTAGCATAATATTCTTATATTGTAAAGGGTAGTGTAGTAGAATGAAAATTTATTTTGCAGGTTCTATTACAGGAGGTCGGGATGATGTTGAAACATACAGCACATTCATCAATCATCTAAAACAATTTGGTGACGTGCGTCCAGAACATGTGGGTGACAAAAATCTCTCAGCACTAGGGGAGGTGGGTGTAACCAGCGAAGAAGTGCATGACAGAAATCTTGATGATCTGCTCAAATCAAATGTGCTTGTTACTGAAATAACAAATCCAAGTTTAGGGGTAGGGTATGAAATTGGTAAGTTCACATCAGGGCTTGATAGGCCTGTTCTTGCGCTCTATCGAGAAAAAGAAGGTACGCAAGTGTCACGCATGATTCTCGGCAGTCCTAATGTTGAAGCAAAACCCTACAAATCGATGGCGAATGGAATATGGCTTATTACAGATTTTATGAATAGAAATGTGAGTCGGTCGTAGGCCAGATTGTGTCGTACGTTGCGCCTTTATTCGCAAACCGTGCGTGCTAACATCCGTCTATGCGAGCGCCAAAGACTCTTGCATCGGCGAAGATACTTACTCATAAAAACCGGGTGGTTTCTAAGAGCACCGAGGGTATCCCCAGCGGCGTTCCATCAAATCCTCCATGTCTGCACTTCCTTCACAGTTCATAGCTCAATGGAGGCTGTGTCGTTTCTATCTTAGAGCTCTGCCTCACGACAGGGTACTTTCATACCTCGCCACGCTCCTTACATTGTAAGGGATGTCCGGACCTTCCTCAAAATGTGTCGTTCATTCAAACAACTGCTTATTCAAAAGCTACATTTCGACAGTTAGCTAACCGACTCACACAAAAACAACTTAGAAACCCCTTTTAAGTGTTTGCATATGGTCTTTTACAAATCTATATAAATCGCGTAGGCTCACAATAAAAATGGAAGGAGATGGTTGGTTTGAACGATATCGTGAAGCCATTTTTGTTGGTGCAGTATTCTTTATTGTGGCAATTACTTTTTTCGTGATGCTGAGTGCTGCTAGTGCCTCACAGGCAGGCCCTGGAGAGCCTAATCAATACTCGTTTGGGTTCACATCAGTTCTTTTCGCCCTTATCATTGGAGTGCTTGCTGGCACGTTTTTAGTTTGGTTGAAGGGTTTCATTAAAACACGGCCGTATCTAGGGCTCATTATTGGCATGATTGTGATTGCTAGTGTAATATCTAGTTTCAAATATCGTTTTGAGGGGCCATACACTACCCTCTTTCAGATTTTGATTGGTCTGCTCTCTGGGGGGTATATCGTGTTTTACTTTATTAAGTTCTTTAAGAATGCTGGCAAGAGTGCTGGGGAAACTTTTGATGATTCCTAACAATGATTAATAGGCATAGGGTCGTAATGTATTACGTATTGCTTGCATAATCGCTGGTTCTTTATCTGCTTTTGAATCTAGTAAGTGAATACTTCCGCTTTGATAAACTTTCTGAGCGGTAGGGAATACCGCGAGGAGGTAGGGGTCGTGGTCTTCAGTTCGGAGAAATACTTTTTCACCACTTGTTGTATTGGTGTACAAATGATTTCCAGTTCTAGTAATTGCTGAGGTCCCATCTGATAAGGGGATTTCGAGCGATCCCGAAGTGGATGTTTCTTTTGAAAATCCGTTTTCTTCAATCATTGTTTCAATTGTTTCTAGCCGTGCGTTCAGTATAGGATACGCTTTTGAGAAGTAGTAAGAGTATTAATATTCTATTATTATAGATTGTACTTACTCTTGATTTTACGTGTTAAATCATTACTTGGTAAGTACGATAATACTTTTTCTAATGTTTCAATACTGAACGTGTCTTCTGCTAGTTCTGTTAATAATGCTTTTTTATGATGTGCTAGTCTGCCTTCGCTTTGCATAACGTGTTTTTTAGCGTATTGTAAGAATTCATTAATTTCTTTGGTTGAGAGTAACCAGCAATACTTAGTGTTTTCTGGTATGATTACATTAAGGATTTTCCCAACGTGTTCTTTGCTTATTGGAATGTGCGCGCTATTACCGAAAGGACTTGCTTTTCCTTCTATAATCTTGCCTTCAAAACTTTTTTCTTTTTCTTTTACGATTATTTTCATTGTGTACCCTCTACTAAATCTTCTTTTTGACGTTTGTCATGGGTGCTATAGTTTATTCTATTCTTCATGATGGTGGCAATAATGGGCGCTATTTAAAGCTTACTATTGATACCACTCCATAGTAAGTAACAACTAACAAAGATAGGGCCTAAGTTCCTCTTCAATAAAGCTAGGAAGGCTTCGGTTTTTTGGCTCACCTTCAATGGTATATGCTCCTTTATGAAAGATAGGGGTTAGACTTCCCTCAAATAGTGGGGGCTCATATTCTTCAGTAACATAGACTATTTTTCTATCAAGGGCATCTTTGAATTCATCCCTTTGAGTAATAATTCCTATTTCTTCAAACGCATCTTTTTTAGTTGCACTATCAATCCGTCTAGTCTTTAAGGCATATCCAAAATCGTGTATGATGGAGGTACGGACTCGTGCAAGCGTTTGCATAAGTTCTTTTTGCTGACTAAGATCGGTTAGTGAATAACGAATTGTTTTTTTCATAGTAATTTCCTTTCAAATTCATTACCCTATTTTAAATTTAATCGTCGAATAAGAATATTTCAGAAATCAAAACACGCGTAGGCAACCACTGAACTAAACCTTATTTTCTGAGTCAAATCAAGTGAGGCTATTAGTAACTGTATGCTTACATTCTCGTTGCCTTGAATATTACACACCAGTTCTATCAACGCAGTCTTCTTCTGCGGCCTTTATTGTCTCGTCTTGCGGATCGCTTCGTGCTTAGATGCTTTCAGCACTTATCGATACAGTGCGTAGCTACCCGGCCTGCTCATAACAACCGGTCACCAGCGGCACCCGAGGATAGTTCCTCTCGTACTATGCCCTCGTTCCACTCAGACAATAACACACCTAGTAGATATCATACAAACTGTCTCACGACGTTCTTAACCCAGCTAACGATCCCTTTTAATGCGTGAACTCCGACACCCTTGGTTGCCTGTGCACAACCAGGATAGGAAGAGCCGACAGCGATGTACCAAACCGCGCCGTCAATTTGGACTATCGGGCGCGACAAGCCTGTTATCCTTGGGGTACCTTTTCTGTCACACACGGGCTCTATTAAAAAGCCACGTGGGGTCGCTAGGCCCAGCTTTCACTCCTGCACATCTTGCTGTTCGAAGTACAGTCAGAGAAACTTTTGCCCTCGCACTCTACTCCAGATTTCCAACCTGGATGAGTTTCTCTTTGGGCCCTACAGATATCTTTTCTGCAGGGTGCCGCCCCAGCCAAACCGCCCGCCTGCTGGTGTCCCCTTTCAGGTGAGCAATGCCAAGGGGAATGGGTAGTATTACACGGTTGCTCCATCTTCGCCAGGGCTAGACTTCGACGCTCCTACCTATGCTATGCATCCCCCTCAACATCACAACAACAAGTTGCGGTAAAGGTCCACAAGGTCTCCGCTTCCCACTAGGCGACACCGGCATTTTCACCGGTTAGTGAGTTCAGAAGGTACTGGCTAGGGACAGTGACCACCTCGTTAAACCATTCATGCACGTCGCTATTCAAACGACAAGGCATTACGCTACCTTAAGAGGGTCATAGTTACCCCCGCCGTTTAGCGGGTCTTAGGCCCGTTGAACCGAGCTTTGAAACACCGCCACTGGGCAGGTCTCACGGAGTATACTAGTCATTTCTGATTTGCACTCCGCTACGTTTTTGATAAACAGTCGGGCAGTCCTTGTCACTGCGATCTACAAATGCACACTACATATCATGCACAAACATAGACACCCCTTATACCGAAGATACAGGGCTAACTTGCCGAATTCCCTTAACCAGCTTATCCTTTCACGACTTAGTCTTCTAAACCAGGGCATCAGTGCCGATTCTGGGTACGGCCATACTTCATTCTCATGCACAGGCATTTCATGGACCCTCGGATTCAACAGTTTTCACGAATTATCTTCTGCCGCTTCTTATCATTACGATCCACGGCTTTGAATAACGCGCCACCCTTTCGAGTACCTGCCTATCCCAAAGCAAACCTGTACACTAATAACGACTAAAGTATGGTTCCGGAATATTAACCGGATTATCCATTCGCCAAACGCAGTTAAGATTTGGCTTAGGTGCCGACTAACCCTTGGTTAAACGATAGTGCCAAGGAAACCTTGCCCTTGCGCCGCTACCCATTCTCAGGGTAATCTGATCCTACTACTACCACGATTCTCATTGGTACCCGCTCCAGCCATCCTCCCGGATAACCTTCTGCGCAGATACCACGCCTGCCTACCAGAACGCTCGTCTGAGCGCCTCTAACGTATCGGTAATATGTTTAGCCCCGTCCATTTTCAGGGCCTCGAACCTCAATAGGTGAGCTGTTACGCTTTCTTTAAATGATAGCTGCTTCTGGGCTTACATCCCCACTGTCTCAGGTTCAAGACACCTTTCGTTACACTGAACATATATTTTGGGACCTTAACGTTAGTCTCCCTTGTTCGGGTCTCGGAACAGTACCTTACGCACTGACCCCCATTCCCATGTGTAGCAACTGACAAGTTCGGAGTTGGAAGAGGCCCCGTAACGTTTCCGCCCTGCAGGCCCTATCCGTACTATACCTCGCCAGTAAACCACATGAGACTATACTTAGGCATATTTCGACAGGAACCAGCCATCGCCAAACTAGATAGGCTTTTCACCCCTATTCGCAGATCATTCGAGTGCATGCACACAACAACGGTTCGGACCTCCATTTTCCTTTCGAAAAACTTCATCCTGTCCACGAATAGATCGTCTGGCTTCGGGTCTTACCCAAGTGACTCGCGCATTTTCATACTCGCTTTCGCTACGGCTTCCAATTGTTAACCTCGCCACTTAAGCAAACTCCGTGGTCCATTTTTCCAAACGTACGTTACAACACCTCAGTGCCGTAACCATCATGTCACTGCAAGATTTCAAGTCTTTTAACTCTCGTGTAAGAGTACTTTTCAGCGTTCCCTCGCGGTACTTGTTCACTATCGGACTTGGATTCATATTTAGGGTTGGGAGTTAATCCTCCCGTATTCAGACCCCCATTCCAGGGAGCCCTACTCTTTTGAGGCACAACATATCGATTTCGTTTACGGGACTATCACCCTCTAGGGTAACTCGTTCCAGAGCACTTCAACTCATCGACTTAGCCATGGACCCTCACCACATCTCTACCTTCTTTTCAAAAGGAGATTCGGTTTGCCCTGTTCCCTCTTCGTTCGCCACTACTAGGGGAATCGCGATTGCTTTCTCTTCCTCCCGGTACTAAGATGTTTCAATTCCCGGGGTACATCTGCCTCTCGGCATAAAAAATAAGTTCTCTCATTAGGAAATCTCGGGTTCAATTCTCGCGTGCAGATCGCCCGAGCTTATCGCAGCTTGCCACGTCCTTCGTCACAATCCAAACCAAGCTATCCAACTTACAGCGTAATTATGTTTGATCAGATCAAAAAATAAGCTTTTTGTTCATTCTTTACTCTACTCAGCGCACATAAGTGCGCGTCGCTAAGTGTTTACTTTCTAGACACACATTGCTGTGTGTTTCAAAAGTGTCTTGTGGTTGCCTACGCGCGTCATTGAATATCAAGCAAGTTCGTGTTTTGTTCTGTGCGGAGCACAGCACGTCCTTGTCGCCTACCGGGGTAAACCGTTAGGTTGATTTCTCTGCATGACAAACGATTTTGGGTCGCTCGCCAAGCTTGTGGATGTTTGCGTTCTTCCCAGAACTTCACGTGAGTGAATATGATTGGTGATTGTCCGATTGCGCAGAAGTCAACTCATAGTGAGTGGACCCGCCGTGAATCGAACACGGGACTCCTCGGTGCAAACGAGGTATTTTACCACTAGACTACGGGCCCTATAGTGACCTTTGCGTCTCAGTGCTTTTTAAAACTTCGGTCATGAAGTTCTAAGACAGTAACACCGAAATGTACTGGTGAATATCAAAGATGGTAACTGTATGCGAACGAATTCATTACTGTAAGTTCCGTCGTATTCTCGTTCAGTCATGTTGGTATATATTAGGAGGTGATCCATCCGCAGGTTCCCCTACGGATACCTTGTGACGACTTAACCTACCTTGTCTTACAAAGGCTCGTTTCTGACGAACCTCACCAATGCAAAACTCGGTTGGTTTGACGGGCGGTGAGTGCAAGGAGCATTGACATATTCACCGGGCGCTGATAACACCCGATTACTACGAATTCCAGCGTCATGAGGGTGAGTTGCAACCCTCAATCTGAACTAAGCTACAGATTATGAGATTAGCTTCACCTTTCGGTGTCGCAGCCCTTTGAATGTAGCATTGCCGCGCGCGTGTAGCCCAGGGCATTCGGGACGTACTCACCTAACGTAGCCCGCACCTTCCTCCTTGTTACCAAGGCAGTCTGTATATTGTACACATAGTAAATATACACGCGGGTCTCGCCTGTTACCTGATTTAACAGGTCATCTCACAACACAGGCTGACGTCGGCCATGCATCTCCTCTCAGCGTGTCAGGTAAGCCCTTTAGACTGACCTTCATTCTGCTGTCGGTCCTGGTGAGGTTCACGGTGTGGAATCTAATTAAACCGCACGCGTCACTCGTTGTAGTACTCCCCCGCCTATTCCTTTAAGTTTCGGCCTTGCGACTATACTTCCCAGGTAGCACACTCTACGGCTTCCCTACAGCACCGAAACCTCTCGAAGAGGCCCCGATGTTTAGTGTGCAGTGTTTACTGCTAGGACTACACGGGTATCTAATCCGTTTTGCGCCCCTAGCCTTCATCCCTGACTGTCAGATCCGTTCTGGTAAGGTGCCTTCGCTATTGATAGTCCGAAAAGGATCAACGCATTTAACCGCTACTCTAATCGTACTCCTTACCCCTCCCGGTCTCTAGCATGGCAGTATCTCTCGCAGTTCTATGCTTGAGACATAGGATTTCACAAGAGACTGACCACACAAGCTACGGATGTTTTAGACCCAATAAAAGTGATTGCGACTTGGACCGCTGGTATTACCGCGGCGGCTGGCACCAGTCTTGCCCGGTCCTTATTCGTGGGACTTTTTACATCCCACAAAAGATCTCCAAATAGAGGAGATCACTTTGGCTTGCTCTATCACACTTTCGTGCATTGTAGAAGTTTCCTAGCTGCTGCACCCCGTAGGGCTGGGAATAGTGTCTCAGATTCCCTCTCAGGGCTCCTTCGCTAAAAGCCCTTATGGATCATCGGCTTGGTGGGCCATTACCCCGCCAACAACCTAATCCACCGCAGTCTCATCCTTACGCAAACTTTGAATGAAAGAACATTCCAGTATCTATCATCTATCCGCTATTAACCACAGTTTCCCGTGGGTATCGCAGGCGTAAGGGTAGATTAACTACGTGTTACTGAGCAGTTCGCTTTTCACTCTCCGAAGAAAACAAAAAAACTTGCATGCCTAATTGCAAACCAAATAGCCGCAATCTCCAGCAGGATCAACTGGATTTGTTGAAAATTTTTTCTCGATGAAATTTTCAATTAGAGATTCGAAAGAATCTCTGTTTGGCATCATTTTTGTTGTGAATAAAATGATGCAGATTATCATGAAGAGAAATGTTTTTCTCACTCTCCTCCAGAGTTTTTTCCTGACTGAATTAAAAGAATATTATTGGAAAGAGTTTTGTACTCATGCTCAAAAATCAACATGATCTTTGAGCCATTACAACTCGTTCGCTCGCATACATCATACCCTAACTTAAACGGCACGATTACCGTTGTCTAGCATTAAGGTACTCATAAAAGTTACCATCGTGATACTGTGTTCGCATTATTGAGAGTATATAAAGCTTTCCTCGACAAATGAATCTTTAGTCTAGCAATTTCAATTTTCTAGCTATTCAGTTGATGTAATGGCGGGTTATTAAAAAAGAAACGAGGCCTTTATGAATTGAAATATCTTCGATAGAATTACTTCGGTGGTTGGAGTGTTGCCCAGCCTTCGACATAATCTTCAATCTTTGGTTCCTCAATTTCAATATTGCGGTATTCAGCATAAAGCTTTGTTAAGAGGTAATAAATCATACCGATACTTTTGTAACTTTTATTGTTTCCTGGAATTATCTGGTCAATACCGAATGTATAGTTGTTTGTATCACAAATACTTGCTACTTTGATTTTTACACGGTTCGCATCTTTGAGTATGTTCTTGTCAATCCACGGGTCAGTGATCATGATACAGTCTGGTTCAACGAACACGTCAAGGTTAGGGTTAGTGATTGCACCTGCAGGATATTTCTTAGTGTAGGTTTTAATCCCGAATGTGTTTGCGAATTTCTTCACTGCTTTCCAACCAGCTTCTCGCTTACATGCAACAATAATCTGTTCTGGTGCAAATTGTGATAAGTACTTTGCTCCTTCCTTAATCTTATCATCAAACATTGCAGTGTTAAAAACTGCGAGTCCGTCAGCTCGTCGTCGGTATACGAACTGTCGCATGTGTGGTGTAATAACTCGTGTTCCTAAATGAATGCTTGCTTTAAGATAGTCTTCAATTGGTACGAGTGTATCTCCTTCCTCAATTTTTTCTCCTTTAACACTTTCCTTAAGTTTCTTAGATTCAATTTCTTCAGCATCGTCTACTTTACCAGCGAGTGCTGCTGCTTTAGCTTTAAGTGCTGCTAATTTGTCTTCTTTAGAAGGTGCTTCTTCTTTTGATTCAGAACTTTTCTTTGTTGTTTTCTTAGTGGTAGTCTTCTTTTTAGTCGCTGCTTTAGTCTTAGTAGTGTCTTTCTCTAAGTCTTTTTTAATTTCTTTAAGGTCTTCTTCAGCTTCTTCTACATCATCGACTGCCTTAGCTAAGTCTTTCTCTGCTTTAGCGAGTTCTTTCTCTTCAGGTGTTTTTGTTGCCATTGTATTATAATAAGCGCAGGGGTGAATCCGGGGTTGTTTCAGCCGGTACCTGCAAACCACTACCTCGAGGGTAGATCATTAGGATATCGATAAATCGTCTGTATTTAAAGGTTATTATTTCTTAAGCGATCGCTCAATCGCCACCATGCGATTCAGCTTCGCTGTTCGCCATTTTGTAGCAACTCCGAATTTAACGTAGTCGACTCCCATCCCAAATGCGTAGTCTGCTAGTACGTTGTCAAGTGTTTCGCCTGAACGGTGTGACATGATTGTTTTGATGCCATTCTTTTTACACAATTTTATTATTTCGCGCACGGTCAAGAGTGAACCGTGCTGATTTGGTTTAACAATGATTGCATTGATTGCTTTGTACGCTATTGCTTTCGCAAGTCGTTCGGGTTGTGTGGCGATTAAATCATCACCGACGATTAGTGTTTTTTTAGGAGCGTTTTTTGTAAATGTTGCAAATCCTTTCATATCTCTTTCTTGCAGGGGGTCTTCTACGTAATGCAGATTGTACTTGTAGGTCATTGCAAGAAGTTGTTTTGCGTGTTGTGTCCGTCGCAGATGTTTGGTACTGTAGTAGTATTTACCGTCTTCATACAATGAGTTTGCTGCAACATCAAGTCCTAAGTCACAATCAAAATCGTGGCGGTGTACCATGTGTGCAAGAAGATCTAGGAGGTGGTCTTCTCGCATGGGGATTATCCATGCTCCTTCATCATTTATGATTTTTGTCGAATAGTTTTTGAGTTTACGATGAATTGCTTGCATTGCACTCACATTTGCGCGAAATGTTTTCTCTCGTGGGATGATTAAGAATTCTTGAAAGTCAGGTACAACCCCTCGTGAGTCTGTGTGTAACCCGCCTCCTGCTACGTTGCCTACGGGGCGTGGCATTTTTCTAGCTCGCGGATTAATTAGTTCCCAAACAGATTTTTTTTGTTCTTTAGCTAGTGCTTTGAGTACTGCTCCTTCAAATGCCATCAAAACATTTGCTCCAAAATCTTCGATTCGTTTGAGTTTATGTTGTGCGATGAGTGTCGCTTCAAGCTTTGTAAGATCGCTAAATGAATTAATCGTTAGTGGCAGGTCCCATGTATTCAGTATCATACTGCTTTCTTTAAGTGATCCATACCACAAGGGGCTTGCAAATCCGCTGACTGATGATCCTGCAGGAGCGCTTGCTTCTGGGCCATTATTGACGCGAACGCCAATCGTATCTCGTCCACGTGAGTCTTTGACAACACGCGCAACCACTTTTTTGAGTATCATTACTAGTTGTAGATTACAGAATTAATAAAGCTTACAATGTAGGGGTTTGGCTAGTATGCTCCTTTTGTCTCATTTGCTATTGTTTCATAGAGCTTTTTTGCTCCATGAGCGTCTGAATTAATACCTGCATATACAAAGCTCCAGCCTAGAAAAGTAGGTTTTATCATGCTGAATGCATCGGTTGATGCAATTCTTGCAATTCTTGTTAGTAGGGGGAGGGGTTGTGATGCTTCTTTTTTTAAGTCGGTTATGGGTGCAATTTTGTTTTTTTCTGCTTTCCAGTTTTTTGTGATTCGATGTCTAAGCACTCTCCACATTGGTGGGCAAATGCCATACGTTGTTGCAGTTTGAATAGTAAATCCGCTGTTCTCAAGGTACTTTTTAAAATTTTTAAACGTAAATAATGCAGGATACATAAGGGGGTGTTCTGTTCGGGGGTTAGGTACTGAACAAATCATCATTCCTCGTTCTTTTAGGACTCTTTGAATCTCCTCAATTGCGTGATGGGGGGATTTAAGATGTTCAAGGGTTTCAAGGATTATAACATAGTCAAATGTTGCTTTTTTGTAGGGTAGTGATTCATTGCTAATGTCTACTTGTTTTGCAGGAATCCCTTTTTTCTTTAGTTGTGAGACCGCACTTGCAGAGATATCAACTGAGTGTACTTCATTAGTTTCTTTTAAAAAATTAATCACTCCTCCATCACCACAGCCAATTTCTAAAATTTTTTTAGAATGAACATTCATAAAGAATTTCTTAACGTACCATTGATACCTCATAGAATGTGTGTTTTGATCAGTAGTATAATAGTCCTCATGAACTTTTTTCTCATGACTTAACTTTTGGCTCTCTCGCATTTGCGAATAAAAAAGTGTCTCATTTATAAGTTTTTATATAGAAACCTAAAGATTTTTCTCTTCTGCTTCTGATGCTTTAGCTCGTGCTTCATCACCTTCATCTTCTGATGCAAAGCCCATTTCTTCAGCTTTCTCACTGATTTCTCGCTCGATTTCTCGTTCTTTCGCGATTATTTTTGCGTCATCAATCTTGTCTTCCTTTACTGCTTCAAGCTTATCGTGTTTCTTGCCAGGTAGTGGTCGATTAACGGAGATTGGTAGTACGCCTGACTTGAATTCTTTCTCTGCAATGCGTATAGCATCATAGTGCATTGTTTCAAGTTCATCTTTAGGAATGTCCATGAGGAGTGGTGCGTCCATTGCGATTTGTAACGCTCGCGCTCCAATAATGCGTGCAACTTCGTATTGGGTAAATTGGTGTTTCTGAGTCATAGTGGTGATTACTCAAGATCCTTCTTAAGCTTTGCCATTATGTCGAGAATGGTGACAATGGCATTCTTGATCAGCCTGAAGAACCCTCCTTAAGGTATACATCAAGTTTCTTTAGGAGCTGATCGTATCGCTCAGTAATGAGTTTCATCATGGTAGCTACCTCTTCAGCACTAAACGGTGTAATGAGGCCTTTCTGACAGGAGTTAATCATGTACTGGCCATCATGCCATTTGCTAATTCCCCAAACAACTTTTGCTTCTGCTGCTTCTTCTTCTTCTCGTGTTGGGTGGAGGTAGAGGGAATTATCAAGTTTATAGAAAGTGAATGATATAGGGTTCACGTCTGGGTGGAGTGGTAGCTTCTGGTCTGTCATGTTTTCATAATCGACTGCTCCGCTTTCTTTAATGCCTGGTATTCTAGCGTTTCGAAGTGCTGCGATTGTTGCAATACTTGCCGCATCAATAACTGCTCCATCATCATTAAGTGGGTAAATGTCTACGATTATCGTCCAAACTTTTTCTCCTGGTTCTACGCAGAGTTTTTCAAAGTCAATGAGCCCGCACTCTCGAATTGCTCGATCAATAAGTCGTGGTAGTTCTATAGCATCAAACTTGGGTGGTCCGTGTTCGTATCGTGGGGATGCTAAAGGCAATAAATCGCCTGATACCATGAGGTTTCCTTTGTTAGGGCTGTCGGAGTAGGGTGTTCCAAGTTCCATTTTCACACCTGCGATAACGTCTGTTTTCCCAAGGCGTACGCGTGCTGATCCTTCTGCTTTGTTACTTACTTTGTATTCTACGCTGAAATCATCAAGGTCTGTAAGTCCTCGTCCGTCAAATCGCTTTCCTTCTGCGAACATTTTTCGCATCATATCACGTGTTAGGTTTGAAATATTCATTGAGCTCATTTTCCTTCCTCCACAACTGCTTTAAGCGCTTTAGATTGTATTTCATAGAGGTCTGCACATGCTTTATCTGCCATTTTCACTGCTTCATTAATTTTTTCAGGTTGAATTTTACCGTCGAGTTGTAGGAGTGTGTATTCGTCTGAGTTAGCAATTTTTGCCATTGCAAAGTCAGTTGCTCCTTCTCCTTCGTGATAGTCTTCTTCTTCTTTTGTAACATCAACAACTAAGTCTTTATCCATTTTACCGATTGCAACACTTGTTACAAGGTCACGCATTGGGATGCCTGCATGTGCTAGTGCCATTGATGCAGCATTGATGCCTGCTGTTCGCGTACTAGCATCTGCCTGTAGAATATAAATCTGTACGTCAATAACTGTGTTCTTGAATTCTTCAATCTTAACTGCAGGGGTAAGTGCCCATTCAGTTACTTTTGAAATTTCTTTACTTCGTCGTGATGGTCCCGGTCGCTTTCTGTCAGCTACTGAAAAGCTTAATAGATCGTAATTAACTCGTAGGATGCCGGTTGCAGGATCTTGTTGGTTTCGCGGGTGGAGTTCTCGAGGACCGTATACTGCTGCAATAGCTACTGTTTTTCCAAGTGTGAAAAGTGCTGATCCGTCTGCATTTGGCACTACGCCTACTTGTGCTGTTACTGGGCGTAGTTCATCTGCTTTCCGACCGTCTGTTCGTTGTACCATTATTTGTGCTCCTCAAACCAGGCTTCTACCTTGTCTGTTAATCCATCAACATATACTTTATCAGCCACAAAGGTGATAACATTGCGTGCGAGTATTTCTTTGTCTAGTGTTTCTCCTCGTACCCAAACCCAACCATTCTGGCCAACAGTGATTGTACAGCCTGTTCGTTCCTTAATAAGGTTAATCATGCTTCCTTCGCGTCCGATAATGCGAGGTACTCTGCTTGGGTTAATTCTAAATGCAAATCCGCCTTCAAGCTTACCCAGGCCTTTTCCTTTCATGCTAAGGTCTATTCCTCGGCCGCTTTCTGACCAGATTTTAGCAGCTACCATGTCTCCAATTGCGAGGAATTGGTCCATTTCATGCTTATTGATAAATCGTGGTGATTCAGCGATTGGGAGGAATGCGTTGCTTGCAGCATCAATATCAATTAACCAGCCGTTGTGCGTAAGGTCTACAACGCGGCCTAGTACAACATTATTTCGTCGTGGTACAAATGCTCCTGACAAGGGAATAATCTTTACGACTCGACCAACTACTTCTCCAAGTCCGTACCGGTGAGCCACTATTTTTTCTCCTTCTCGAACAACGCCGTCGCCAGGAAGGTAATCATCGCCTGTAACAATAATTTCGCCAGGTACGACTATTCGTCGTTCTTTAGAAGGTGTCTGTGCGCTTTCTGGTGCGCTATCGTGTGCTTCGTTAATTTCGTTTTTCATTGCGTAATCAGTACTTTTGAAGCGTAATCATAATTGTTTGCTTCTCTCTATGTACGCTCTTCCCAATTTGATGGGCTTTTTAAAAGTTTTGGTAAATAAAAAGAAAAAAGGGTTATAAAAAATAAAAATCTAAATTTATTCGAGTTCTACGAAGAAGTAGTACGTCGTAGTGGACACGTCTCCTGAGTGGCCATCTTCAAGTACTAGCATTTCGAAGTCATAGTCTGAGCCATCAAACCCATTCACGCTTCCTGACTCAAGTAGTGATGCGAAAACTACTGCTCCTGTAGCTGGTTCGTACAAGAGTGCTTCTTCAAAGTTTCCATCAACTCCTGCTCCAGTACTGTCGTATAATGCTGTACTTGGACATTCCCCGGCGCTAAATGATTGACTTGCGGTGAAAAATGCGTCGTGAACTGAACCAACTAGTGAAAATGTTTCATCTACTCCGTCGGTATCTGTTGAACCAAGGCCGTATCGAGTCTCAAGTGTTGTAACATTAATTCCTTGAGCATTCGTAGTTCCTCCGTTACCTGACTCGTCCCCTCCAGCTTCACTTGCGGTGAAGTTGAAACACTGGATGTTTGACCAGGTAATACTCCCGTTCACTGAAGCGTATACTTCTCCACTTGGATTTGCAAGTGACCAGTTGTACAGCGCATTTCCTGAGGAATCTGCAAGTTCAATTGCTCCTGAAACATTACCAAAGTAACCTTGCCAGGATTGTGTGGTGGAAGTTCCAGTAATCGTTAGTTCTGTTACGTTTCCGGCATATGCACCGTCAGTTGTTGGTGATGCATTTTGCGCCCGTTCAGTTCTAACTTCGCTTACTGAAGCCCCGTTTAGTTGTGCTGATGCAAAAACCATGAACATTGCAAGAACCATGAAAAAACCTAGCCCAAATAGCGCTAGTCTGTTAGTTGTCTTTTTCAAAGTTATCATTCCTCCTTTGTACCTCTTTTTTTGTATTGTTGTAGAATTCAGCATGACACCCCAAATTCTATTGTTCTGTATGCGTTAGCCTATTTAAATTTTTTGGTTAATTAGTTAATTACTTTACTAAATAAAATACACTAATTAACTAATTACTAAACTAGATGGGTCAAAAAAAAAATGTTGCCATCGATAACTACTCTGTTGAGAGCTCTTCAGATTGGATAGCGCCATGTGCTACAGCATTAATTTTTTCAAAGAAATCAATCTGAAGGCCTGCTGGAATGCTAATAATCACTTGTAAATCTCCATTAGGGAGCCATTCTTCTTTTTCTTTGTAGTCTTTAAAGAGGCCATACGCTTGGCCAGTGTATTGTGCTGGAACTGTCAATTTAAGGCGTTTAGTATCGATCTTAATCGGTAAGATTTCTTTGAGTTTGTGGACTACTTCATTCATTTGTGCTTCAGGAGCGCGTTTATCGAAGTTATAGTGCACTTCATCAATCGCTCGCTTAATTCGTTCTTCGGTGTACGGATTACCGTTCTGGTCAACAGCATTACGAACTATAAGGTCCACAACTTGCTTAATTTTAGCTTCTCGTTCAGCATCACGATATTCTTGTGGCTTTTGTACTTCTCCATCTTTGATAATCTTAGTCCCAATTTCGTATATGTCAGTGGTTCCAAACGCTTCCATTAGGTCATCATTAGAAACGGTTGTCCCTTTGCGTAAATCGTAGTATACTGCAGTAGAATTAAGTGCTGCAGTGATGTCACCATCACCTTTCTTAAGCTTCAAGGCTTCATCTACATCAACGGAAATTTCATATTGTTTTCCTTTCACTTTAATGCGTGCTTCAACATTAGGCATGGTATATATCAAAAAAGCTTTTTTATAAAAGTATCTGCACTCGATTACTCTCGATGAAAATAGTCGTTAAGACTATCAAGTATTTGTTCTCTTGAGCCTAACCACTGGTCAACTTGGGAGGTGTGTTGGTTCCAGTTATACGCTTTGGCAGCTTGCATAACTTCATTGCCCAGATACCATGTACCGGTTGCTCCAGAATCAAAAAGGTGGTGAAATCCAATTCTAAGGCGAAGGGGGTGTTGTACTGTTTTACGTACATAATCAAATGCATTCGCGTTAACTTTCATAGTGGCATCATCCAAAATTTTCGCCTCAAGAAATTGGCCCGTCTTATATGATGGGAGTGCTGAAACAATTTTTGAATCAGCCCTTTTTTCTATCTCTGAAGGTTATGGCACTACTGCTTTATCACGTAAGGATTTGTTTTCTGCTAGAACAATCTTCGCAGTCGCAATAATCTCTTCTTTAGACCATCCAAGGAAATGAAAAGGAGTATTTGGAATATGATAGTAGTTTGTGCCGTTTTGCATAGATTATCGTCGATAAATAAGGTATTAAAACGTATTGATTCGTATTCAGAAATTACTTAACATACTTTTTCAAAGCTTCGCCGTGCATTCTCACGAGTTTGTGATCTTCTTTTAAGATGTAGCCGACGTCAAATCGATTAACATCAAAGTTTTTTTCAAGTATTTCTTTGAAAATGCCAAAGATAAAGGCTATTCCTTGATCGACAGTCATTGAGTCTTTGAAGTCGCTACGGAGTTTTTCCTTAATCTGCTCATCGTTTTCTCCAATCGCATTAGCACGATATGCTAGGTAGCCTCCTGTAACATCAGTAGCATACAGGTGTGGTTGTCCTCCGTTAACGCCTGCTAGCATGAGTGCAATGCCAAACGGTCGCATGCCTCCGTATTGTGTTGCCATTTGTTTCTTATCTGCAAGCATTCGGATTACATCGACTGGCTGAACTGGCGAATCATAGGTTACGCGGTGTTGTTGTGCGAGTACTTGTGCATTGTCAACAAGGATTCGAGCGTCTGAAGTGATGCCTGCTGCGGTTGCAATAATGTGTTCATCAATTTCAAAAATCTTATTAGCTGACTCAGGAGCGATGAGTTTATCTCTGATTCGTCGGTCAGCAACAACTACAACGCCATCCTTACATACGAGCCCTACACTGCTGCTTCCAAGGCGAACTGCTTTCTCAGCATATTCTACTTGCAGAAGTAACCCGTCTGGGGAAAACATTGTTGCGGCGCGGTCGTATCCCATCGCCTGGTGCTGCATTTCTGTTGGCATCTCCATTTTACTGGCTTCCTCCTTGTAAGATGGAGGCTTGAGAATGTTTCATTGTCTTTGTTTCCATTTTGGTGTTTTTTTCCTCTCGTGCAAAAATGGATGCTAAAAATCGAAGATTTTTATGTTTCCATATTACACGACTCGTTTAGAATACTTTCCTCAAATGTGCTTTGTATTTAAACATTGTGCAACTTCATGCAAATTCGCATTCTCCTTGGGTATAGTAGAGTATGGTTGGATCGTCACACGCAAAGCAACTGTTTGAGAAGGTTACGGCACATGGTGCGGTTACACACACGATTTCTTCAGGGTCAAAATAGCCGCATACTGGTTGGTATATTTCAATACATGCTCCAACGTTGCGTTCGTCTGGTTGACAGTACACTATATCATCTTCAGGACAGGGATAAAATGAGCAGTTATTGTCTGGATCACGTCCAACTGAGCTTCCATCAGGACAGAGCTTTGCATCGGCAGTACATGCATGGGGGATGTCTTGGTTGAGTAGTCCAAATCCTAATAAAACAACTATTGCAACTACAATACTCGCCGCTAAGAGAATAATGTGTGTTTTTTTCATTGTACGCCAAGCCCTTTGAGCGTGCCAGACACTTTTTTCACGATAATGGTATCTGCGGTTACAGCAAACGCTCCGCGCACAACATCAAGTGATTCTCGTCGTATTGCAAGGACGTGTGCTCCAGCATGTTTCTTTACAAAGAGTGGTGCTGCTTTCGCCCAACCAAGTGTGCCAATATACTCGAGTATTGCTGCTTCAATAGCTTTGCGAGATCCTTCAATGAGTAAGTATCGGCGATGCAATCGTGCTGAAGGGCGTGTTTTTAAGACCATTACGGAACGAGTTCTTGGTCAGCGAGGCTATTTGCAATTTCTCGTGCAACATTGCTCTCAAGCGCAAAACCAAGACTTTCAGCACCTCCAATTTTGAAATTATTAATGCCAATAACGGCTCCTTCGCGGTTTATGAGCGGTCCTCCGGAATTTCCGGGGTTAAGTGTAACATCAGTTTGAATATAGGAGTAAAGGCCATTTGGTCCTTGACGGTTTGTTGCTGAAACAATTCCTTCAGTTACGGTGAATGCAAGCCCTAATGGGTTGCCCACTGCAATAACTGCTGAACCGATTGAAACACTGTCTGAATTGGCGAGTTCAAAATACGTGAATGTTCCAGGTACTTTAAGGAGTGCAACATCAGTTACGGTATCAACACCTATAATTTCAGCTTCGAGTGTTGTATCATCATATAATTCTACTAATACAAAGTCTGCTCCGTTAATGACATGGTTGTTAGTTATAATATAGCCGTCAGGAGTGACAAAGAAACCTGTGCCTGTTGATCTATCAGTTCGAATACTAACAGTGCTTTGAATAGCTGGTGCGATAACCTCTGAGAAACCGCTGTCTTGTGAGACTCGTAATTCTTGAATTTCAGTTGTGAAGTCAGTTCGTTGTAGTGCTATAGCTTCGTTTTGACGGGCAATAATTCTGACAATTTCATTAACATTCCCTTGATTTTCTTGTCGTACTTCAGCAATATAGTCATCAAGATCGTCTCGCAAACGTTCTTGGTCTGAAACGATGCGAGAAGCGTGTGAGCTCATGCTAACAAACGAAACAATATTGAGCATTAGTAACACCACTATAAGCCCATACAATACATTGATGTGTACGCGCATAATCAAAATAACGTTTGAGCGTATAAATAGTTTGTGAAGTGTGTCTTGCAGGTAAGCTATAAAAACTCATGATGTGTACTAGCAGAAGAAAAAGAGGGTATCCATTACTAGCATGAGCATCACGATACACCCTATTGGTGGGTATAATGAAGTTGGGAAGAATATGACTGCTGTAGAGGCAGGTGAGGATGTTATGCTCCTTGACGCGGGATTCTACTTGCCAGCGATTGTTGACGTGCAAGAGCGTGATCGTGAACCGACCGCAAAAAGTATGCGTAACATTGGGGCGTTACCTGATGATACATACCTCGATAAAAATAATTTATTACATAAGGTGCGAGGGTTAGCAATTTCACACGCACATTTGGATCATGTTGGCGGTGTGCAGTATATGGCGCCGCGATACAAGAACGCCCCAGTACTTGGAACTCCGTTCACAACTGAAGTCTTACGAGCACTCATGGAAGATTCTCGTTCAAGTATTAAAAACGAGATTGTTCCGATAAAACCTAATGGGTCGTATATGGTGCAAGGTAAAAAAGAAAAATTCAAGGTTGAATTCATTAATATCACACACTCAACAATTCAGAGTACGATGATGGCAGTGCATACCAAGCAAGGTATTGTGTTGTACGCGAACGATTACAAATTTGATAATGCGCCGGTCATGGGTGAAAAACCAAACTATAAGCGACTCAAGGAATTATCAAAGATTGGGGTAAAAGCGCTCGTTGCTGATTGTCTGTACGCGCCTGAAGATAGAAAAACGCCATCAGAAAAAATAGCTCGTGGATTGTTAGAAGATGTGCTGTTCACAACGGATAATCGTAATGGGGGCATTATTATTACAACGTTTTCTTCACACATTGCTCGGCTGAAATCAATTGCTGAATTCGGTAAGAAACTCAATCGTGAAGTAGTATTTTTCGGACGAAGTTTAGGAAAATATACAAATGCTGCACGACAAATTGGAAAATTGCCGTTTAAGAATGATATCAAAATTGCAACATATAGGCATCAAGTTGAGCGAATGATGAAAAAGATTAATAGGGATCGGAAGAATTACATGATTGTTTGTACGGGCCACCAGGGGGAGCCGGGAGCAATTTTAGACCGAATTTCTCGTGGAAGAATGGGGTATCGCGTCGGACCACAAGACCATATTATTTTCTCATCAAAAACCATTCCTACACCAACGAATGTGCAGAATCGCGCTGATCTTGATAAGCGACTTAAGAAATTCAAACCGCGCATGTTTGATAATGTTCACGTTTCAGGCCATGGTGGTCGTGAAGACTTGCGTGATTTAATTCAGTTAGTAAACCCAGAACACTTTGTTCCGTCACACGGTGATAAAACAAAGACTGAAGCAGGACTGAATTTAGCGCTCGAAATGGGCTATCGGAAAAACTCTACCGCGCATTTACTTGAGAACGGTAAGAGGCTGAAATTACGATGAGGCAAGACCTGTACGGGGCTATGAAGAATGCAATTGCCCGAGGGCAAGATTTGAATCAGGTAGTGAATAGTTTTATTGCTGCGGGATATCCTAAAGAAGAAGTTATTGAGATTGCAGAGCATTTTAATGGTGGGGCGCTAAAAATTATTGATCAACGAGCGAACGCACAACAAGAAGCAGTGCAGAATCAAGCGCAGCAACAAGCACAACAAAATGTTGGTGCGTCAACGGTTAATACCCCACAGTATTGGACACCAGAACAGTATGAGGCATGGTATCGGCAACAACCTCCTGGCACACTCCCTCCTGGAAAGTACATGCCTCCAGGTCAGTATCGTAATTGGTATAATCATACTGTTGCAGGTGGAACTGCTTCTCCAGTCTATCAGCAATTAGCAAATGTAGAGCCCCCCTCTAACATGAATGATGTAGTAAATCCTGCAGCACGTACTAGTTCTAAAAATGATAATTTATTTCCTGAAGCAACTCGTAAACGTAAGAATTCTTCAGCAATAAAGATAATGTTGTTAGTTGTTCTTTTATTTGGGCTGCTTGGCGCGCTAGGAGCAAGTATTTTATATCGTGATGAAATTATTGAGTTTATTAACGGGTTACTATGATCTACGATCCTCATGACGATTCATTTTTGTTACAACAGCAAGTCCAAGTGTTTGCACGACACAAGCACGTGCTTGACATGGGCACGGGGTCCGGCTTGCAAGCGAAAGCTGCACTCAAGGCAGAAGCAAAAAGTGTGTTGGCAGTAGACATTGACGAGGATGCAGTTGCATATTGTAAAAAGAAGGGTATTGATGCAATCAAGTCAGATTTATTTGAGAAAATTTCAGATGACTCCCAATTTGATCTCATCGTGTTTAATCCGCCCTACTTACCAAAAAGCAAGGGCGAAGATGCTGATTCAGAACGTATTACAACAGGGGGGTACCATGGTGATGAGCTCACGTTAAAATTTTTAGAACAAGCATTACTACATCTCACAGATGGTGGTGTAATCCTGATTATCGTTTCAGACCTTGCACGACTCGACCGTCTCGAAGCCTTCATCAAAGCAAATAAGCTCGTCAAAACCGTTGTTTCCCGCAAGAAATTGTTCATGGAAGAGTTGCAGTGTTGGAAGATAATGTAGAGCAATAGTGATATGCCCTAATAAAATTATTTCTAATCAAAAAGCACTTTAGAATAGGGCTTTGATGATTAAGCAACATATCTTACTAGTAATTTAGGACTTAAAGCAGGTCCATCTTCTGAAGAATAAAATCGCACAGCCCCAATGTTAACTGATGCTGTACCGACAGGGCCACTGTTCCCTGCAAATGTATCTTGTACATCCCAACTACCGCGCAAACCAATTGTTGTCCATCCTGATTGATCAATCGCATTTAAGCCATCTGTTGTGATATCAAATTCTACGGGGGTTAATGAGGTTACGCTCCCTATGGGTACTTGATTACTAAGCTCCATAGTATTAAATTGGCCATAATCACAATCTTGAAGCATCGGGGGGGTTTCCTGACTTAAAACTACGTCTGTTACAACTATGTAATACCCTCCTAATCCAAATGATTGGATTTCATAAGGGGTAAGTTCAAGAGCTGCCCCTGTAACTGTTTTTCCTACAAGTGCGCTCGTGTCAAAAGGTACTGAAGCTCGATATATTTCAGAAAATCCGTTTTGATCATTATACACATTACGAACTCCAATAAATGGGCTTGGAGAGGGCCCTGGTAATGAAGCACATGCAGCATCATGTACAGTATCCCATCCAGTAGTGCTTGAAATTTGAAGCCTCCAATCATCGGGGTCAGACAACAGTTCTTTAATACATTCTCCAGCCATTGAATCGTAATCATCTCCAACATCGCAGGTGGTGGTATACACTTCCCCTTCATCTATGTCTCCATCTAAGTCATTATCTAGCCCGTCTTGGAAACTCCAGAGTTGTCCTGCTCCATTATAGCGTCCTTGTTCGTCATAGCCTGGTCCTGAAATTAAATTGGGTTCTGGTATTGGTTGACTGTTTGGTACGAATAGGCTGTTGAGTAGGTAGATGACGTCTGCTATGTTTGCGGTTCCATCGTCGTTTGTGTCTGCTTGGTCGGTGCAAGCGAGGGATAGGCTGTTTGGTACAAATAATGCGTTGAGTGCGAATACTGCGTCTGCGATGTTGACGTTATTATCGTTGTTTGCGTCTCCTCTGATGAATGGTGCATCGCAGATTGTAGGGAGTGTTGTTGGTCCAAGTGCGATTTTAGGAGTAAATTGTTCTTCAGCGTCTTTTTCTAGTTTGTTTGTTCCTTGTGTGTTGAAGAGGTAAGTGAGTGCATCGATTTGATCATTGATGTCGGTTACTCCGTCGTTATTACAATCTCCTGTCCCTCGTGCGTTGCCGTAGATGATGTGTCCGATGGATACGATGTCGCCAATGTCATAATTGCCATCTTGATTTACATCGCACCATGCAACGGTGAACGTATATGTTTTTGTAGTTTCAGTGTATCGTGGTGCAAAATCAGGTGATGTGGCGCTGTTAGCTCCAAGCACTGTTCCAACAATGACTACTAGGCAAATTGTTGCTACAACTGCTAATCGGTGTTCATGCACTGTTAGCATTGCTAGCACACTCTCTTTTCATACCTCCCAGACGATGCTGTCTTATTTAACCTTTTTCAAACAACAATCAATAAATACCAATCCTCCTCGGCAATGAAGTATGAAGTTCGCGCATCTGGGCGACTGTCATTTGGGGGGCTGGCGACAACCACAACTCGCACGACTTAATTTTGAGCACTTCAAATATGCGGTTGACACGGCTATTAACGAGAAAGTTGATTTTATTCTCATAGCGGGAGATTTATTCGATTCTGCTTACCCTCCGATTGATACGATTAAAGAAACATTTCAGATTTTCAAGAAAATAAATGATGCAAGTATTCCTGTCTTTTTAATCGCTGGCTCTCATGATTATTCAGTTTCAGGAAAAACATTTCTTGACGTGCTTGAAAGCGCTGGTTTTGCAAAAAACGTGCATCAGCAAGAAGTGAAAGGTGATGATATATTGCTTCATCCTACAATTCACGAGGGTGTTGCACTCTACGGATTTCCGGGTAGGAAGTCTGGTCTTGAGGTGAATGAGATTGCAAAGATTAAACTGCATGATGCACCAGGAATGTTTCGTATTCTCATGCTGCACACAACATTGCGTGATGCGATTGGTTCGCTCCCGATTCCTGCTGTTGACCATACAAAATTGCCAAACGTTGACTATCTCGCACTTGCTCATTTACACACGAAGTATGAAAAAGAAAATCGTATTTATTGCGGTCCTACATTTCCGAATAATTCGGGTGAGCTGGAAGAGCTTGGTGGAGGGTCATTTTATATTGTCAATGTTCCTGGTAGTGCGAAACGGCATGAGATTGTCTTAAAAGAAGTTTCACCAATTACGGTAGAACTTACTGATGCGCTTGAAGGCACGAGCAAAATTTTAGAGGAGTGTGCAAAACACAAGCATAAAGACAAGATTGTACTCTTAAAAGTACGTGGTGTTATTGAACGAGGGAAAATTACTGATATTGATTTTAATCGTATTGAACAAGCACTCTACGATCAAGGGGCGTATGTAGTATTACGGAATACAAATCATCTCAAAACTCCTGACCCAACTATTTCTGTTGAACTTCAATCGGATAATATTGAAGAAGAAATTATCGCTAAATACCAGGAGGAAAATCCGCACAAGTTCAATAGTTTAATCGCTTCCTTAACCAATACGTTGCAAGCAGAAAAAAAAGAAGATGAGGTAACCGCGATTTTTGAAGATAGACTGCTTAGTGATGTAAAGAAGGTGTTGTCATTATGAAACTGCAAAAAATTACGTTAGATAATATTCGCAGTTATGAGCATGCAGTTATTGAATTTCCAACAGGTACTACTCTATTGTCTGGTGGTATCGGGGCGGGTAAAACAACAATTTTACTCGCTATTGAGTATGCGTTGTTTGGCCTTCAACCTGGCCAACGGGGTGCAGCACTACTCGCAAATAATGCTGATAATGGTAAAGTCACGTTGGAATTCATGGTTGATGGGAATTCTGTTGCGATAGAACGTAGTCTCAAACGAACGTCTAAAACAGTCTCGCAAGACACTGCTGCAATAACAATTAATGGCGAGCGATTTGAGCGTTCAGTTACTGAAGTAAAAACAAAGGTATTGCAGTTGTTGCACTACCCTGAAGAGTTCATCAAGAAAACAAATATTCTCTATCGCTTCACCGTCTACACGCCACAGGAAGAGATGAAGCAAATTATTTTAGAAAATCCTGAAAGCCGATTAAATATTTTACGACATGTGTTTGGTATTGATAAATACAAGAAAATTCGAGAAAATCTCAGTGTCATAACTCAGAAAATGCGTGAGGAAGCACGGATGCTCACGGTTGAAATTCGAGATTTAGAAGTGCATAAGAACGAGCTTGAAACAACAAAATCTCTCATAAAGCATAGGACAACCCAGGTGGGTGAGAAAAAACTAGAGCTCGAAGCTAAAGTTGCCGAACGAAAGCGTGGGGAGCAAGAGTCGGAAGATGCACGGGAAAAGATTAAGGAGAAGGAAAAGTTTGAGGCCGAGGTTGAAAAGACATCTCTCATGCTTGCAACGAAGCGTAACCAGAAACGACGAGAAGAGGACCATGTTAAAGAATTACAACGAACGATTGAGAGTGCACGAGGACAGTTTAGTCAGGTTGAACTTACAGACACTATAGCAGCTATTGGTCGCACGCGTAATGAAATTGAAGGATTGCAAAAACTCCTGATTGAATGTCGGAGTAAAAAACAATCGTTAGAAATTAAGAAGGAAGAGGATGCTGCGAAAAAACAACGTATTTTCAAAATTGACATGTGTCCAACGTGCTTACAAGACGTGACAGAAACTCACAAGAGCAATATTTTAAACGAAACAGAAAACAGTATTGCAAAAAGCGACAAGGAAATTACAACGCTCGAAAATGAGATTTATCGTGTTGAACAAGAGCTTAGCAAAGTGCGAGCTCGACTTGAGGAGTATGAAGAGCGAAAAAGCCAGTTAGAGTTATTACGGCATAAGGAGCATGAGCTTAAGGAAGCGAAAGAACGACTTGTTGAAATTACTGCATCACAAGAATCGATCGATAAGGATATTTTATTCTTGGAAAATCATATGCAGTTCCTTAAACAATCAGTGTTGCAATATGCTAAATTTAATAATTTGTATGAGGCTAAAGAGCGTGAACTCCGCGAAGTTCGCCATGCTGAAAAAGCGATTGAGATTGAAATAGCACAATTAACGAAAGAGGTTGAAATGCTTTCGCTCCAAACTCAAACCTTACAAAAAACGATTGAAAATTTAGAGAAAGTACGCGATAGGTTGCATTATGTTGTTGAACTTGAGAAGTGGTTGTCAACAGACTATGCGAATCTTGTTGGGTTTACTGAACGCACTATCATGATGACGGTCCGCCAAGAATTTTCGAGATTATTCAATACTTGGTTTGGTATGCTTACAACTGATGCATTTCATGTGCACTTAGATGAGAATTTTACCCCTGTTATCACCCAGGGTGATTTTGAACTTGATTACGCATTTTTATCAGGTGGTGAGCGAACGGCGGTTGCGTTAGCATATCGTTTAGCACTCAATCAAATTATTGACACAATGCTTTCAAACATTAAAACACGAGGACTTATCATTTTAGACGAGCCGACTGATGGATTTTCAGACGCACAACTCGATAAAATCAGGGATATCATTCAGGAACTCAATGCGCACCAATTAATTCTCGTTTCGCACGAGAATAAGGTTGAATCATTTGTCGATAACGTGGTACGCGTCACGAAGGAGAATGGGGTTTCGATTAAGGAAGTAAGCTAGCGAAAACCTTATATATGATAACAATTACCCGAATGTAGAACACAGAGGTTCTTGATTCTATGACTACTGAACTAGATCACGACACAAAAAATACAATTATGAAAACTGGGACAACCATCCTTGCAATCGTATGTAAGGACGGGGTTGTTATGGCAGCTGATCGTAGAGTAACTGCTGGCAATTTAATCATGAGTAAGGACGAGGAAAAAGTTCGAAAAATCAATGATTATCTTGTTTTATCTTTCTGCGGTGTTGCTTCAGACGCATTTCTTTCTACTAAAGTGATTGCTGCTGAACTAAGACTTAAAGAACTTAAGACAAAGTCGCGCCCCACGGTTAAAGAAGCTGCTAATTTGGTAGGTATGATGTATTACCGAAACATTCGAACACCTTCTATGATTCCGCACAGTGTTGGTTCGCTTATAGCAGGGTTTGACCCTGACGGTAATGTTGAAGCATATTCTATTGAACCAGCGGGTGGTGTATACAAGGTGAAGAATTATGACGCTAACTTCGGTTCTGGAATGCCGTTTGTACTCGGTCTTCTAGAGCGCCAGTGGCGTCCTGACCTAACACTTGAGCAAGGTGTTGAACTTGCACAAGAATCACTTAAGTCTTCAACTCAGCGTGACTCAGCTTCAGGAAACGGTATGGACATTTTTACTATCTCAAAAGATGGTATCAATAAAGCGGTTTCCAAAGAAATCACTCCAAATTATAATTAAGGTTTGTTTTAATGACTGATATCCTCAAGAATATTACGGAACGGCTACCTCGAGTTATTAGCGATGCTATTTTCGAAGGTGCGAACATTGTGCTCTACACGCACGACAAAGAATTCTTTCGTAGCGGTGGCTCTAAGATTAAGGAGATTGTAGATTCGATTAAGAAACGTGTTGAGCTCCGTGCAGATCAGAAAATACTTTTAGATCAGGATGATACTGAAAAAACGATTCGTGAGCTTGTGCCTGAGGAGGCTGAGGTTGAGACTATTATTTTTGACTCGCAACGAAGCATGGTTATTATCGAGGCGAAAAAACCAGGTCTTGTTATTGGTAAGGGCGGCTCACTTTTGCAAGATATTAAGAACGCTACGATGTGGTTGCCTGTTGTAAAGCGAAGTCCTGCGATTCATTCTAAAATCACTGAGAAAATTCGCTCCGTACTCTATGCTAACAATACGTACCGTCGTAAATTCTTAAATGATATTGGTAAGAAAATCTATTCTGATTGGTCCCCTGAAAAAATGGATATGTGGGTGCGTTTAACCTACTTAGGTTCTGGTCGTCAAGTTGGGCGTTCATGTTTATTGCTACAAACTCCAAACTCTCGTGTCTTGCTTGACTGTGGTATTAACCCTGGTATTGCTGAGGGTCCTGAGCGTTTTCCCTACATGGACGTTCCTGAAATGGGTGATTTAAGCTCGATTGACGCGATTATATTGTCACACGCACACACTGACCACTCAGGGCTTATTCCGTACTTGTACAAGATGGGCTTTCGCGGTCCAGTGTACATGACTCCACCAACGCGTGATATTGCTGCATTATTAGCTCTCGACTACGTTGGTGTTGCATACAAGCAAGCTACGTCTCCATTGTATAAGGCTGAAAACATTAAGGATATGGTAAAGCACTCTATCGCCTTAAATTATGGTGAGGTGCATGATGTAACGCCCGATATTCGTATCACGTTTTACAATGCAGGGCACGTTTTAGGGTCTGCTGTCGTACATATTAACATTGGTAATGGGTTGCATAATTTTGTCTATTCAGCAGATACTAATTATCGCCGATCACGATTGCTCGATCCTGCAGTGAATCGGTTCCCTCGTGTTGAGACAGTAACGATTGAAGGGACGTATGGTTCTAAAGATGACGTATTACCTCCGCGAAAAGACGTTGAGCAACAATTTTTGGATTTAGCAAATGATGTCATTAAGCGTGGTGGAAAAATTCTGCTCCCTGAACTTGGACTTGGGCACTCGCAGGAAACGGTTTTGCGTGTTGAAGAAGCTGTTCGAACGGGTAAGCTCCCTAATATTCCAGTATATATTGATGGTATGGTCTGGGATATTAATGCGATTCATACTGCATATCCTGACTTCTTATCATCTCAAGTGAGGAGTCAGATTTTCCAGGATAATAATCCGTTCACGTCTGACATTTTCAAGCGTATTGGATCTCCTGCTGAACGTAAGGAAGTACTTGAAGGTGGGCCTTGTATTATCATTGCAACTTCGGGGATGCTTGTTGGCGGGGCATCTGTTGAGTACTTTAGAAACCTCGCTGATAATGAGAAAAACTTGATTGTGTTTGGGTGTTATCAGGCTCATGGGTCGCTCGGTCGTGCAGTGCAGGAAGGTAACAAACACGTTTCAATTGACAAGGCGTATGGTGGGGAATCTGTTGAAGTTAAAATGCAGGTTGAAACGCTGAGCGGTCTTTCAGCACACTCTGGCCGTAATGAGCTCATGCAGTATATTTCTCGTATGAGTCCGAAGCCTAAGAAGATTTTAGTGAATCATGGTGAATTATCTAAGTGTTTAGATTTAGCTTCTAGTTTGTATCGACAAAACCGTGTTGAGACAATTGCTCCTAGGAACTTGGAAACTCTTCGTCTAAAATAGAGTTTCCAATTCTGCGATTCAGGGAATCGCCCAACCTTGAAACGTTGCGGTTAAGGTAGGTTCTACTAGTGCCCAAATGTTTATATGCAAATACTTCGTTAGTAGGGTATGCAAAAGAGTGTGACGCCGCAGGATAGGGCTCGTTTTCGTTTAGCGAAGGATAGGGCTGAAATTCTCATGATTGTTACGTCGTTCTTTGTGGTTATGGGTATGATTGGTGCTGCTCAAGCGTATGATTCGGGAGGAGTTGCGCTCGCTCCGGGAGATGAAGCTGAGAGTAACACATTACTGCTCGTAGGAGTTATTCTTTCTTTCTTTGTAGTGTTTGGCTCGCAGGTTATCACGTTTGTTATTCTCAAGGGTGTGCTTGACCGTGTGACTGAATCAGAGCAGCAATTGTCTAGTGGTGTTGCTGACATTCAACGTGCTAAAAATGATGAAATTCGAGAAATGGTTACGACACGCAGTGTTATCTTAAACAAGCTTGATTCAACTTCTAAGAAGAATACTGCTAAGCGAAAGTAAACCATTAAATACTCAGTATTATTTGACGGGATAGGAAAGAGGATTCAATGAAGCATAATTGGAAAGTTACTGGTATTTTAGTGGCGATGTTTTTTGTCGCACAGGTGATAGGTATTATTGTCGCTCAAGCGTACTTACCTACTATTACTATTGATCCTGATACTGGTGAGGAAATAAAAGAGTATAGCTTACCCTACGGGCTTGATCCTCCTCAGGAAGTAACGCCTGCACAGTCTGCTGTCTCAATTGTTGTTGCAATGATTATTGCGGTTGTGCTCATGTTTCTATTAATGTACTTTAAGGCTGAAACGTTCCTACGGTTATGGTTCTTAGTCGTTGTTATTTTAGGTATTGCAATTGCAGTAAATGCATTTATTGGAAACGGTCCAAATGCATGGATTTTCGCATTAATTATTGCAGCGCCGTTAGGGTATATCAAAATCTTCAAACGTAATTTTATAGTGCATAACGTTACTGAATTGCTCATTTATCCAGGTATTGCTTCTGTATTTATTCCGCTACTTAACGTGTGGACTGTGGTATTCTTGCTCGTTGTTATTTCCATCTACGATATGTATGCTGTTTGGCATGCTGGTTTCATGCAGAAAATGGCAAAGTATCAGATTGAACAACTCAAGATTTTCTCTGGTTTCTTCGTTCCGTATACGCATAAGGGCGGTAAGGGAACGATTGCTAAACCAAAGAAGGTTGCTAAGAAAAAGAAAGCTCCTAAGGCTGAGAATGTTTCAGTAGCGATTCTTGGCGGTGGAGATGTTGTCTTCCCAATGCTGTTAGCTGGTGTTATTTTAGCTGCCTTTGGCTTCTGGCACGCGATTATTATTGCTCTAGGGGCGACTGCTGCTCTCACAGGGCTCTTTATGATGTCGCAGAAAGGTAAATTCTATCCTGCTATGCCGTTTATCTCTACTGGTTGTTTACTTGCGCTTGGTATTGTATACCTTATTGGCTAGTATCAAGAAAGCCATCTGCTTTTTTTTCTAATGTAAAGAGTGCTTCAAATCGTCCTACTGGATCTTCTTTTTCAAAAAGTAAGTACGGTCCTCCAGCACTAATAATTGCAGGATTATCTCCTTTTGGTGTTTGATAGAGTGTTATATGATCCTTATCAAAGGTTCCAAGATAACCGCTAATTATTTCTCCAGTATTTAGTTGGAGACCAACGTACTCTCCTGTAAGGTCTCGATAGTTGTCTTCTGTTGGGTGCATAGCTACATGCTTGTCATCTGGTCGTTGTTCAAAGCCTCGAACTCGTGGTATCATGGTTGTATGAGTCTAGAAAGAGTATATAAAAGTTACTATTATTTAATTACTATAAAGTGACAAAAACTATACCTTATGGTTAGAAAAACCGTCTATTTTTGTATCTAGGGAATCGCCAAATAGGTTTTCAAATGCTTCTCGGGGGTCATTGACTTCTGTAACAACACATGAGTTGTTTCCTTTTTCAATTCTAAAGATATCTTCTCCGCGGGAATCATGGGACATATAGAATGAGTAATCATCTTCATTAAGTAGGTAGCCGCGAATACTTCCTCTATCGAGGTGGATCGCTACGTAGCGCGGACTTTCATAGTCTGGATTTTCTTCGCTAGTAGATACATCTGGGGGAACAAATCCAATGGGATTTTTTTTTGTAGGGTCATGTCTATACTGATGGGGCATGAAATACGAAGGACATACGCATATATAAAATCTATTAATTATCGATTAATAGTAATAACAGGCAAAAAATCACTAATTTGTCATTCCCCAGGTACAACAAAACAGAAAGCTTTATAAACTGTTCAAATGTCACTATTCTATGATAATTAAACCTGAACTCGTAAAGAGAATTAAGGACCATTTCAACCTCAACATCTATGAGACAAAGGTCTGGTTAGCTCTGCTTTCCAAAGGTGTAGTGTCAGCTGGTGAAACCGCTGAGCTCTCAGGTGTACCACGATCTCGAACGTATGATGTTCTTGAATCACTTGCTAAGCGAGGATTTGCAATTGTTAAGATTGGTAAGCCAGTAAAGTACATTGCGGTCGACCCTAAAACAGTGATTGAAAAAATGAAGAATCAAGTAATGCATGACGCTACTGAGCGAGTAAAAAACCTTGCGACTCTGCGTGAAACACAAGAATATACTGAACTAGAGCAATTACACAAAACTGGTATTTCTCCAGTTAAAGCTGAAGACCTGTCAGGTCACGTTCGAGGACGAGCGAATATCTTAAGTAAGATTCGGGAAGTATGTGATAATGCAGAAAAAGAAGTTGCTATGTGTACGTCAGTAGGCGATTTTGAAAGCAAATCACGCGTTCTTCTGCCACTCCTTGACCGTCTTACAAAGCGAAAAATTAAGGTTAAAGTTGCATTAGCAGGCGAAGCAGATAAGATAAAGCGTCTAAGCAACAAACACAATCTAAAAGCACAACACACAGAAAACACTGGCCGTTTCTTTGTAGCTGATAAGAAAGAAGTATTATTCATGATTAACCACGAAACCTCTGATGAAGAAGTTGGCGTTTGGCTTAAGTCTCCTTACTTTACAAGCTCATTCCAAGGCATGTTTGAGAGTCATTTAAAGAGGTAATAAGAAGATGAAATATAATGCACGATTTACTGCGAAGGCACCACGTGATTTCTATGGTAATGATAATGGTCGAGTAACCGATAGGCAAGAACGAAATCGTAGGGATATTGAAAGTCGATTTGATAATATTTTTGATGAAAATGGTCTTATGCCTCGTAGTGGTGCAAATTTAAGTGATCTTGCATTAGCTAATGAAACCTTTTCAGCAGATAGTTTTGATGGGTCATATGTTACTATTCGAACCTCTGATACTGGTAAAAACAGAGTGCATAATGTAACGATCGGATCAGATGATATTACAACCTATGATTTACTCCTCAATGATATCATTGACACGTATAATGTTGCACAGCACGAAGTGCGTCTACAAAAATCACGTGCATAAATACAATGTATTTTCTACTAACACTTTTAACTGAACTCCAATATCTTGGAAGAATGTATTATTCTGGATGAATACGCTACATAAATCTATAACTCGGGTACTTACGCAACATGTATATCTACTATCCCCATCTCAAGCATCTTCTTTTGATTCTCTACACTCCAGTGAGAGAAAAATTCTTTCGCAGTAAAATCTACCAGTATGTCCGCGTGTAAAAATTTGTTTTTTTCATACGCTGTAGGGTGTTCTTCTTTGAATTTTTTAGCGTGTTTTTTCATGTACTTGCTACCATCAATTGGTGGGCCGATTTGCACGATTTTCTTCTTTGATTTGCCTGTGACGTACAAATCAGCTGTTTGTGCGCCATGATACTCAAATTCAACACGTGAAACAGTGTAGTATCGTTTGAATTCTTCAACGATAGTTTCTGAGAATTTTCTAAGCTTAGTCCCTGCTATGTCACCTGGTTGTCTATTTGTTTGAAGTCGCACATGCACAAATTCCTGCCGTTTTTTCTTTGCTTCTTTCGCAAGTTTTCCAGGTTCTATTTCTTGATGTTAAAAAAATTAGGCGTCGGGTTGTTTAAGAAATGCTTTCGCAGCTGCTTGAAACGTTGCGAATGTTTCATGACTTAATGCTGCAAGGGCATTTCGCTCTTTATACGTTGGGTCAACTAAGATTACGGGTGAGTGTAGTCGATTCTCATTCATTTCAAAGAACACTTCTTGTTTTTTCTTGTAGTATTTTTCAGTATCAATAACAAGTCGATTATCAGGTTTGACTTTAACAAGTTCTCTTAGCATTTTTACAAAGCTTTTGTAGTGGATGATTAGGCAGTCTAAAGCATGGCCTGAAAAGCCTCGAATGTAGCTTTCAGCACCGTAGACTCGTTGTGCTTGACAGAATGCTTTTGCGAGCCGTATCTCATCTTCAAGACCTTTAATTTTCTTTTTCACGTATGCAACATGGAAATAACTCAGGTCTGTAACGTTTCGTTCTTGGTGGGGTTTAGCAATTTTAGTTACTGGAATAATTTCTAGATAGTAATTATTCCCTGCAGGATAGCATTTGAAGTAATCGCGAGAACCATGGATTCGCTCAAGACGCAGTCCCGCTCGCTTCACTGTGTTTTTTAGAACGCTTTCTAAAATGTCTGAGATGGCATCATATTTCCAGGAGAAGCGCACAAATATATCTACATCATAGATTGGTTTTTTTACGATAGTTCCTTTTGCAAAGCTACCTCCAATAAATATTTGAGCGTCATATCCTGCATTCGCTAAATCTTCTTTGAGGTGTTTATTAAACGCTTTAGATAGCTTTGTCAGTTCCTTAATCACTGTTGGATCCGGATGTATTCGATGTAATTGATCTTTCAAGACTGATTGTACGCTCATGCGTGTATGAGGTGTTAGAGACTTTTAAAGGTACTTAAGAAGTAGGTTTTTGTTTGAGTTTATTGACTTGTGCTGTTAAATCAATCATATATTTACCGTCTTCGAGCGTATACACGAGTGGCCTATCTTTATTGAATAAATTAGCGATATCAAGCAAGTACTTGCCTGGTTTGAGAATTTTCACACTTTCAAAGTCAAGCACGACTGGTGTTTCTTCACCTTCATCAATCCCTGCAATGTCTCGAACATCTTGCTCAATCTGTATTTTTTCTTCATCTTCTAGTTGAGGGAGTTCTTCTTTATTCGCTCGAATACGTTGGAGTTTCTCATGACTAAGGTAAAAGAAGAATCGACCACCACATTTTGAGCAGCCAGAAAGTATTTCTCCCGCTCCATCTTCATACACTTCAGAACAATGAACACATTGGTTAGGCATACCCGCAGAAAAGGAGTATACTTAATAAAACTACCTGTAATCAAGTATAGTTACTTATGAAAGAAGACTTCGAGCTTTTGCGGGTTGCGCTTGATTTCTTTAACGACTGATGCTGGACCAATAACGGTTAAGCTACTGTCTCCTCCGAGTTTTCGAGCGATTCCTTTTTTCATTTTTCCAATGAAAGACATCCCGTCAGCGTCAGGGTCGATAACTGATAATTCAATACCTTTGAAGTCTTTCACATGGTCTACCATGGCCATTGTATCTTCAATAAGGCGTATTTCTTCTTCTGCACGAAGTCGGCCTTGTAAAATAACGACTTTATTGCCAAGTACTAAATTCAGTATTTTCTTAACTCGGGCGGAAATGGACAAATCCCGAATTTCACCGTACGGCATGATGTGCAGGCTCATACCTTTGATGATGTCTTTTTTCTTTGCCATTATTGTTCACTCCTTTTTTCTAGTACTTTTTTACTAATTATCTTCATTGTTATTTAAACTTTCTTTGCGAGACGGAAGAGTGATTCGTAAAACTCTTCCATGTTTTCTCCTTTCTTAGCGGAAATACCAACAACTTCATATTCGGGGAATGCAGCTTCTATTTTTTTCATATCTGATTTTTTGAGATCTGTTTTGTTAGCAACTACTAAAACAGGTATTTTTCGGGCTAACAAGTTCCCAATAATTGTAATATTTACCTGTGAATACGGGTTTTGTGTTGAATCGAGCACTACAATAACAGCTTCCATATCATCAAGCCACTTGATAGCACTTACAATTCCTTGTGTTGCTTCCTTAGCTCGTTTACGTGATTCTTTCTTATTAACGCCATGTTTGAGAAAGTCTTCATAATCTACTTTTGTCGCAATACCTGGTGTATCGACAATCTTAAACGTCATTTTTCGACCTTTATGTTCAATTTCTACTTTTTCTTTAAATTGTACTTCTCGTGTCTCATGTGGCACGTCGCTTACAGAACCGATTTCTTCACCAGTCCAATCTTTACAAATTAAATTCGCTAAACTTGTTTTTCCAGCGTTTGGAGGCCCGTAAAATCCAATTTTAACGTTCTGCCGTTTAGAAAACAGATTCATAATGATGCGTCGTGAAAAATCTCGCAATATTCTTAGCATTGTGTGACTACCCTTTTGTTACTATCAAAAGTGCGCTCGTTTAATAAACCTTTTGTCGACGGGCTTCCCTCCTTGTCGTTTTTCAATCTCTTTATGCACTTTGTGATTCTCAAGGAATTTGAAAAGTGGGATTTCATACATTCCTGTTCGCTTACCGTTAATCTTGTGCATAACATACCGAATTCGTTCCCCGCTCCAGTCTGCTTGCTTGAGTTTCTTACTGATAACATCGTCTGTCATGCCACTTCTTCGAGCGTTATAGATGAAGTTAATCATGTTATAGAGATCATTTTCGTCTGGGAAGAGTGCGTGTTCATAGTGTCGCTTGTACCATTCTTGTAAGATAATGTACACAATAAGTGCTGCTGCAAGAATAATGCCGAGCCACACCCAGAAGGCAATCCAGCGAGGGCAGTCTGATCTACAGTTTTCCCAGTCTTCCCCTCGAGAAACTTCACACACATTGTTTAAATTACAGACTGCAAATCCAGGCCCTGCAAAGAGCTGATCTATATGGGGTGAGATGTATGCCCCTATTTCCTCAAATGTAACGTCATCAATAACCGCAAATTCAACAAATTCATTGTTTCCGGAGTGTTCGTTAGCAAGTTCTATTGAAGTCCCTCCCGATAGGTCTTCTGGAGCGTAGTTTTGTGCAAACACGAGTCCTGAACGCGCATAGCCAATAATGAAGTATGATTCAGGGTAGACGTCTTGTGGGTTTGTGGACATCTTGAACGAGCTTAGTAGAACTTCTTCGCTCCCATCTCCTCGTGTTACAATATACTGTTTTGTTTCAAGCTGTGCATTGAGGTTGTTAATCATAAAACTTGAGATTCTTGTTCGTATTTGTTCATCGTCATCAAGGCTGGTATCGCTAATTTCTTGAATGTAATCTGTATCAATGTTTGGTATGCTTACGATTAAAGGCACTGAAGCAGTTACACCAGTACGTATTGATTGGGGAATTTCAAACAAGAGTAAGTCAATAACGATAAATTCAAACTCTTCATCTGTAGTTGCAGCTGCATATTCAATTTCTTTTTGCTCGAGTGCGGTTTCAAATTGGGTGATCATGAGTGTTGTTGCTAGATTAGTGCGTATCCATTGAGGGTATGTTTGGAGTGTGTTTGAAACTTGTTGGAGGCGTTCTTGGTAGGTTGCGATGAGCGCTTCAGCTACTTGCTGTGCACTACCAACAACGACTGAGAACGTCTTAGTGGCTATTGCACCGTCACCACGAGTAATTTGTACTGTCACCTCAAATGTTCCTTGTTGGGTGTACTGGTGTGTTGTAGTATTAGCACTGGTTGTAGTCGTGGCTGTGTCATCCCCAAAGTCCCATGTTACGCTCGTAATATCCATTGGTTCTACAATGCTAAATTGTGTTTCTTGGGCAAACCCAGTGAATAGGGGGGTGATGGTAAAGTCAAAACTTTCAGTTAGGTTAAACCCTAGGGTAAATAATGCATCATCATCAAAGGTGAGGGTGAAGTCTTCAGAAGCACCGAGTGGAATCTTAAATTCTGCAGGGGTAATGTCAATTGGTAATTCAAAACTGGTAATGGTTGATTCTTGCGTTGCAAGATTGAAAATTTGTGATGAGCTCAGTACAGCTCCGAAATCCTGATACCCAATACTCGCACTTGAAGCACCACCCGTCGTGCTAGTGCCACTTAAGCGAAATGGGAGAATGCATGAAGGGCTACAATCCCCATCATATTCTGTTTGGATATAATTGTCAAGGTATTCTCCAAGGGTGAGACCGTTAAATTGTGGGGCGAGAGTAGCAAATGTTGAATCATTCAGTACGAGATTAACCGGTCCAAACATGAGTGATTGCCCAAAAATTTCATAGTCTCGAGTGTACTGGGTGCTTTGCGGGTTGAGATTACCGCATGAAGTGCCTGCTGCTTCTGAGCGAATCGTATAATCTGCAGGTTGGCTCTCAGCAATAATACATACGTGATAGTCTTCTTGCGTGAGTGAAGCGTACTCAACAATGCACGAAAGCGCTTCTACTTGTTGAGAGTGCGCTGGAAGGGTACAGGACCCTATTGTTGTCCCATCTGCTTTGTAGAGTTCCATATTGAGTGGCGTTGTACTTGAACCGTTCGTTACGCGAGCACCAATCCGAAATGCAGGGGCTGCTGGGAGCGTGATCCGTTCACAATATGGTTGACTACTCGGGATTGTTGCATCATCAAGTTGTACGGTACTATCAAAACATCCGTAGTCCGGGGTATCACATGTCTGGTCAAGATAGTTAGTGTTTGTTATTTCTACCTCTCCAAGGTCTAGAACGTCAATACTAATTTGAGGATTACACTGGTTCGGAGCGTTAGTAGTAAGGGTATATGATGCGCTTGTGACTCCAACACTCCCTCCTGAAACACTAAATCCAATGTAGTGGTCGCCATCATCAAGATTAATGCCTGTTGCAGGTCCGTCAGGTGAGAGGCCAATACCACATCCTTGAATGCTACAGTTAAATTCAGTGAATTCATCATACGTGTTAGCTACGAGGAGGTCAAGTAGTGTAATGCTCCCTTCATAATTACTCGTAAAAACAGAGCTTATAGGTTCATCAGAAAAACTCATGTTTATTGTTCCACTCACAAAATCCCCTTCGTTATACTGGGTTTGAAAGTCTGCTGAATCAGCCGTGTACGTATATGCGCCAAGAGCACTGCTACAAAGAAAAATGCTCAAAAGTAGTATTCCAAATGCCTTGGGTTTCATCGTTCATTATCGTTTTTTGTGTGAGTACCACGCGTAAGCAGCATACACAAGGAAGATGCTCGCAAGAGCTGTGATAAACTGGGTATATGCAAAGAACGGTAGTTCGATGTTAAATTGCCCACACGGAACGTTTTGTAAGGTGGTGCTTAGGCATGAAATACCTGCGTCCCCTGCCGCAGGTGGAGTACCTGACCAACAATTGCCTTGGTCAAATGTAGCATCAACTGTTATTATCATAAATCCATTTATACACTCTGATTGTACTGAATCATACGAACATGACCAGTCAGTACAAGTTGGGTCACCTGTCGGATCGTTATTTCTAAATTTGAACTCACATTCTCCAGCACCACTCGCGTCCCAGGCACAGAAACATTCTCTATCATCACTAGCACAATTATTTTCATTCCATAATGGGTCAATTGTTACTATTTTATTCGTGTCATTATTACAATTAATTGCATCAGTGTAATCATCACATGAGTTAATAACAGGGTTTGGAACGCAACCATCAATCGTACACGTTCGACTTGGACCGCAACAATCGTCACCAGTTCCTATGTCTCCATCATTACCTGCACACGCAACGTCTGAGTTAATATCTCCCTCTGTTGGGATAAATGTCTGACTATCTTGTTCATAGAAGAGTTGTCCGTTGTTAAGACATTGTCCTAATGTATATGTTCGGGTAACTTCTCCGCTTTGCACGTTCACCCCTGTTCCTGCATTGTCGTATATTATTTCGAGTGTTATCTCTTTATCGTTAAGTGCGTTAGAAGCTCCTGAAGCAGTATAATCTATCGATCCACTGGCAAAGGCATCACCGATTCCTGAGCGAGTATCAGTACCTACAAAGTCCCATGAAAACGTTGTATGGCCAAAAGTGCTTGCACTATTATCAATAATTGGTTCAGGAGGGCCAGGACATCCTGTAGGTACGTTTTCGGTAGTTGTTGGGCAATTTGTTCCTGCCAGGCATTGAATAATAAAGTCACAAGGTCCTCCAAAAGGATCTGGATTTGTATCAACTACAAAACTGTCTTGAGCACTATAATCAAGTACATATTCAAGACCTCCGCTACCGTCAGCGTCGAATAGTTCTACGATTGCATGATGGGCTGGCTGTTCAATAAATGCAAACGCTCCTGGGCTTGCGATAATGAGGATGGCGATTTGCATTTCTGCGCTCTTACCATCGTCATCAGTTACTTTGAGTGTTACAACACGTTCACCAGCAGTAGCGAAATTCTGAGTGAATGATTCAGACGATTCTTCAATCGTTGCTTGTTGGCCAGTAACATCTTCAATGGTCCATTCCCACGCTTCAATTGTTCCATCAAGATCGTCTGATACTCCATCATTAAAGTCAATGTCCGTATTTACAAAATAAATGCCTCGGTGCACAACGCCTGCGATGTCTACTATCGGGGGATCATTGTTAGGATCTTCTGTTGGTAAGATATTAAATGGTATTGGATCACTAGTTATTGTTCCGGCGGTAGCATGTGTTGCTTCAAAAAAGAATTCTACAACGGTAGTTCCTTCAGGCAAGGCGGCATCCATCATGTCATCCGTAATGAAGAGGTCATATTCTGCAACTCCTAATGCATCAACAGTTGAAGTAAGTCCAATTGCCATTTGGTCATTAATTGGTCCTGGATCGTCATCATATACATCAAAGGTAATTGTTTCTCCAGCAGGGATATCTGCAGTTTCAACAAATAGGCGATAAGTCTCATTAACATAGCCTGGTTGCGGAGGTATAACTCCGTTTAAATCATGCCATTCTGCATTGACAAGTGTTGGTACTGGTGCAGCAGCGCCACATCCTTGAAGTTCACATAATGCATTACATCCGGAGGCTAATCCCGTTTGGCCTATTGCGGCACAGTTGCCCCCAAGATCAGTTCCATCACATTCTTCACCGGTTTCTACATTATTATTTCCACAAATTGGCACGGGTGTGTGTGCAGTATTTACGGGTGTACAACAAATTTTGTAAGGGTAATCGCCTGCACCGTCTATTGTTTCTGCATGAGCATTTGTATTATCAACAAGCCTGAGTATTGCTGCTTGGTTTGAACCACATGATGTTGCTATTGGTACAGCGTTACAACTTGAGAAACCTTCATACTGGATTGTTATAGGGTATGAGCCGGGTCCTCCAAAAACGGTTGATCGAAGGTGCGCATTTGTAGCACTACTCAGATATACTACTTCAGCACCTGTTGTGTGCTCGGTTCCTGAAACTGGGTGTGGTGTATCAAAATAATCATCATAACAAATCTCAACTCCTGTCGCTGCATAATTTGTTGAATCATATGTTTCAGCGTGGGCGTTTGTGTCAGCACTTAATCGGAGAATAACTTGATCGTCAGGACAAACGTAGTCTGGTGTTTGTGCAAAGACTCCTGGTAGTAAACTCAGTACTAGCACACTCGTAAGAATTACTACGAAAACCCTCTTTTTCATACGTCCAAAAGCGCTCAGAAGTTTATAAATAATGCGCTTATAGCCCGTCGGACTAATTAGCTTATCCTTTAATGACGCCGATAGGTTTGAGGCGTGCAACCATTGTCCCAATACCGACTTCGTGACTCACACGCACGACTTCGTTAACATCTTTGTATGCTTGCGGTGCTTCTTGCACGATTCCTTTATCGCTCCCTGCTGCTAAATGCACGTCATAGTCTTTGAGTTCCTTTCGAACATTAGATGCTGAAAGTGTTTGCATAGCGTTGCTGCGTGACATAACGCGCCCTGCACCGTGAGCTGTTGAAGCAAATGAGAGTGAGCGTGCTTTGCGTGTTCCAGCCAAAACATACGAGTGCGTTCCCATACTTCCAGGGATAAATATCGGGCATCCTGTTTGTTGATACGCTAGCGGAAGTTCTTTTCGTCCCGGACCAAATGATCGAGTCGCTCCTTTTCGATGCACACACAGTGTTTTCTTTTTTCCATCAATAGTGAATTCTTCAAATTTTGCAATGTTGTGTGCAATGTCATATACTAAATTGCATTTCGATTGCTCAAAATGTTTGCTAAATGCTGTTCGTACTTGATGATGTACGATTTGTCGGTTAACAAATGCAAAGTTTGCTGCTGCAGCCATTGCTGCGCGGTACTCTTTTCCGAGTCTTGATTGTATGGGGGCAGAAATAAGTTCTCGATCAGGTAAGTGCGCATGGCCGTATTCCTTTTCCATTTTATGAATATAATCTGATGCAACTTGGTGGCCGAGTCCACGGCTTCCGGTGTGAATCATTAAGCATACGTTTCCTTCTTTGAGACCGAACGTTTTAGCAGTGTCTTTGTCGTAAATTGTTTCTACAACTTGGAGTTCGAGGAAATGATTGCCTGCTCCGAGCGTTCCAAGCTGTGCTCGTCCTCGCGCTCGTGCTTTTTGAGATACTTTGTTCGCGTCAGCTCCTGCGATGCATCCCGTGTCTTCTGTTTTGTCCTGGTCTGCTTTTGTCGCAAGTTTTTCTTTAACAGCCCATGCAGTTCCAGTCTCTAAGATTTGCTTTAGCGTCTTGTCATCATACATGAAAGCACTCGTTCGTCCAACGCCTGACGGAACAAGTTCTGTAAGTGTCTGCATGAGTTGTTCACGCTTGGGTAGAAATGTCTCTTTGCTCAAGTTAGTCATGACAAGCCGGACGCCACAATTTATGTCGTAGCCAACCCCGCCAGGTGAGATAATGCCTTCTTTCGCATCAAATGCTGCAACGCCACCAATGCTAAACCCGTAACCCATGTGCGCATCTGGCATAGCTAACGATTTCTCAACAATGCCGGGCAATTGTGCGACATTACTCACTTGCTCAAGTGTCTTATCAGTCTTAATTTTCTCCATTAACGCGTCTGATGCAAAAATAATCCCAGGGACGCGCATCTTCTTCGTCGCTTTAATTTCCCACATATTCTCTGCTAGTTTCTTCACGCTAACCATTCTGTAAAATTGTGAAAGTGGTTTATTAAAGTAGTGGGTTTAGCCAACTCGACCATAGCACAAGCAATCTTGAGCTACAAGTGTCGTAGAGCAGGTGGAAGAATCTGCCCCATCAACACGAGATGAGCCTATGCAATTACCTCCAGCATACCCTGGAAATGCATTTGAGCAAACAGAACTACATTGTGCTCCTGAAGATCGAACTGTGCGAATAGCATACCACTCATTAGTTTCTCCTCGAATACGGTAGTCTCCCGTGCCTGTAAGGTCAAACTGTGGCGCGCTTACCTGGTTTGTCGTATAAATAAGGCCTGTTGCATCAAGCCCTCCTGTAGTCACAAAACTAACGTCTATTGAGTTAGCATCAAAATTGCCGTTCACGTCAAGTGGTCCGAGTACTGTTAATGGCCCTGATGAAACTGTATTTTGAAGAGTTACTGGCCCACTAACAGTAAGTTCAGTTATTGGTTGCGTCCAATCTATCTGGTCTGGTGTGTGGCCAAACACTGCTGGGTTCTGTGCATTTACAAACACTAAACTCACTGCTAAAACTATTCCCGCAAGCACCATAAAAACATGTTTCTTCTCAACGTGTATATGAATATCCATCCTCTTTCTCCTACCTCCCTCACGCAAGCTTATTTTTTATACTTTTGTCTTATACGTCAAGGACGACTTGCGCTTCCCATTCGTTAGGGCGTACTTCTTTAACGTACATGTCATGGTACGTTGCTGCTTTAACGTGGTCTAAATCATCGTAGTGTGTTGCGTCATCACCTTGCACTCTAGCGACTAGGTGTGGTAAGTCAAGTGTGATTGTTGCTGATACAGGTAAGAATCCGTCAGAATCAAAGAGGAATATGAGTTCGTCAAGGAGTTTATACAATACTTCTTCACTATCTCCTCCCGATACACGTATTGTGCGGGTTTCTGTTGATTCTACCTGGCGGCCTCGAGCTAGAACATGTGAAAGCGCGTTTACACAGTGCGCGAGCGCTTCTTCTTGACTTGCTCCAAATGTCTTGAATTGGATGTCTGCGGTGTGTGGAATAAACTCAAATGCTGTTGCTACCATTGCTTTTTTCTTAATTTCTCCAAATAAAAAGCTTCACTTTTTTAGGTTGGAATGTGGTTAATGTCGAACTTACAACTCGCTCGCTTGAAAATACGTCTCCGCCCACAAAAGTTGATTGTCCGCAGACGTCCGCTATATCACAAATACGGAGTTCATAGCTTAAAAACCCTTCAGGAATGCGTGCTGCAACGTTAGTATCAATGGATGCTGGAATAGGCGGTGGTGTTGGGTTTGCGGTATCATACGAGATTATTTGATTTCGAAACGTCGTATCTCGAGCAATTTCAGAGAGTATTTCATGTGCTCGCATGGTATAGTCAGGTGCTTGAGTTTGTTGTGGTTGATTGTAGAATAAAAAAAGTACTGAGATAATTGCAATTATTGCAATGCTCGCTTCTATTATTCGTAAAAATCCGCGTTTATCTCGTATCATTGTCTACCACACTTTTACAAGGAGGTCTGCAAATTCCATTGCTCCATTCGTTCGCAATACCTCTACTCGTGAGCGTTGTACTACAACGTCAACTCCTTGCGGTAATTGACGTTCTGCAGTGATACGTGTGCCATCATCAAATACGAGTTCAAATCCAAAATCAACTCTGCCTGGAAGATTAAACTGATCTTTCAAGGTTGTATAATCATTGTCATACGTTGTTCGCAAACTGAGGACGTTTCGCTCAGAAACCATTGCTCGTTCATCATAGGAAGAGATTGTATATCTATTGTTTGGAACTTGGACAGCTCCTGGTGGCATGAATGCTGCTTCATTAAATTCATTATTGATAAATATTGTATAATATCGTTGTGTTCCAGTGTTTGATCCAGTATTTATCGTGACTCGATTCAGGTTATGTTGCCCGTCAACTCGTGCACCTTCATTATTTTCTACTCGTATATTTTCATTAGCAGGGTTTGATAGTGAAATTGTAATTATTTGGTCACTTATTGAGGGGTCGATAACAACTGCATACACGGGAATTACTGATGTAAGATTTGCTGCTATTGCATCATCAGCATAATAGAGTGTTGAGTCTAGTACGCGATCATTATTGAATGGGCTGAAGAAAAAAAGTGCAAAGCCTAGGAAGCCTATGAAAAGAACAAATGCAAGAATTACCTCTACGTGACTCACCCCTCTGTGATTCATATACTATCAAAACGGCGGTATTTCTTTAAATACCTTGCTTACCCCTTGAATTAATGGATCTTGCAGATAAAGTAATGGCTAAAAAAGAACTTGCAGGACTTCCTAAGACACTTGTGCTCCAAGCAATTGCAACTTATCTCAAGCGACATTCGTTAGCTGAACCGTTCTCTGCTAAGGAGGAAAAAGTTATTATCAAGGCTATTCGAGCAGAATTGCGCAATCTCGTTGGACGATTTCGCAGCTCACAACATAAGCGTGAACGGTTACTTGGTGAGAAAGAGTATGATAAACTACTCGCAACACATAGTTCTACTAAGGAGCGCCAAAAACACTATCAAACACTCGTAAAATTGCTAGATCGTCACAAGCCAACATCGATTCTTGACCTGGCATGTGGTATTAATCCTGTAGCCATTAGTGATGCATTCCCTAACGCTTCGTACACTGCTGTTGACATTAATGGTGATGATCTAGTAATCGTACAAAAATTCTTCAAACAACGAGGTATCGCAGGCAAAACAATACAACAAGATATTCGAACGAAACATTCGTTTGCAAAGCATGATGTCGTGCTTCTTATGAAAGTACTTGATATTCTAGAGACTAAAACGCATACTATCGCAGAGAGTATTATGC
>JAYONY010000002.1:390424-409336 GCA_038121585.1 archaeon | reverse complement strand
CCGCTGCTCACCCAAACGTTTTTTGTATATCAGCAGAACATCACTAATGTGCCTATAATAAACTCTACAAACACTGCTAATTTTGTAACGGGGATTATGTGGGATACTTCTGATGACACAAACGGGGAATTTGATACGGGAGACCAAGAAGACTTTGTATTTGTAACTGAAGTTAATCAGGATGCTCAAGGAGCGTATGGGCAGTATGATTATGAAATTACTATTCCTGCACGATTACGAGAAGTAGATCCTACAGACTCAAATGATGTCTTTATTTACTTTGATCTTCACTAGTATCTGATTTTGTATCCTCTGTTTTTTCCGGTTTTTTCTCTCCGTCCTCTTTTTTTTCTTCTTTCTTTTTTTTCTTGAAAATACTTAGCATGCCAGTCATTACTTTTTTGAGTAGTGTTGCGATTTTCTTTCCTACTTTGATAGATCCTTTTTTGATAGCAATACCCCCTTTCTTAAGGCCGCTACCTATTGCGTGTAGTGTTCTAGCTATAAATTGTTTGATGGTTTTGAAGGCCCTAGTTATTTTTAGCTTTAGTTTTAGAAAAGCATAGGATCCCCAAAGAGGAGTTGCTTTTTTCCTAGCATTATGAACTCTAAATCGCAATTTAAAAAATCGTAGTTTAGTGTTTAGTTTTAATCGTTGCCAAGCCGTTAGATTATATCCGCCCTGTACAACCTGTAGTGGTTTTATTTCGTTACTTTTCTTTTTCTTTTTCTTTTTTTGTTTAGGTTTTTCTTTTAGTTTTTTAGTAATGTCTTTGTAATATTGTTCTCTAGCCTCTTTGAGTTTTTCCTTATATTTTTTTTCAAGCTCTTTAGTCTCTTTTTTTTCTTGAATACCTTTAACAAACTCTTTACCAGCTTCTTCAACGCTTTTACTATACGTTTCTTCTATTTCATCGAGTTCCATAGTTATTCACAGTAGCACGTGCACTGGTTACAATCATTTGGTACTAATGAAAATTCATGTTGCACATATTCTTTTTCACGTATTTGACAATTAGTCTTGCATCGTTGTTCACATACATCCTCTGTTTCAACAGTATGGATTAATTGTCCTACAATAAGGGAGCATTCGTCAGGAATTGAGTAAGCAATTACTTCTTTTTCTGTAAATGTAAAGGGGTTCGAAATAACTCGCATATTAATGAGCAATGCAATGATGAGCCCAATACATACAATGCCCAGAATGATCATGCCTACTAATGCTTGTGTACGAATTTTTTTGTTATGGGCTTTATTTTTAGATGAACTCTTGTGATTTTTTCGTTTTTCTCTCTCTTTTTTTAACATGTCTAAATAACGCGTTACTGTTTATAAAAACCTACTGGCAGAATTACTTTTCGTTTTTTTGACGTTCTTTAAGGGAGTGCTTAAATGCACCCATAAATTCATTCAATGTATCTTTGAGAGCACGTTCTTCTCTACGAATTTCATCTTCTTTAGCAAGTAGCTTAAAGTAAATTTCTTGCCATTCTCCTTCTAGGCCATGCAGTCTTTCAGTCTTGTCAGCAAGCTCTCTCTTAAGATCCCCTCGCATTTGTTTTAACATAAGCTCTGGTTGTTGTTTTTCCCAGTATTCTCGCATTTGGAATACAATATCGTTAGGTAAAAATTTATTTTCGTACCAAGAAGATAATTTCTCTACATCTTCATTTTCTTCTGTTACGCTCTTAATAAGTTGCTTGAAATACCCATTTTCTTCTTCTTCAGGAGACTTCTTTTTCATCTGAAGTAACATGCGGCCACTTTGTTCTTGTTCAAGAGGTCTTTGTGCTTGTTCAACGGAAGGTTGTGTGTGAGCACTAAGTGGTTGTGCAGGAGGGTGGGACATAGCATGGCTTTGAACAGTAGGTAGTTCTTGATGATAGTGTTGTGTGTGTTGTGTTTGAGCGTGGCTTTGGGAGGATTGCACTATTTGTTGATGGTCTTGCGGGTGTTGTGGTTCTTGAGAAGGAACTACTCGTTGATACATGCCTTGTGTAGTCGGGTGTTGCGGTGCTTGTTCTTGCGGGGGTGCTATAGGATGCGGATGCGGGGCTGGTTGTTGCGTTGGTAATCGAGAATAAGATTGCTCTTGTGGCACGTGTGCACGCAATCGTGCTTCTTCAATGCCTAGACTTGGTAGTTTATCTGGAGCTTTTCTTTTTTTACGAAACATTTGACACCTCTTGTTTGTAACAAGTAGCAGTAGTGACTTTCCAAAATTTATAAACTTTTGGTTTTTGGGTATGATTCTACGTCGAGTGCAAGAACATTTATTAATTATCTCAGGGTTGGTTAGTCATGAATAGGGGTGAATCTCATTCTCTTAGCCTGGCGCGGAAAGAGTGGCGTACTGAACGGCGGGAGGCAGTAGTGTATTATGCATTACTTTCAGTCACGCTCATTGGGCTCTTTTTGTTTTTGTTAGTGATATCATTACACTTATATGAGCTTACGGGGTATGCTACATCAATTAGTAGTGATGCAGGATATATTACAGAAGTAACAGTGTATTCATCGCTCCCAGTGGAAATTTGGGGAGGGTTTTATGGGCTTATTTTGCAAGTAGACGGGTTTACGCAACAATTATCTGAGGATCTTGAAAGCGGAGAAGTTGTTCGATCAGATATCTTTTTTGATTGTGTTGATAGGGATGCTGAAGGGGGTCCTGAAGTATATGCCTCAACGAGTTCAACAGTTGACTTAACTTCATCAGATATCTCTCCAGCAACGTTTGCAATGATTGATGCGGTAAATGGGTGTACCACGCAAGAATATTGTGCAGACTCCACCTTTGTACGTAATCTGAGTTTCTATATTGGGGATACGGAGATTGCTGACGTGCCCTCAACGTTTACTTACAAATTTAATGGTCAGAACCAGATTTTTGATATTGGTGCATTAAATGTTTCTAACACCCTTGTATTTGTAGCGCACGTTAACGGCTCAATTCAGGCTGGTTTCAATCCTGACGCCCTAGTAAACTATCAAATGTTGCTCCCAACTCCAGCAAATACCACTTCAACCTATTACTTTTACTCAGATCCTTATGATGAATGCCCTGCGGGTGGGATCGGCACAATAATTAATGCATCAATATATGGGTACATCACTGATACCGAAGGGTTCCCAATTGAGAACGCACTCGTAAGTGTTGCGGGGTCAACTGTTTCAACTAACTCTCTTGGATTCTATAATCTATCAACTCTTGTTGTCGAAGATACGTATAATTATGTCGCTCAGGCGAGCGGGTATGATCCGCATGTGAGCAATGTCACGATTAGTTTTGCAAATAATGTTATAGAAAAAAATGCTACCTTAACTGATGAAACTCCCAGCACTGGCGATGGTAACAGTGTCTATGTATTTGGAGTTGTGAATGATACTTCAGGAGCGTTACTAGGGGACGTAAACATTTCGTTTGGAGATGCAAACACCACTTCTGACAGTAATGGAAACTATAACCTTACGGCAAGCGTTGTTAGTGGAAGCACACCGTTCATAGCAATAAAAACAAGCTATGATAATTATGTAGGATTTTTAGCGATAAATGCTACAACTACCATTGTAAATTATAATTTCAGTATGGATCCTGCAAATCTTTTTGATTTTGTAACTGGGCCATTTACTGAAGAGCCAGAGCCTGCAAATAACAATGACGGAGATTTCGATGATCCTCCGGGTTCTATCATTGAAGAAGTAACACAGGAAACTTCTCTTGTATTGCCTACTGAAATAGATTGGCAGGTTCGTGAAGGGACTTTTGTTGAAAAAACAATTAGGATATTCAACTTTAATGCTGAAACTGCTACTGTTGCGATAAGTATTCCCTCAGAGCTCCAAGCAATAATGGAAGTTGAAAGTGTTTCGGTATCAATACCTACAGGCTCATATGAAGATGTAACTATTACGATTTTTGGCACACAGCCAGTCGGGGTTTATCGAGGAACTATTGGCTTAAGTGGTGGTTTAGAAGCAGACGTGCCTGCCCGAATAGAAATAGTCCCTCGTAAACTTCCTATTGCAACGCTTGATATGAATCTTGATTTATTCAGAGCACTTGCTCGTCCGGGTGGAGAATTAAAATATCGACTTATTCTAAACAATCTTTTGAGTGAACAAGGGTATAAGGTATCGCTTAATCACTTAGTAACTAGCCCAAGTGGTGTTGAGGTACTCTTGCAAGAAACTGAAGAGGTTGAAATTGATAAGTCACTAACACTGCTTGAATCTATAACGTTTCCAGAAGACTTTGAAGAAGGAGAATACTTGCTTAACGTTGAGGGATCATACTTAGGATTATTCTCTAGTGTCACCGCTCCTTTTGTAGTTTCACAACCTCTTTACTTGTATTCTTTCTTTGGCATTCCTCTTTGGATGATTTTTGTGGCTATTGGAATGCTCGGATTCATCTTTCTCAATTTCTTTTTGTATAAACGACATCAAAATAAGAAGAAGCGATATCACTTAGAATTACATCTTGACTTATTGCCAAAAGACGGTGATCGCTCAATCAAAGTTGGAAAAGTAGCTGAACGAAAAGAAGATGCTTTCATTAACATGGATGATATCACCACCCACATGATTGTTGCAGGGGCAACTGGTGGTGGTAAATCGATTTCTGCACAAGTAATTGTTGAAGAAATGCTCAAGAAAAATATTGCTGTTATTGTATTCGACCCAACAGCGCAGTGGTCTGGAATGCTTCGTAAGTGCGAGGATAAAGGGATGATGAAATTCTATTCTAAGTTCGGTCTTAAGCCTTCTGATGCTCGAGGATTTCCGGGTTCAGTACATCAAGTAACCAATCATTTGTGGTCTGTTGACATTAATAAGTATGTTCAACCAGGACAAATTCAAGTGTTTACGCTTAACAAGCTTGATCCTTCACAGATTGATACATTTGTTGCAGGGGCAATAAATAATATTTTCAAGTCGGATCCTAAGGAACATCCTGGTCTGCACATTCTACTTGTATTTGACGAAGTTCACCGTCTATTGCCGAAATTTGGGGGTTCAGGAAAAGGATTCTTGCAAATTGAACGTGCATGCCGTGAATTTCGTAAGTGGGGCCTTGGAGTCATGCTTGTGTCACAGGTACTTTCAGACTTCGTTGGAGAAATTAAAGCTAACATTAACACTGAACTTCAAATGCGTGTTGCGGAAGAAAATGACCTTGAACGTATCAGGGAACGATATGGTGAGGATGCACTCAAGTCGCTTGTTCGAGCGTCTATTGGTACGGGCATGACGCAGAACGCAGAGTATAATCGTGGTCTCCCATACTTCATTACGCTTAGACCAATTTTACATAGTACGCGACGACTGACTGATGAGGTTTTAGATAAGTATAATTCGTATAATGAGCGAATTGAAGATTTACAATATCAAATTGATCAACTCGAAGAGCTTAAGGTTGATACCTTTGATTTGAAAATGGAATTAAAGTTAGTAAAGGACAAACTTATGACTGGTAACTTTACCGTTGTGGATATTTATCTAGAAGGGCTTGGTCCTCGACTTGAAAAACAATGGTCTACTCTTGGCAAGAAACCTAAGAAGTATGAGATGGAACTTCTTGATGTTACCGAACTAGAAGCAGCACTTAAGACTGCGCAGAAAGAACGTGCGAAAGCTAACAAGGCTGCTGGTGGTGGAGATAGTGGTGGAGAGAAAAAAGAAGTTAAGGCTGACCCCGGGGCTAAAATTGTAACGCCTGTAACACTTAATAATGGTGCGATGATTTCATCACTGAATGAACTTAAGGATGTTCTACCAGGTCTTGATGATACTGTCTTTAAAGAACACGTTAACGAAGAAAAGAACGATATTGCAAAATGGGTATCTGAGCAAGTTGACAAAGCGCTTGGTGAGAAAATGAAAGGTGTTACTGATAAGGCAAAAATTGTTGAAATTGCAAGCTCATTTGGGAAGGAGGAAAAGAAGGAAGATTCTAAAGAAGATGGAGCAAAGAAAGAAGGTGCTCCGGGAAGTGAAGAAGCTACTAAGGTCGAAGAGTCAAAAGAGGATGCTCCAAAAGAAGGTGCTGGTGATGCAAAAAAAGAGTAATGTATCGACGGAAAAAATAATTTTATTAGTGAAATAATTTTTTCATAGTAAACAGTTAAAAAGTTGTAAGGGTGTTTTTAAGCATGACAAGAGGTGTTCGAAGACTTTTAGTGCTGGGAAGCGAGGTATTATCTCGTACAACAATGCGTCATTTGCAGTCAATGCGAGGGACGCAAGAATTTGATCATGCAGTTCATTATGCGCTCATCGCTGCTTTAGAAATGGAGTACGATCGGATGCGAAAATTCACCTCGGAGGTACATTTACTTGGGTCACACGTGTTATACGTACAGCATAAGCTTGTTCGTGTACCTGGAAAAATAGCTCATTTTAAAGCAACTGGAAGCGAACAAGATTTACAAACAGCACTCATAGCATTACGTCAGGTAAAGGAGGAACTCGCGCATGTTTAAGTTATTTGGAAGGAAAAAAAAGGAAGAAGAAGGAGCAGACGCCCCAGTAGAAGAGGGTGGTGATGAAGGAGAAGAAGCAAAAGCAGAAGCTCCACCGCCAACTGACGCAACAAACGTTGCACAGCTCCTACCAGAAATTGATCGTCTAAAAGCAGGAGTTGCAGGATTTACCGAAGTTCGAAAAGCAATGACTGAGCGAATGGCCAGTTTAAATGAGCAAATAGGGGAACTAAGAGCAATGATTTTAGATCGTGACCGTTCAATACAAGAAATAGAACTAAAGGCAGTTAAGGCAGCAGATCTCGTCGACAGCGTTCATCCTGATAAGTTAATGATTGAGTTACAAAAAGAAGATGCAAAGTTTGAAGCTTTGAAAGCAAACTTGGAAGGTAATGAATCAATAATGGACAGAGTAATGGAAGAGCTCAAAGAAATGCGGCAAAAACTTGATTTCTTCCGTGGAGTAGATGAAATAGTCAAACTTGCAGAGGAAACACGAAAAGAACTTGTTGAGATAAAAAAAGTAGAGGCAAACATTCATATTGACACTGATAAAGTAGAAACAATTTACGGAGAGCTGAGAAAGAAGTTTCAGGAAATTGATTTGTTTTCAGACAGTATTAAAGAGATAAAAGTAACCATGGAACAGAATACAAAAGATGTGGAAACAATGAAGACAAAAGTCTCATCACTTGCGACAAAAGATGAATTAGACCGGCTCGTAAATAAGGTTCAACGATATATTGATGCTCTTCAGGAATTGAATAAGAGCTCATCTCTCACACGAGATGTTGCTCAACTCAAATCAATACTTGAAGGATTAAAGTAGGATGCAACACGGAAAAAATAGTAGTTTTTCCGTTAGTGGTAACGGAGTAGTACTTTTCGTAGCTGTAGCTGCAATTGCTTTTCTGATATTCCATGCTACGAGTATTTCTGCACAGCCAACAGGGGCAAATCTTACGGAGATCGGAAGCGAGACAGCGCCTGCTGATCCTGCAGGCTCAGCACAAGCACAGGCAGGGAATATAACTCAACTCAATATACGGGGTGTTTCAACAACGCAAACCTGGCAGGGGTATTTTGGGAATGTAACCGGAACAATACAATTAGCAGACTCTAATGATAATGTATTATATAATTGGACACTTGCAAATCCGCAAGGAGAAGTATATGCCACAACAAATCAATCAGTTTCTTGGTCGAATGTACAATGCTTTAATTTTACCGCAACCGGAACATATGCAGATGACACTGGTAATGCAGGAGCAACAAGTCGATTTGGAACAAATTTAACTCAATTGGAATCGAGATATAATATTGCATATGACGATGTTGACGGAGTTAATGAAACGTTCATCTATAGCGGTGCTGGAACACACGACTTATTCTACACTAATCAGCTGGAATTTGTAGAAGGGGAGTGTCGGAGTACGCGAGTATATAGTAGTTCAGGACAAGGTGTTAGTAATCAGTTCGAAGAAGTGCTATTGTATGAGCCAACAACAACAAGTGTGATTTATGTAGCGCTCCTAGAGGAAGGAAGTGTAGCAGGATTTGACGGTAGTGATTATGACTTTCAAATGTTAGTGCTAGAAGACGGTCATGGAACAAATACTGATACTACGACGTACTACTTCTTTGTAGAACTCGAGTAAAAACTATCCTTTGAAGAATGAATAGTTTCGATTGTCGAATGTAAACGATACTGAACGTTCACTTTTCTTAACATTTTCAGCATTTTCAGGAATATTCACTGTTAAGAGTTGTCGCGGAACTGATCCTGCTCCGAGCGTATATGTTCTAGTTCTAGAATCAATATAAAATGCTCGTCTGTCTTCGGGAAGTAATCCTTCAATCGTGTTTTTCGGTAGTGCGTCAAGCGCAATAATTGACCTTCTAACCTTGTCAAACTGTCCTTCGTAGTCGATAGCCATACTTTTGGCACTTTTTTGGGGTATAAAAACGTATTGGCTTGATTAAGGAAGTATAAACCCTAGAAGAGGAGGCATAATCCGCTCAAAAAGTGTGAACTACACGTCCTCTTCTGGGGAAAAAGAGGTGATACTTTACTTATGCTGATTCGCTATATAAACTTTTCGATTGTGTTGTAACTAAGGGATAGGTACAAATTTTTATTGGTTGAAATGCTTTAGTGGTTACACTTTGTTGTGCGTTTTATGTGACAAAACCGGATTAAAGTTCGTATTAACTAGGTGTATCTATATAAAATCGGGAATATTAGGCGAAGTATATGGATGAGCAACAACCAGCCTTAAGTGAAAAAAAGACTTTAGAACCTGAGATTTCTCCCCAAATGGTTACAGAAAAAGTAGGCCACACACAGGAATCAAAGATTCCGCTAGTTCCCAATTCGCCGCCTACAGAGCGAATCGGTCAGGAACAAATTCACACGCTCTTATTTGAGGATACGTTGAGTTGGCAGGCGATTATCTATGATTTAATCAATACTGAGCAGCTTAACCCGTGGGATATTGATTTATCGCTCTTAACGCATAAGTTTCTTGAGCGTGTTGCAGCACTTGAAGAAGCTAATTTCTTTATTTCAAGTAAGGTACTGCTTGCAGCATCAATACTCCTTCGAATCAAATCAGATATCCTCTTGCAGCATGATTTAGCAAGTATTGATAGTATTTTATTTGGCAAAAAAGAAGAGAAAAAACACGAACAAGAACGAATTGAGCTTGATGAAACCATACCTGAACTAGTGCCACGAACACCATTATCACGACACAAAAAAGTTACGCTGCAACAATTAATGCAAGCACTTGGGACTGCAATTAAGACAGAAAATCGAAGAATTCGTAAAGCTGTTGTATTGCGACAATACGAAAAAGAGGCTGAGGCAGTTATGCCAACAACAACGTATAATCTGCGAGATACTATTGCAGACGTGTATGGGCATTTGCATGCAGTCTTTAAGGATCAGGAAGAGCGACTAGCGTTTTCAGAATTACTACAGCAAACAGGGTCTGATCGTGTTGCCACCTTTGTATCTCTATTACATCTTGATAATCAGCATAAAGTATGGCTTGAACAAGAAGGGCATTTTGAAGAAATTTGGATACTCTTAAAAGAACTCTATGAGTCACAGAATAAAGAAGAATTAGATCGGATAAAAGCAGAAATCGCAGCTTTAGAAGTGGAACATGAAACAGAAGCTGAAATGCTTGAAGAAGACTAACCTTTTTGCAGGTGATATAGTTTTTTTTGTAATGCTGGTTTGCTTCTACGAATTTGTGTTTTAACCGTTCCTAAAGGGATCATGCGTTTTTTACTTACTTCAGTGTTTGACAAACCCTCAATATACGTGTCATGTAGTATCTTACGATGAGGGGATGCATTAATTGTATTTTTGATGATCTGCTTTTCTTCCTGGCTCGCGAGTGCCTCAAGCGGACTTGGTTGGGGTGCTATTTGTTCATGCTCTGGTGTATACGGAACTTCTTTTTTACGATAGAGTGAACGGAGAAAATCATTAACGCGCGCATAGACTATTCTATTAACTAATTTTTCAGGGGGTGCTCGTGAAGCATCATAGGTTCCTTCTTGCACTGATTTAACAACACTCATCATAGCCTCTTGAACAACGTCTTCGCGATCATTAGGGTGAATTTTTAGAGCAACAGCCTTTCTACATACCGAATAGGCTCTATCAAGTGCTCTTCTCGTACTCGCAAGAAATTCTTTAGGATCAATCCCTGAAGTGTATTCTGTAGGCATGGTATTATTCAAAAAACAGAGTTATTCAATTTTACTGTTTTTTTGAAGTTTAGTAATTAATTGTTTCTCAGTCAATAACTCTTCATCCCCTGACTTCATGTCTTTAAGCTTGTACTTCTTCTTAGCGAGCTCTTCTTCACCAATAAAGATAGCGTAGGGGATTTCTAAGGAATTAGCATATTCTAACGCTTTACCTGGTTTACCAAAGAATGGGATGCAGCTAATATCATTTTTACGCATTTTTTGTGTTAGTCCAATTGTTTGTGGATCTTGTTTAAGGGAGATAACAACTGCTTGTGTTGATTGTGTTGTAACCTCTGCTATATCTGCAATTCGTTCAAGGCCAAATGAGATGCCAATAGCGGGAACTTGGCGTCCAAGGTATTTGCCAACTGTGTTATCATACCGTCCGCCAGCAGCAATCGTTTCTTTCTTCCCTTTCGTTTTCACTTCAAAAATAGTGCCTGTGTAATATGTAAGCCCTCGAATCATGGTTGGGGTAAATGCAACCTTGAAATCATATTCCTTACCTAATTTTTCTAATTGCTCAATCTCTTGAGCCCCTTCAAATAAGTTTTTAGTAAAGAACGCACTATCTTTCTCAAGTAGTTTAAAGAGAGTAATTATTTGGTTAGTTTCAGCATATTTTTTGAGATTTGCCTTAACTGCATCTTCCCCAATCTTGTCAAGTTTGTCAAGTTCTCGCATAACATTATTTTTTTCAGTTATTTGTACACTTTCTAAAATAGCATTGAGCAGTTTGCGGTTATTTACCTGAATCGTAACATCAATTCCTAGTTTATCAAAAATATTTGCGGTAAGGGCAATGATTTCAGCATCTGATTCAATACTCGTATCGCCAATAATGTCCGCATCGCACTGTGTAAATTGACGAAATCGTCCAGGCCCAACAGGTTCATCACGAAATACGGGACCAATTTGGTATCTACGAAAGGGTAGTTTTATTGTGGGGTTTTGTTTGAAAATACGTGCTAATTGAAACGTAAATTCATAGCGAAGGCCCAGGTTTCTCCCACCTTTATCTTTGAGTCGAAATCGATCTGAAATAGCATCATCTTCAGTATCAAGTGTATCAGAACGCATTAATTCATCAAATTCTACGATTGGGGTTTCAAGCGGGGAAAACCCAAATGATTGAAATGCATCTTGAATAATTCGTACGATAGCTTCTCGCTTTTGGGATTCTGGCGGGAAAATATCTGCAAATCCCTTCACCGTATCTGGCTCATATAACATTATGCTTGCACCTCAATTGATTGATTACTCATGCCTCGAGGAGTTCTATACTCTATAAAAAGATTTGTGGACGTACAACTATACAAATCACTTAGTGCTCGTATGGGGTGCCCTCCGGGCTTGTATTATCATACTCTTTACTTATGTGTTGCACTTTTAAATGCATCGTTAGAGGTACTTTTATAAATAGAAATAACTAGCTTCTGGAATGAAAAAGAGTGTGGCGCACAAGAAGTTCAGTGTTCTAACACTTTTTTTTCTCGTTATTTTTTCAACACTTGTTCTCGCTGCACACGTTATCACTGACGGTTCAAGCGGAACTGCCATCATCGCAAACCAAAATGAAGATTCTTCAATTATGTACAATGTAACTGTAAATAATACTGACACTACAACACTTGCAAATATTAGTGAAATTAATATTACCTTGCCCACAGGCTTCACATTTACCTTTGACACGAACGCAACTGATGCAACAGGTGCATCATTTAGTAATACTTCAACACTACTACAGTGGTTAGGGGATAATATTGTCCCGGCAAATACTACGTTATACTTCTGGTTTAATGCTACTGCTGCAACACCAGGAGATTACAATATTTCAGTTGCAACAACAAATGTAACAAGTACTGTGCTAACAAATCTTTCAGTAACAATCCTTGACGTGACTGTTCCTGGAACTATTGCATTTGCAACTCCTACACCAACTAACGCTACTGCAGCAGCTCAAGACTATATTGAAGTTAATGTTACTGCGACAGATAGCTACTCGCTGGACACCATCATGATTTATCTTTATAATTCAACAAATGATGTGATTAACTCAAGCAATAGTAGTGCAAGTCCACTCTATGTTAACTTCTCAATCTACAGTGATGGGGTGTATTACTTTAATGCAAGTGTGAATGACACTCAAAATAATGTTAACACTACTGCATATAGGGTCTTTACATTAGATACCACTCTCCCACTCATTGCATTTGGAGATGGAACCCTAGCAGACTATGCAAATCAGACAACTGATTCAATCTATGCTAATGTGAGCGTTACCGAAACTAATGAGGCTAATATTACTTTTGTATTATATAACAGCACGGCCCTCGTTAACCAATCAATCTTCACGGATGGTACTCGAGCAGTAAACTGGACAACACTTCCAAACGAAGTGTATACCTATAATGTAACTATATATGACGATGCAGGCAATTCCAATGCTACAAGCACTCAAACAGCGACAATAGATGATGATGGTCCAACACTTACTTTTGCGAGTCCAACTCCTTCTGACGGTTCCAATAACTCTTTAGCAGGAATCGCTATTAATGTAACTGCAACGACCTCGATAGATCTTGACACTATAACTCTCTACTTTTACAATTCGACACTTGATATTCTTAATACAACTGTAAATGCAACAAGCCCACTCTTTGAAAACTTCACTGGTCTTGATGATGGAGTATACTACTTTAATGCAAGTGCTAATGATACGCTAAGCACTGTTGCAATAACGAGCCTCCGAAATATCACACTCGACGCTACTGATCCAAACGCAACCTTTAGTTGTGATCAAACAAGCGTTAATGTAGGTGCGGCAATAACTTGTACGTGTACTGGTGATGACGCAATAGATGCGAGCCCAACCGTAAGTTCACCAACAAGTCCTGATACTGATTCCGCAGGTAGTTATACTGCAACGTGTACCGTAACTGATGATGCAGGAAATACTGACTCAGAAAGTGTTTCATATACTGTAACTTCCAGTTCCTCAAGTAGTGGCGGAGGTGGTAGTAGCTCAGGATCTACTTGGACTAACACGCATGTTGATAACTATGCGGAACTCACTACTATCGGTAGCCTTTCACGAACACTAGAAGAAGAACATCGAGTACGGGTCTTAATTGAGGATACAACATACTATGTTGGAGTTATTGATGGGGGCATTGCAAGTGATTCAGTAACACTAGAACTTGGTACTCCAGTACAAGAAGTTACGATTGATGAAGGCGACACGCAACTCTTTGATATGACTGGTGATGATGAGTATGACATGCAAGTAACTGTAGTTTCAATCTCAGGTGATGAAGTACTGCTCGTTATTGAACCTGCATCAGGAGAGGTTCCAGATACAACAACTGGGTCAACGGATACTAATACAACGACAACAAACTCTACAGGTACTGGTGGCACATCAAACTCGAATGAAGAAGATGATTCAAACTTGAGAATGATTATTATCATCGTAATAATCGTGTTGCTCGTAATAGCACTTGGTGGTGTTGGATGGTATCTTATTTCTCAGAAACAGAAAAAGCCAAGCCCACAGTTTGTTGGTCATTAATTTGTTGTGTTATTTTTCCAAAAACAGTTAGAACTATTTTTTTATTATTGTGATTAAGCGGAAGGAGACCTCAAAAAACTGTTGGTTTTTTAGTCCCTCGCTCGTTTTCACACTCGCTACGGGCAATCGAACTTAGTCGATTCACTCATTCCAAAGCGGAAGGAGAGAATCGAACTCTCGTTTTACGGACCACAACCGTACGTTCTAACCATTGAACTACAACCGCCATGTTGTTATGACTCTTTCCCGAATAGAGTATAAAAAGCTTACTCGCACACTTTAGAAGGGGTAATGATAAGGGTTTTAAGTGTACTTGCCTAGTATACTCTATGCGCAAAAACGAGAAATTTAATTTTTATGCTTTTAAACTTAGTGGGATAATGATACTTGTATTCATATTACAAGTACTATTTAGTGGATTTACTGAGCTCTTTTTGCTTACTCCAGCAGCATGGGGTGAATGGTGGCGGTTCCTTACGGCAATATTTTTACATGGGGGTCTTGGACACATTCTGTATAATCTTTTCGCACTTGTTTTATTTGGGTCGATTTTGGAACGAATCGTTGGTGGAAGGCGCTTTTTAACCGTCTTTTTTGTAACAGGCATATTAGCAAATATTATATCTGTTAACTTTTATGGGTCTTCGCTCGGTGCAAGTGGTGCAATCTTTGGGGTTATAGGTGCTCTACTTTTCATTCGCCCACTCTTGCCTGTATGGGCTTTTGGAATGCCGCTCCCGCTTATCGTGGCCGGGGTAATATGGGCGGCAGGAGATGTATTAGGTGCAATAGGCTTCTTCGCAGGCAATCCAATAGATGATACAGGTAATTTAGCGCACTTGTCAGGAATGGCTTTTGGATTACTACTTGGATGGGTGTATCGAAAAGAAGAAAAGAAGCTCAAAAAAGCACGTCATGCGCGAATGCAAAAACATGTAAAAAATCCTGAGAAAGGACTACTTCATTAGTAGAGGTGGGCACCAAGTACTTTCCAAAAGATAAATCCTAAGAATAACGTGTTGATAACAACGCCTAACGCAACCTCAACTTGCGAGATAAAACGAGCACTCCCTCCAGCAGGGCAAATGTCACCATATCCTAAGGCGTAAAACGTTACCGAACTAAAATAAATATGGTTCGTAGAACGAAGCTCAGGAATAACTCTGCTACAATCATTAAATTGTAAATGGCTTGCTCCATTAGCATCTAGTACGCTGTAGAAAATCCCAAATAAAAGAATTGTTGCCGTAGCTACAAGAATATAGGCTCCTACAATAGAATACAGGTGAGCATGCGCCCAATAGGTCTGTACAAAACTATGCTTTGCATGGCTTTCTTGCTTCCTCTTTTTTACCATAGTGACGTAAGGAACGCAGTGTTTTTAAGATTTTTTAAATGAGCGAGTAGTATTTATAGATTGGTTGCGTAGGCTTTTAATGACTCATGAAGTAGTGGTAAGACGAATTGCTCGTATCAGCGTAATAGTCTATGCTGTTTTTCTGAGTATGTTTGCGCTTGATATCTTTGGTGAAGGGTATGGCTTTTGGGAGCTAGTAGTAGGTTTATTCATGCATCTTCTACCAAGTATTATCCTTGTAGCAGTCATTCTTCTTTCTTGGCATCGAGAACGAATAGGGGGTATTGTCTTTATCGTCCTTGGAATAGTGTTCACTTTCTTCTTTAAAACGTATCAGGATGGGGTAGTCTTTTTACTAATTTCATTTCCTGTCCTACTAGCGGGAATATTGTTTATTGTAGCAGATAAGTTGCATGAAAAAAAATGAGAATGCCCCCGCCGGGATTTGAACCCGGGTCGCCGGCGCGAAAGGCCGGAATCCTTGACCACTAGACTACAGAGGCGAATGAATGAGTAGGAACATTTCATCTTTTAAACGTTTGCTTTTTAGTGTTACGCGAGTTTGAGACATGCGTGAACAGGGTAAACCAAACACATAAAAAGTGCTAAGCGTTTAATTTTATACAATACTATGGGTGTCGAACCAGCGACAGTTCTCTACAAGGAACTCATCAAGAAAGGTCATCAGCCAGTCAATGGCAACAATGTATGGGACATTGCGGACCGTAAGCTTCTCTATTTTACTAAAGAATTAGCTGATGGGTATCTTGGAATGCAAAATTTTGCTAAGTACAAGAAAAGTGTTATTGATCGAGAAGTTAATTTGTTTAAGGAACAGACAGAATCATTGCGAAACGCAATCGGTAACGAGCCAGTCAACTTAATCGATGTGTGCTGTGGTGATGGTGCTAAGGTAGTAGAGCTCTTAAAAGCACTTGATTTAAAAGAAAATCAAGTACGATATTGCCCTGTTAATGTCTCAGAATATCTTGTTGACACAGCACTTGAGCTCGTGAAGAAAGAAAACTTTGCTAGTGTAGCAGAGTATAAACCGCACGTAGGTGATTGGGACGGTCGTGCAGTAGCTGAAATAACTGCTGAACTTAGAAACAGTACTTATCAGCGAAATGTAGTCTTGCTCCTAGGCTCTGTAATCGCTAGTTTTGAAATTAATGACTATCTCTTTGAACTTAGTAAGGGAATGTTTGAAGGTGATTATTTGATTATTGGTAATGGTATTCGTGTTGGGGAACGACTCGTTCACTTGAATTCATATAAGGATAAAGCATTTCGTGATTGGACACTGCCACTTATGAAATATATGGGCTTTAACGAAGAAGAAGTAGAGTATGACGCTCAATTTGGTAATTCACGCGTAGATTTTCTTTACAGAGTCAATGCAGATAAAACAATCAAGCATGATGGTCATACTATCAATATAAAGAAAGGTGATCAAATAACCGTAGCTTACTTATACAAGTTTTATGAGGAAGAACTTACTAAATTCTGTCAAATGTACTTTTCAGACGTGGAACTTGTGAAGGATGAAGCGAATGAATACGCTCTTGTTATTTGTAAAAAATAATTTCTAAAAAAATTTATAATTTAAGCTTCGCAACAAATTCACCTAGTAGCCATGTGTTACGAACTTCGCCTGATACAGCGTTGATCCAGGACATAACCCAGAGTACTACCCAGAGAATCCAGAGCACATGCTCAAGGAAGTACCCAAGAACAGGTAACCATCCTACTAGGGACACAATAATAGCTGCAAAGAATAATGCAAGGCCTTCCTTCGCATAATGCATGACGTACTTATCGTCTTTTCTAAAAATGTATGCTATGAGGAATCCAAAAATAGTGAGGAAAGTAGCTAGGAACGCAAATAGTTTTTTATCGTCATTCTTTGAATGAGATGCTTTTTTACGAACAGCCTTCTTACGAACTGCTTTCTTTTTCACCGCTTTTTTCTTAGCTGCCATTGTGCTTTATTATAGTAGTATTCATTTATAAGGGTTTTGGGTGAGTTCTAAAGCTACGTTATTTGTTAACGCTGTCCAACCAGCGAATTTTGCAACTGGCTTTGAACCTAACGTTATTTGTTTGTAGAAATTCCCTTTTTTACGAGTTAGGTTAGTGATTGAAAACTCGTCAGGATCGTAGAATTCAAAGAATTTGCCTTCATGGTAGTAAGTTTTGTACACTCCCTCAACAACTCGCTTCTTGTAGAGATCGCTTTCTTTAGGTGCATAGTGCTCAAGTGCTAGGAGTGTTAAATAGGTTGTATTAATCCAGACCGCACCAGCACAGGTGTCTTTTTTGAAACTTGGTTCATCATGCGCAACACAGGGAAACGGGAGTTTCGTATTGAACTTTTTAGTATTGAAAAGTACTTTTTTGGCTTTATTGAACTGCTGTTTAGAACCTACTTTCGCAGTAAACGGGAAGAATGAAGCTATCGTGTTGATCGTAATGTGCTTATTTGATAGCATGTCAAGATCATAATACATTCCTTTATCTTCATTCCAGAGAGTTGCATTCATTGTTTTTGCAAGTTTTGAGTGTAGGTTGGTATATCGTGTTACTTCAGAAGGTATATTGAGTGTTTTCGCTATAGTAGCAAGCGCCTTACAATCCATGACCATGTATGATGAAAAATCAACTGCGGCAATACTTGTCGTTTCTCTTGTTTTTGATTCTTGAACGTTGCTGAATCGTGGGGCGTTATCAAGTCCTGATTCGTACGGTTTTTTCCAAAAGAATAGGCCATTATTGAGTCGTCGGTTTTTGAAAAGCCAGGCATTGTATTTCTTGAGTTTTGGGAAAACTTCTTTTAGGAATGCAACGTCTTTGTCAGTCGCGTAGATTCGTTGTACAGCCCAGGACAGAAGCGGTGGTTGGGTAAGTTTACTCTCGCCAAACCAGTGTCTGACATGCGGGACACGACCATCGGCTTTTTGGTGTTGAAGGACCGAGCGAATAATCTCTTTAGAAATTTCAATGTCAAACGGTTTCCATGCCTCAGCAATAAAAGCAGAATCCCATAAGAACACTCCCGGGAATTTAGGGGCAGGATACGCGTGGTAATGATGGAAGAGGAAGTTAGGCGGGTGGAGGTTAGCTTGTAACTGGTCGAATAATGCAGTAAACCCTTCACGCCAATAGTCAGGTTTACTTTTGAACGTCGGAACTACAACCTCTTTTTGCATGAATGCAAAAGTGAAGTTGGTTATTTATGTTTTTTTAAGAAAGTAATGAGCCTACGGAGTCCTAAAAATCACTTCGTGATTTTGGGAACCTCGCTCGCGTGTAAGTTCGCTACGGTATTTGAATTCCTTAAAACACAAGGTCATCAGGCTTTTTATTTGCTTAGACTATTCCTCATTTTTGTGAGGAGTGGTGGTTCTTTACCGCCCGGTACTTGTGAGATTCGTTTTCTTGAATATTCAGGAGCGTACGGACTACTACCTACATAATTCATAAACGTTTTAAGCATTTTTTTATCTTGTTCAAATCCTTCTTTCTTGAGTTGTCTTCCAACGTCTAATCCTGCAATGTATCGAGTCGCACTATATCCTGCTAAAACTGGATTTTCTAATATTTTATCGATTATTTGCTCTTTTGATAATCCTACAAGTCGTCCTAGTCTTGACTTTTGTTGCACTACTCGTTCATGATTGAGACTTGCGAATTGTGGGTGTTTGAGTATTGCTTGTTTGACTTTTTTTTCATCT
>JAYONY010000002.1:363903-390324 GCA_038121585.1 archaeon | reverse complement strand
GTTGTTTGTTGCTTCTTGTATTACTCGTTCATGATTGTATCCTGCGAATGGTGGGAATTTGAGTATTGCTTGTTTGACTTTTTTTTCATCTTTGTAGTTGTTTGTTGCTTCTTGTATTACTCGTTCATGGTCGAGACTTGCGAATTGTGGGTGTTTGAGTATTGCTTGTTTGACTTTTTTTTCATCTTTGTAGTTGTTTGTTGCTTCTTGTATTACTCGTTCATGATTGTATCCTGCGAATGGTGGGTGCTTGAGTATTGCTTGTTTGACTTTTTCTTGAGAAATGCCGTATAATTCTGCAATAGGTGCAATAAAATGTGTGAGTTTATTAGCGATATTTTTATTACGGCGGAAGTATGGTGAATTTTCAAGTTTCTGTGCTTCGCTCGGAGAATACCCTAATTCAATAAGTGCTTCAAGTGACATACCTTTCTCTTTAAAAAATAACTTATAAAACTATGCATTTGTAACCACTATAAAGATACTAATGAGCCTACGGACTGAGGGAATCAAAGATTCTCAATGCATTCAACTCTTGCGAGTTGAACGGATTCGAACTCCTTAAAACACAGGGTCGTTATGGGCTTATTTTTTATTTCTTTTTTCAATAGATTTTTTTACAAAGCCGTATATTAGCCCTAGTAGTGCTCCAATTGCAAAATGAAGTGCAATGAGGAAAATAAAGTATGGGACGAAGTAATATAGGCATTCCATTTCTTCACAGGGCATTAATCCAAAAAAAGTATTTTCTATAAATTCCATCCAGTATCTTGTGGGAAATGGTTTCGGAATTATTCGTAAAATATAGAATATAATCAGAACAGATGCCATTCCAGCAACTCCCCCTCTCAACCAGTAAGATTTTTTTTCTTGTACCATTTTGCTAAAAAGTCAAATTTCTATATAAAACTAACTTAAGAATTGGGGACCTCCGGGCCTTGCTCTCAGAATTTGATTGAGGTATGTACCCGGAGTTTCTATGAGCCTACGGAGATTTGAACTCCGGACCTCCAGCTTTCTTCGACCATTTGTTTCGAGGAAAATTCACACTCTAATGAGTATGTGTCATATAAGACTGGCGCTCTAAACCTGGCTGAGCTATAGGCTCGGGCAATCAAGCTGAAGTAGGTATAAAAGGTTTACTAGAAGTCAAGCGCCATGTCGAGCAACTCTTTTTTGTGCTTTAGCATCCCTGCAATAACATCATGTGTGGAAATAACGCCTTGGAGTATGTCATCGTCAAGAATTAGCACACGCTTAATATTTTCATTATCCATCTTAATCATTGCATCAGAGCTTGTAGCTGTTGTTGGGAGCGACACTACTTTGTCAGTCATTATCTCAGAAACGCGCACGCTTGCAGGGTCTTCATCTTTGCTAATTACTTTGTTAATAACATCTTTATTCGTCACAACCCCAACTACTTTCTTTGAAAGTGCGTTTTCAAGCACGACGAGCATTCCTCTATCTTCTTTCGCCATAACACTGATTGCTTTTTCAATAGTATCTCCTTCGTAGATTGTTACACACTCTTTAGTCATGAGCTCAGTTACTTTCATACGTGTTTGAACGTAGACCTGGATATAAGTGTGTCGGTACTACACGTAAGATTTACATACTCCTTTTTCTGCCTTTGAAGCATGTTAGTTGGACTGGTTGGAAAACCGAATGTTGGAAAAAGCACGTTTTTCAAAGCGGCAACGCTCTCAGATATTCTAATTGCTAACTATCCGTTTGCAACTATCAAACCAAACCACGCTATTGCGTATGTAAAAATACCTGATTTAGCGAAAGAATTTGATAAAGTCTCAAATCCTCGCGAAGGCTACGTTAAACAAGGATGGCGGTTCGTACCATTTGAAATTATGGATGTTGCAGGCCTCGTTGCTGGCGCATCAGAAGGAAAAGGTCTTGGTAACGAATTCTTAAACGATTTAACCAATGCTGACGCGTTCATTATGGTCGTTGACATGAGCGGGGAAACTAACGAGAAAGGAGAACCTGTAACTGATGGTTCATACTATCCTGGACAAGACATTACTATGATTGAGAAAGAACTTGACTTATGGTACTTAGGAATCTTGCAAAAAGTATGGCGAACACTTGCACGCAATATGGAAGTACAAAAAAGTGATTTTTCCGATGCTATCGCAAAACAATTCTCAGGGCTTAAAGTAACTGAAGATGATGTGAAACACGTCGTGCTCAAACACAATTTTAACACTGAAAAACCAGCACAGTGGGATGAGGCTGAACTCTTGCGTTTTGCTCGAGAACTGCGTCGAGCATCAAAACCAATGATTATCGCAGCGAACAAAGTAGATAGGCCAAATGGTAAACAACATTTTGAAAAAGTCAAGGCAGAATTTGACTATCCAATCGTCGCATGCTTTGCAGAAGGAGAACTTACGTTACGCCAGGCTGATAAAGCAGGACTTATCGAATATGTTCCGGGCGAAAAAACATTTGACATCAAAGGAGATGTGAACGAAAAACAACAAGAAGCTTTGAATTCAATCAAAGGCGTCTTAGATCAATTTGGTTCTACTGGCGTGCAAGCAGTCGTTAACACGGTCGTGTTTGACATTCTCAAATATATTGCAGTCTATCCAGCAGGGGCAAAACTAGCAGACTCAAAAGGAAACATATTACCTGATTGTTATTTAATGAAAGAAGGGTCAACTGCACTTGATTTTGCATTTAGACTTCACTCAGATATTGGTAAGAGTTTCGTAAAAGCAATTGATGTCCGTACGAAACGCGCCGTTGGTAAAGACTATGTTATCAAAAACGGTGATGGATTAGAAATCATTACATGATTTCTAGTCTTCGCTTTAGGGGATACAGCTTCGAATCTAGAAATTATGACAAGCTAATTTTATATAGGTCTTATTTTTTTGTACAGTATGGTATCACGATCTGAAGCTCAAGCACTTCTTAATGAGTGGGTGCAATCGGCAAGTCTCAAAACACACTGTCTTGGTGTTGCGCTTTGTATGGAACACTATGCTAAGAAGTACGAATTATCTGAAGAAGAGATTGATACGTATTGGATTACTGGATTGCTACATGATTTTGATTGGGAAAAACATCCGACTCTCGAACAACATCCGCAAGACGGGTGTAAGGTATTAGAAGCAAAAGAGTATCCTGCAGAAATTGTAACTGCAATACTCGGTCATGCGAATCACACCGGGGTCAAACGAGAAACACAACTTGCTAAAACACTATTTGCAGTTGATGAGCTTTCAGGACTTGTTATTGCACTCGCAAAAGTTCGACCAGGTCATTTTGCAGGTATGACACCAAAATCAGTGAAGAAAGCAATTAAGAAAAAAGACTTTGCAGCAAAAGTTAATCGAGACGATATTCGCCAAGGAATTGAAGAACTTGGAGTTGAGGCAAGCGAGCACTATCAAGTTATAATTGAAGCATTAACGCCTCATGCAAGTGAGTTAGGCTTCTAGGAATATATTTATAGCGAGTACGAATAGTTTTTGCATGCGACTACCACTTCGAACATACGTACTTTCTTTCGCGTTTTTTTCCGGATTTTCAGCTCTCTTGTATCAACTTGTCTGGATATACCATGTTAATTTAGTGCTTGGTGTAAGTGCCTATGCGGTAGCGCTTGTTATAGCAGTTTTTTTTGTAGGATTATCGCTAGGAAGTTATTTTGGGGGCTCACTCGCTGACCAGCTTGGGTCGCAAAAAGGAATGTTACGGATTTATGCATTGCTTGAAATAGGTATTGCATTATTTGCATTGCTTGTGCCCTTTTTACTTTCAGCAATAACGCCTGGACTCGCCTATTTTTATGCTGCTACGCCCTCACTTTTTTGGTTCCTTCGATTACTTGCAACAATTTTGGTATTGCTCATTCCATCAATAGGGATCGGTATTACCGCCCCGCTCCTCACTCGCTCGTATATTGGTGATGAACAAACTCGAGCACATACTGGATTTAGTGTTTTGTATGTATGTAACACGCTTGGTGGTGCGGTAGGTGTATTACTAACCGGTATTGTATTGCTCAAATATATTGGAACTACACACACGTTATTGCTTGGTGCGATTATCAACGGTATACTTGCTCTTGTAGCATATCATCGAAGTTTGCAGTACTCAGATGTTCGAGTCGTTACTCCGCGTACAACTACTCCTGCAAGACGAATCTCACACCTCTCGCTCCTGTTATTCCTAAGTGGGCTTCTCGCACTTTCGTATGAAGTGCTCTGGACACGGCTCTTTTCTCTTTACTATTTAGGAACTATCTATGCGACGACACTCATGCTTGGAGTGTTACTTATTGGAATAGTCATTGGTGGAATGGTATTTGCCTGGTATCCAGCGTTTAGAAAGAAACCATTATATTATGTAGCGCTCATGCATATTTGTGTCCTTGCTACTGCAAGTTGTGGCCTCGTAGTTTTCACACGGGTCATTGCACAAACCAGCAGTGGGGCTGATTCATCGCTGACGGCACTTATGCTGGCAGCAAGTATTCTACTATTACTCCCCAGTATATTTCTTGGGATAAGTTTTGTCATTTTGGGAGCGCTTGTAACAACTACTCATCGAGGTATGGGCAAAGGTATCGGGCGCTCCTATGCATATAATACTCTTGGAGGATTACTTGGAGCCCTCATTACTGGATTTTATGTTTTACCTACGTTTGGACTTCGCAACGCATTTGTGGTGCTTATTCTAGTGGGAATGGGTGTAGGCGTATACTGCTTAACGCTACGCTCAAAAGCACTAACTCCTCTCTTTACGGTTTGTATAGCCGGTTTGTGTATGGTTTTGCTTGTACTATCAATGGTTACGCCAACATTTATTGCTCTTCAACCAGGCGCTACAATCCAGTATCAAGGGCATGGGCCAACGGGAACTATTAGTGTAATTACAGCACAAAGTGGAGAACGGGAAGGCGTAACGTTTTCGCGATTATTTGTTGATAATCAATTAGTTGCAGCAGATACACCCGTACTAGCACTTGATTCAAAAATACTTGCGCATCTGCCCTTATTGCTTCATAAAAATCCAAAACGGGTAGCAACTGTGGGGCTTGGGAGTGGGGGAACATCATACTCAATGTTATTGCATCCAACTATAGAAACTGTTGACGCTATAGAGATCGAACCGCGAGTCGTTACAGCAGCTTCATATTTTGAAACGCTTAATAATGGGCTCATGCACCAGAATGAACCTCGATTTACTGTAATCGTTGATGATGCGCGCGCATACTTTACCTTGACAGACTTGCACTATGATGTCATTGTTACTGATGTAACAAACCTCAAGTATAAACGAAACAGTAATTTATACACACAAGACTATTTTGCATTGTTGCGTGATCATACTGCGCAGGGAGGGATTGTTGCTGCCTGGGTCCCTGCGGCTGGAATAACTGAATCAGAGCAGAAAATACTTATGCAAACGTTTAGCAGTGTTTTTGATGAAATGTACGTCTGGTATCCGTATCATAAACTCAGTCACTTTTTCGTCTATATAGGAGTATCAGAGCCGTTACGCATACCATATGGAACGTATATGTCTAGAGCGACACAAAATCCTGTAGCTGCAGACATGGCACGTGTCGATCTTACCCCTGAAAATATGCTCGTTGGAATGCTTCTTGATACTAATGGGGTGCATGAATATGTAGATGATAGCTCCATTCATACTGATACGCTCCCTATTTTATCGTACCCTTCATACTCTGAACAAGCATTTGGGGAAAATATCGGGCCGGTATTTGCCCGTGCTCAAAGTATTATTCCATATATTTTCGGAGGGAGTGAGCAAGCGCTTGGGGCACTTTTGTATGAACAAGCAGGGGTTCGGGAACCGCTCCTGATAGGCCATAGTGCTTTTTTAGCTGGTGATACGCAAACAGCCGCTGAAGCGTATAGTGTAGCTATTGAAAATGCGGGTTATTTAGAAACAATAGATATCGGGTGATTACTCAGTAGCACCTTGCGCACAAAAGGTAAGTGTTCGTTTTCTATCGTGGTCAAGCTCAATAAGCATAATTTCTTGCCAAGTACCAAGTAGCGGCTTACTATTTTCAATGATTACTGTAATAGATGACTGTAAAATCATTCCTTGAGCGTGAGCGTGTCCATTAACACATTCATGACAGATCCCTTTAGCATCAGGCTCACAAAGATGGGTGTTACGCTTTCCTTCTGGATTTCGCGCGTCAGCAATATCATTATGACCGTATTCCTCATTGGGGTGTGCAAAGCGATCTAATATTCGTTGAAGGTCAGGGACCTCGTGTTTAATATCTTCTCCACCAATAAGATTTTTCTCATTTTCATTAATCCAGACACTAGCTGTTGTGTGATGCGATTGAATTGTTAGAGAACCTGTTGTAATACCTGATTCTTGAACAAATGCTTTAATATCATCTGTAATAGTGATAAAATCAAGTCGTTTCCTTGTTTGGTACTCCTTTGTCTTAGTGATTGCTTTGTAGCTCATGCCGAAATGGTGTGTTTACCCTTTAAAAAATATTTGTTTTTAGGCCAAAGGCTAAATATTTGTTATTTCTCTTACAATCATGCATATTCAAATACGAGTTAAACCCGGATCTAAAGAAGAACGTGTTGAACAAGAACAAGAGGGATATATTGTGCGTGTGCGGGCACGAGCAGAAAATGGAAAAGCAAACAAAGCAGTACAAAAGCTACTTGCTCATCACTTTCATGTTCAGGAAGAAGCGATATGCATAAAAACTCGAAAAGGTAGAACCAAGCTAGTAGAAATTGTAGGTGTAGAAAATGAAGTATGAGTTTGCCCCTGATTTACAGCATCGAATGGAAGAAATAGTAAAAATTCTTGCAATGGACCATATTGATTTAGCACGAGTAAAATGCTTTCGGAGCTATGGTTCAAGTACAAAACGGACCATTGCTCGGTGTCACACTGTAGGGAAATTAATGCAACGAGCAATGAATATGCCTGCGCATTATGCAATAGAATTTTTAGAAAAATTTGAGCGGTTAGATGCTAAAGAACAAGACAAAGTAATCATTCATGAGCTTATGCACATTCCTAAGACGTTTGGTGGGGGATTTCGTAATCATGATTATGTATGTGATGAAAATGTTGACAAATTACACGCTCAATTTGTAGACTTACAACTCGCAGGTCCTAACCGTTCAACACTCCCTTCATGGATGGAGCCATAGGGGTTTCTCTTACACGTATTTTCATATTAGAAATCCTTATATACCCTCTTAGCGACTCTGGAGTAACTCTACATCGGTGTAAGAGAACTCAGTAAAAGGGTGTTTTTTGGGGTGGTACATAAAAAATATACATACAAAAATGGCAAACGCTACGGGCCATATTATTACGAGACAAAACGAGTTAATGGGAAGATAGTTACTACCTATCTTGGCCCTACAAATCCTCACGCTCAGAAAAAAACAGATGACTTTCATGAACGATTTCATAAAGTAGTCACTCGTGCTGATACGCGAAGACGCACTGCTCGCAGAAAGAAACGATTACCACTCGCACTGCTCGCAGGAGCAGGATTCTTCGGAGTTCTCTTACTTTTATTTGTCTTACCTCAAGCATTTCTAACAGGGTTTGCATCACTTGATATTCAGGCAACCTACGCCCCAGGAGAACAAGTGGGAGGAGACATTGTTTTGTCAGTGCAGGAAGGAACATTGCTCCCTGCAGATACACTCGTTGAAGTCACCTTAGGTGATCAAGTCACAACTATTCCCCTGCGTGACTTACTTGGTACTGAATCAGAACTCTCAGGTACGTACTATTTAGAAGGAAGTTCGCTTACAGGTGAAGGATCAGGGTTTGGGCTTGCAGGCGCTCGTGAGGTCTATCCTGAACTCTTGTTTTCACTCGCAGTAAGCGGAGCAGGTAGTCAAGGGTCAGGAAGTGATTCCTCAAATGCTGATGAGGATGAAGCAGAGCCAAGCGAATCTGCAGATAATGAGACAGTGCCTGAAGAACCAGAAACAAGCAATCAAACAACAAGTGACTCAGAGACTACAGAAGAAACAGAATCTGAGGAGGCGCAAGAAACAGAAAGTGAAGGGTCCACTGATACTCCTTCTGAATCAACTGATGAATCATCAGACCAAACTGAAAGCACTGATGAGGCAACTCCTGAAAGTGATACGGGCGCTCCTGCAGAAGAAACTGGTGCGGTAGATGAAAGTGCTTCAGAGGAATCAAGCACTGGTGAAGCGCAAGATGCGGAAAGTGATGATTCTCAAAGTGAATCAAGTGAAGAAAGCAGCAGTGCATCTGAAAGCTCCTCAGAAGATTCAGGGAGCAATGATGCTCCGAGTGAGTCAAGCGACAGTTCTTCAGAAGATTCTGGAAGTGGCCCAGGCATCACTGGAGCGGTAATAGCAGAAGACACGCTCATTGTTACTGGAAGCGTAAGTGCAGTAACTCAGTATGAATATGAATTAGGTATTGGTGAAATTGCAACACTCGTTGAAGGGTCAGTACTCCTTGATAATGCTACCTTACCTGATGAAACACTCACTGTTACACTCACCTCAGATGCTGCAGTTGTTAGCACAGACTATTCTCAGACACTCGAAGGGTTTGGAACAAACTTTAGCGGGGAAGCAACAACTTCATTCACCTTAGATGTTTCATTATTTGATATTATTGCAGAAGAAGACTCAGTCATGCGTGTTCGATTCGTGTATGCAAATGCAACGCTACTAGAAACTGAAGAAGATATTGCAGTTGATGAAACCGCAGTTGTTGAAACTCTAAATGAAACGCTCAATGAGTCATTGCCTATTGAATCACTCCCTGCAGGTGTAATAACCGAACAATCGCAAGCAGTGCTCGGCCAACCAGTAACTTGGGTTCGAACAATAGAAGTAGAAGTTAATGAGACGAATACTTCCCTAGCTATTCAAGTCCCTACAACAGCTGTTGATGTGCTTGTAACAATCGAAGAAGCATCAGAAAGTGTTGCGCTCGAAGTAGGGTCTATAGAAGATTACGAAGACTCTGTAATTGAACTTGATGAAGATGGAACGGGAGAAGAAGACGAAGATGATGCAGACATCGTTATTGGAATTGATGATGCTATAGTTGAGCGAAAACGAGCCCTTCCTGAACAAGCACGAGCAGTAGGGCTTACTGGTCGAGCAGTTGAGCAGTTACCCGAACAGGCAGCATTAATAGCGCAAGAAAATGTTGTGGAAGTGCGAGTTGATGTAGGGCCAGCATCAGAACGCGTATCAGTAACGTATACAACTCCTGCACCAACAACCGTTGAGCGAGATTTACCTAATGGGAAAGAAGTAGTTGTTAGTAGTCCGGAAGGGGTGCATTATACTAATGTGCTGGCATTTACTGATTTGCCAGAATCGTTAGAAATAACTAACCCCTCACACGTACGTATTCATTGGGTTGAAGGAGGACGGACAATTGTTCCAGAAACAATTCGTGACACTGATACAAATGGGGTATATGATTATATTGAGTGGGTGGCTCCTCACCTGAGCAATCAGACATTTAACATAATTGTAATTATTGGAGCAGAACATCTTGATGAGAACAGGACTTTCATTTCAGATATCTATGATGATGTGAAAGAACTTGATGGGAATTGGAGTGAGCCAATACCTGACGGGCATTATGTGCGTGTGCAATTCGAGCGAAATCTAACGAGTGATAGAGATATTACGGTGTATCCACGAACAGTGAGTGGAACACCTCGTATTGAAATTTATGAAATTAATGGTAGTGATCTGGTAGCAGAGTTTACCTCACTTACTGACAATGAGTATAATAAAGTCTTTTTGGATAATCTCGTTTCAGACAGTCAAGATAGGTTTGACTTGTTAATCCTAGATGGGGTGGTTGAATTTGATTTAATTATTGATCCGACACAACTTTTCTTTGAAAGTTGTCCGTTATTCTTTGATAATACGTGGACTGTAAGCCCTGCGTTTACTTGGGGTGGAGGCAGTACGTGTCAGTCTGTTGATGATAGTGATGCGCGAATGACTTCAACACCAATAAATCTTGATGGGTATGATGCAGCAAATCTCTCATTTGACTGGACTGCAAATGCTTCGCTTGACAAATTTTGGGTTCGAGCAAATAGCACTGATAATGCGACGCATATTACTGTTTGGAATTGGTCAAGTGGTACTTCTGGAAGTGAAGAAATAGATCTCAGCCAATATATTACCATGACCAATGTTACGATTCGAGGGTACTGTAACCAGGGTCGAAGCGGGGGAACGTGTGGATGGGATAACATTAATGTGACCGGATACACCTTTGGTGGTGGCGGAGGGTTTGACGGTAATTTATCATCATGTCAGACGATTAGTACGTCAGGCATGTACCAAGTAAATCAATCAATATCAACAACAACCTCTTGTTTTACTATAGCTGTCGATGACGTGTATATTGACGGGCAAGGATACAATATTGATGGTGATGATGGGGCTTTAGATTTCGCCTTTAATACTACTGGAGGGCTTACAAATATTACGATAACAAATACTAATGTGACTGATTTCGGTATTGGAGTGCGTTTTGACTCACAGCCAAATATGACAGTGCAGGACTCGTTTTTCGGTTCTCTTAGTAATGCTGTAATGTATCTTGGCGGCACGAGTGATAATAATGTCTTTCTTAATCTTACTATTGTTGACTCAAACATCGGTCTTTACTTTGCTTCATCAAGTTCATTAACAAATAACAGTTTCACTAATATTACTATTGATGGGATGAATTCGCAGGCAGTTGTTTTTGATGCATCAAGTGTAGCACCTAACACTGTTCTTGACGGTCTAGTAATCACTAATACTAACAATCAATATCATGATTTGTTGTTCACAACAACCGCAAATACTTCAGGATTACAAATAATTGATTCATATATTGAAAATTATAGTTCTTCAGGAACCTCTAACGTAATTTTCAGTGTTGAAGATAGGAGTTATGGTAAAATTACCTTCTTGGATACTGTTGCCGAATCAGGCACTAACTTCTCAGATGATATCCGGATAACTGATAATAATGCATATATTGATAGAACAAATGAGCCAGGATTACAGGTATGGGCAAACGTTACATTATACGGTACTCCTGGCGCAGGACTGACAAATCCAGCAGTGTTTGGGGGAAGTTCTGTTTGTAGTGATTGTTCTAACTTCACGTCTTTAACTGTCGCAACAGTTGCCTTCAATATATCTGATAACGCTGATAGTTATAGTATTAAGAATGATGGGCCAATAGAGCTCAGTGCGTGTCAACACATATCTATTTCTGCAGCATATAACCTAACGACGTCAATAACTGATGGACAAGAACCTTGTTTTGAAATAACCGCTGATGATGTTGTCTTTAATGGGGCAGGATTTACATTGAATGGCGAAGATAATGGTATTGCAATTGAAGTAACTACTGCGCATAATGTTACAGTAGCTAATCTAACCATTGAACAATATACTACTGGAATCTATAGTGTTAATTCAAATGATACTCATTATGAGAATATAGATGTTGATGAGAGTGGAACAAATGATCTCTTATTTGAAAATGTTAATCATGCAACCTTGTTAAATATTAGCTTTAAGAATAGTCAGGGATCAGAAGCAGTAAAATTAGGCGGTTCTTCACGATATAACAATTTCACTAATGTAACGCTTATTGGATTTACTCAAGATGGATTACTGTTCACGGGGGCAGCTCACGATAATCGTTTTGAACAATTATCCTCCGATGGAGGTGTTGGGGGGAGTTTAGACTTTTACTTTGATACATCAATAAATGGGACTGTTTTTGTCGATAGCTCGCTTGGAAAATATAATCTTTTTGCTGCTGGCGGAACCTTAACAGTTGAAGATTCAGCGTACGGAAACGTACACTTTATTGAAGCAGTAAATGGTTCAGGCTCAAACTTTACTGAAGAAATACAAATCAGTAGTAATCTAGCATATGTTAACGTTTCAAACGTAGGGTTGAACCGCAGTGCGAATGTAACGCTCAAAGGATTAAGCTTAGGTTCTGATGGTGGTTTGCGGTCAGTCGCTCGAAACGGAGAATATTGTGCAGATTGTGCTAACTTTACGAGTTTGAGTGCTTCAATAGTACAGTTTAATGTTTCTGCATGGTCGAGTTATACGATTGATGACACATGTAAACCGCTCACAAATCCTGGAACGTATACGCTCACGCAGAACATCACAACGACAGGTACGTGTTTAGATATTGATAGTTCAGACGTAATTGTTAATGGTGCAGGATACACGGTAACAGGTGATGATGGGGGAAGTGATTATGGTGCAATTGTAACTGGGGCGTATGATAATGTAACCGTACAGGGTATTAATCTTGTCGATTTTGGCTATGGAATTCGATATTCTAATGGTGCCTCAAATAGTTTTGTGTATAACACTAATTTAACTTCTATGTCATCTTATGGAATGTATATTGGTGGTTCTGGTTTTGTGTTTGAAAATCTTCTTATTGATTCAGCAGGGAGTATAGGGTTTGAAGTGCTTCTTAGTTCAAATATTAATTTTACGAATATTACTGTTTCTAATGCAGGTAGTATTGGAATACGTCAATCTTCAGCGTCAAATACTAATCTTACGTATGAAGGGGTGTCGGTTATTGATACCGTGGGTAATGGTTTTGATTATAGCGCTACTACCTCTGGGGGTAATAATACTCGATTTATTAATTCATACCTTGCAAATTACTCGTTTGGTAGTGTAGGTCATACGTTCAGTGTTGAAGATCCTGTAAACGGTATTGTGCGATTTATCTCAGCAGTCAACGGTTCAGGCACGAACTTAACTGATGCAATACAGATAGCAGATAATTTTGCGCAGGTAAAGATTGATGAAAATATTGGCTTGAACCATAGTGCAAATATCACCTTATACAATACGCCTTCAAACGGCTTTATTGTGGATATGCTCAGAAACCATGAGGTGTGTCCAGAGGGCATTTGTACTAATTATACAGCACTCACTGCGTCAACCGTTATATTTAATGTAACAGGGTTCAGTAATTATTCACTTGGTGATGGAACTGCTCCAGCAATATCATATGTTGCACCAACACTCTCTAATGGAACAATACAATATTCTGATGGCATAGATGTAAATGTTTCTTCAACAGAAGCTAATAACTTGCACTATGTCTTGACTGAATTCGATGATGACTTGCTATTGTGGATGAGGATGGACGATGTGAACGCAACTGGCGACCCGCAAGACTTAAGTGGTAAGAATAATGATGGGGTTTTACTTAATGGGGCTTTCATTAATACGAGCGGACGATTTGGGGACGGGGCTCAGTTTGATGGAGTGAACGATAGAATTAATACATCATTTGAACTTGTATTTGATAATTCTGATGTGAGTGCTTTCTTATGGGTTCGTGGTGATTTGACTTCAAGTGATCTTTTAACACGCTGTAACAATGCGTGTTCTTCGTTTCCAAATCATGGAATTATCAGATTAGGTGTTGATGCATCAGACTCTTTGTTTGTTTCTCTTGATTTAGATAGTGTGACAGGACCTAAATTAACAAGTGCTGGATGGCACTTTATTGGATTTACGTATAATGGCACTGGTGATGATAATCTCACATTGTATAGTGGTGCAGCAAATGTCGGTTCAGTGTCTTCTACAGTTGACAGTATACTTGCAGGACCAACAATTTCTATTGGGGGTATGGACGGGGCTAACTTTTTGAATGGTTCAATTGACGAAGTATTCATCTTTAATAGAACACTAACTCAAACTGAAATTCAGGCATTATACAATGCTACAACAACACAGTATTATCGTAATTTTACGGGTGTAACAAGCGGTAATCATACATTCACGAGCCATGCGGTTGATCAATTTGGTAATTTGAATAGTACTGATACGCGCACTATACAGTATATTCCAAATAACCCTCCGACAACACCGCAACCAATCTTAACCTCTTTTGATTTTACTAACCGGAGCAATCAGGACTTACGCTGTGCTGATACAGTATTTGATAATGATAATAATACTATGAATGTTTCAGTTATTTGGTATAATAACTCAGTACAACACCTTGCAGTTTCACTTGATAATAATTATGCAAATAACACCGCGTTTGAAACCTTTTTGGATGCTGCTAATACGACTAAAGGGGAAAATTGGACGTGCTCACTCCAATTCTTTGATGGTATTGCGTATTCAGACTGGGCTAATTCAAGTGATCTGTTTATTGAAAATACTCTGCCAACTGTCACATTAGTAGACCCTGATGGGAATCTCACTATTGATAGAACTCCTACGTTCTACTGGTCAGGAACTGATGAGGACGGCGACCCCCTAGGATTTGAGCTGAACGTAAGTCTTGTTGCAGCAAGCACATGTTTTGAAGCAGAAAGGCATATACAAGATCTTACTTCGGAAGACTATACTTTGCTTTCAGACCTGCAATGTCTTTATGATAATGGAGATTATTATGTTTGGTCTGTTCGAGCTAATGACTCTTCTGGGTTTGGGTCATGGTCGACTAGCTTTAATGTAAGTATTCAGTCATTCATCAATATTACCGTTCCTAATTCAACGGTATTTTTCAGTAATTTATCGGTCTTACAAGTTGAGGACACTACTGATGATGATCCCCCACCATTTACGATTCAAAACGACGGAAATGTATTCGTCAATATCAATATCTCCGCAACAGCTCTTTGGGAAAGTGTGGGTCATCCTTCATCGTACTACCGGGTAAAAATTGATAATTTCACTGGAGAAGAATACTCCTTTAATTACAGCACTTCTACACTTGACTGGGTGAATATGCCTGCAACGAATAGTAGCATTCTCCTCAGTCTCCTCAATTATAGCGACGCAACTGACATTGCAGAAGTAGATCTTCGCATACAAGTTCCACCAAACGAAAATCCAGGTATTCGGAATTCAACCGTGTACTTCATAGCGAGTTTAGCAGAATGATAACGAAAAAACATATTGTACTCTTTGATTTACTATTGGTAGTTGGAACGCTAGTTACTATCGCCTTTTTTGTAGGGTATTCCCAACCTCTCGTTATAGCACCGCTTGATGGAGAAATTACAACTCAGACAAAAGTATTATTTGCGTTTGACAAGGCAGACACCATTCTTATTGACGATAACTTAGAATTTACATCACCTACAACTATTCATGCAGAAGATTCACTTGTTATCACGCTCGAACCAGGAGTGTATTATTGGAAGGTTGTTGGGGCGCAGGCAAGCGAGGTTCGCACCCTTACTATTGAATCATCAGTTGATTTACAGCTTCGCGCAACAGAAGATTCGTATTCTGTAGTGAATGCGGGTAATGCCCCCCTTGATGTTTCAGTTTATGAACGGGATGAGTTTAAAGAAAAAATTATACTTGATGTTTCAGAAGCAAAGGAGGTTGCGGGAGACCGTGTCATTGGCTATGAAGGCTCATAAATCTGTTTTGTTTTTGCTTGTATTGCTCTTATTAATTGGTTCTGCCTCTGCAATAGGTATCACCCCTGGGCGTACTACCGTCGCATATGAGCCTGGAGCAACGCACACTGTTGACTTCACCGTTGTTAACTCAGAAAGTGAACCAATAACTGTTGTATTGTATGTTGAAGGGGCATTTAATCAAAGTATCACGCTATCGGATGTTACGTTCGCTTTGCAACCAGGTGAAAGCAGGGTTGCATCATATACTGTAACGTTACCTGCAGGGGCGGACCCTGGACGTCACACTGCCAATATTATTGCACTGCAAATTGCAGGTGTTGCCGGCTCGAGCGAGTCATTCTTTGGCTCAGCAGTTGGTGTAGCAACACAATTTGTAGTGAATGTGCCGTATCCTGGAAAATATGCGGAGGGGAGCTTTAATGTTGTGGGGCCAGAAGAGGATGGCACGTTAACCTTTGTATTGCCAGTTTTAAGTCAAGGGGATCTTGACCTCGTACGGGTACGGGGAGTCATTGACATTTATGGTCCTTTCAATGATGAAATAGCAACTATTCAAACTAATGAAATTCCAATTGCTTCTAAAGAACGAGGTGAGCTTGTAGCAAAATGGAGTGCTGACGTTGCACCAGGACAATATCGTGCTGTTGCAACAATTATTTATGATGAACAAACACTTACGCTTGAGAAAGTCTTTAGTGTAGGTTCAAGGTTACTCGAGCTTGACGGTATAGAAGTTAATGATTTCTCACTTGGGGGTATTGCTAAATTTGAAATGCTTGTTGAGAATAAATGGAGTGAACCAATAATTGGGGCGTATGCTCAGATGGAAGTGTATAATGATGCCGGGGCAGTAATGGCAGACTTCAAATCAGCAACGTATGATCTCCCGCCACTTGAAAAAGAAATTATGGTTGCCTTTTGGGATACTGAAGGTGTTCGTGAAGGGTCGTATGACTCGCGAGTATATCTTCGTTACGGCGAGCAATCAGCACAGCAAGATTTAGAGCTGCAGGTTCGCGATGATGATATCACTGTTGTAGGGGTAGGGTATGTAATCTCTGAATCTGAAAGCGGAAGTGGTAATTCAATGGTTGTCGTACTTATTACTGTCATTGTTGTGCTCATAATGGTTAATCTCTTGTGGTTCTTGTACTTACGTAAAAAGATAGCAGCATTATCGCCTAAGAATAGTACTATTACAAAGTGATAACTTTATAAACTACGATTTTACAAATAGTATATGGAAGCGTTACGGACAACCATGCGATTTACCTTTGTATTTCTACTTGGGAGTCTTGCCTCATTACTCCTCGTATATGCCTTAACAGAAGTCCCCTCACAAACTGCTCCTTCAGACTTTATTACAGAACGAGATATTGAAATTTTTGACGATCATGTTATCATTTATGTTTCAGATGCAAGTTTAAGCACGTATGCCCCAACCGGGAGTATGCGCCCTTTACTTGATTCAGGTGCTAATGGTATTCGAGTACGGCCAGCTACCTCAGACGAAATCTTAGTTGGAGATTTAATCACGTTTGAATCTGGAGAAACACTTATTATCCATCGAGTAATCGAAAAAGGTATTGACGCAGAGGGTATTTATTTTATAACGAAAGGGGACAACAATACTCGTAGCGACGGGAAAATACGATTTGAAGCTATTCGCTATAAAACAATAGCATTATTGTATTAGTTATTTTTTAAGTAGCAAATATTTAAATAGTCTGAAACTATTCATTCATTGTTAAAGAGGCAAATGGAATCAAAACAACGTGTCATTGTGGTATTGCTTGTACTGGCAATTTTATTCTCTGCAGCATCGATGCTGATAGCTCATAGTGTACTCAATGGTTCAGATGAACTTTCTGCTTCGCCACAAGAAAGCGGAAGTAACCCTGCACAAGTTAGTTTAATTGTTGAACCACGTACGGCTGAAGCGGGGGCAGGAAGCTAATAATGGAAGGCGATAGAATCCTACTTACGGTAGCAGTTGTAGCAGTTGTAGTTTCAGTGGTTGCAGCAGGATTTACGTATTTTTCTATTGCTAACTTTGCAGCTCGCATTTCAGGAAATGCTGTAGGTACAACTAACTTAACGGTAGAAGCAGCGGCAGTCATTAATTTCACTACAGACACTATCAATTGGGGATCTGGGCTTGTAGATCAAGGGCAATCCGCTGCATATCTGGATACGTTATCAAACTCTTCTGTTAATGGAAACTGGACAAATGTGGGTGTTCCACTCATCCTTGAAAATATTGGTAACGTTAATGTTTCTTTGAACTTATCAGGTGCTAAGACTGCTGCTCAGTTCTTAGGTGGAACAAATCCAGCGTATCAATGGTATGTTAATTCAAGTGAGACAAACAGCTGTCTTAATGCAACAGGTACTGGAATTACTAACATGCCTCACCCAATGGCTACTTTTGCAAATGTAAACACAACAACTAGCTTGTGGTGTGGAGTATTCAGGTTTACAGACTCAGCGGATACTGTGTTGATACACTTTAACTTAACCGTTCCTTCAGACTCATTTACTGGAGCGCTCGGTGATGTTATCACTGCTACTGCTTTCGTGTAGAAACGTATAAAAGTTAGAGTATATTCTTGGTTGCATGAGGTGGTTAGTAATAAGTTTAGTATGTTTGTTTGCGCTCCCTTTGGGAAGTGCTGCACTCGGTATTTCGCCAGCAATACGGTCATATGATTATGTTCCAGGTTCACAAGTAGAAATTACATACACTATACAAGAAGACGATCCTGCACGCAAAGTGCTCATCCATGTTGATGGGGGGCCTTTTGCAGATTCTATTGAGATAAGTAAAACAGAAGTGGTTGGTACCGGAACATTTGTATTAACCTTAACGTTCCCAGAAGAAGCTCCTCCTGGCCCTCATAGAATAGGTGTTGTGGTAACAGAAGCACCCCCAGAAAACGCATTTATTGGTACTGCAATCAGTATTAATGCTCGAATAGACGTATTTGTGCCCTATCCTGGAAGATACATTGAACCACGACTTATTATTCCTAATAAAAACGCTGGGGAAGATGTTCCAGTAGAACTTCAGGTAATAAATAGAGGTCTTGAAACGCTTACTGTTGCACCAACTATTACTGTAACCTCACTATCTAACGCTCAAAATAATGCAGTGCTTGATTTTACGCCGGTAACACTTGTAAGTAATCAAGAACAATATTTTAGAAAATATTTAGAGACTGCAACGCTTCCAGCAGGAGATTACTTTGCAGAAGCTGTGATTGCGTATGCAGGTGAGGAACGGCGTGTTAATGATACCTTTAGTTTAGGGGAGCTCTCAATAGCAGTTGTTAATACTACAAGCGTTCTTTATCAAGATGGGCTCCAACGGTATCATGTGTATGTAGAAAGCGGGTGGAACGATCCAATAGATGATGTATATGCAGATTTAGCGTTACTGCGTGACGGTGTTTCTCTTGAAACAATGCGTACTCCTCCAGTTGACATAGGTCCTTGGAAAACGGAACAATTAGAAGCTTTTGTAGATACAGGCCTGTACGAGCCAGGAGAGTATGAAATGGTGATTACGGTACAATATGCAGGGCAGCAAACAACTGTTCGTAGGCCGCTCACGATACGCACACTCTCTAATAATGGGGTAGTATATGGTATTCTGATTGTTGTTGGCATACTTATCGTTCTAGGGTATGTGTTGCTACGCTACCATAATGCTAAAAAAACGAAAAACTATAGGAAAACTGTAAAAAGTACTGATGGTTAAGAAAGTCGCAAAAGCCGTTTTTGTAGCATCCTTTATTGTGCTTGCAAGTAGTTTTTTCTTGTATTATGTAGTTGTGGTCGATAGTCCAGAGGATAGTGTGTATGCAAGCGTGCTTGTCTCACATGAAAAAAGTGGTTTTGACTTAAATGCAACTGCGCTTACTTTTGGGTCTATTATCCCTGGAGCTGTATCATCGCGTTCAGTGCAAATAACTAATCCTTATCCAAGCAGTGCTCGGGCATTTATTCAGGCTGAAGGGAGCATTGGTTCAGTGCTTGAGTACACTCCCATAGTAGAACTTGGACCTCATGAAACAAAAAGTATTGGGTTTGTTGTACGTGCACAAAATGAGACTGAACAAGGCCTGTATGAGGGGTATGTAACTGTGAACATCAGGTAGGGAATCTTTTTATATTCTCGACGCTGAAGCAGTGTATGGGCAAGCGGGTGATAGCAATTCTAATCGGTATATTTGTACTGGTAACAACACTCAATATTTTTGTATATATTGTAAGCCCTGCAAGTGTTTCATTAACCGGCAATTATTTTTTCAATGCAGCAGTTGGAACGCTCGCACTATTTGTTGAGGGAGGTAACGCAGCAATAACTATTGATAGCCCTCAAAATATAACGTATAATTTTAGTGTTGGGGAATCCATTGTACTAAGTCTTAATGTATCAGCAGAATTTGTAGTTGATACGTGGCGATACTCCTTGTATGATGAACGACACGGTATTACAATCGCTGAAAATGTAACCTTTACACCAAACATAACCTATTTCGGGGTTCGATGGGGTAATCGACTCGAAGTTTTTGCAAATGATTCAACAGGAACTGTACAGTCAGCAACCGTTCGGTATTTTGTATTTGTCCCAAACACAGCTCCTGAACTCTCACCCTTAGTACAAGAAGATTTGGTATGTGAAGGACAATTTTATACGCAAGCATTTAATGTTACTAATGATGATGAAGATGCTCTTACAATCGCAGTATCACCTACCAATCCATTTTTTGTAATTCCAACAAGCGTAGGGGCAGGACTTAACTATGCTGTTGGAGAAATCTTTTCAGGAATTTTGCAAAAAGAAGATGTTGGAACGTATGAAGAAACGCTCTCAGTAAATGATGGATTTAATGCCACGTGTTGTGTTGACACAGCATTCACTAATATTACAGTAATAGGGATAAATAACGCTCCTTCAGTACGTGATTTTGGAGCTGTTACATTGTATTTGCAAGGTGATGATTCTACCTTTTATGAAACGTTAAATGTCTCTGATATTGAAGACGGTAGTGATGAAACCACTGCAAACTTCTCATTCAACATTTCATTCATTAATGAAGCAAGTGATTTATTCGCAATTGATAGTGATGGGGTAATGAACTTTACTCCTAATGCAAGCCAAATAGGAGTGTACACTATTAGTGTTTGTGCTACTGATTTAGGACTTGCAAATCCACATCAAAATATTTCTCTCTGTGGGCAGGATGGAGGAAATCTTACTACTTGTGACGTTTTTAGCATTACTGTCACTAATGATAGTCGTGCACCAGAAATAATAGACTACTATCCTTCAGGTTTAACCCCTAGTGTCTCTGGAACATCTGCGGTTTCATTTAATGTAAGTACATACGACCCTGATGGTACCATACCTGATATCTATTGGTATGTTGATGGTGATCTTGAGCGTCTCATACAATTATCAAGTACAGACAGCTTTTCACACACCTTTGGGTGCGGGGTGTCAGGAACGCATGAAGTTTTACTTGAAATTACTGATGGACTGCTCAATGACTCAGTTCAGTGGAATGTAAGTGTAAGTGAAGTAGCATGCACCACTCCTTCAGGCGGTGGCGGTGGTGGAGGTGGAGGTGGCGGTGGCGCTAGCTGTTTTGAAAAATGGGGTTGTGATCTCTGGGAGAATTGCGAAAGTGTTCCACTCGGATATCAGCAAGGTGATTTATCGTATGAATCTTATACGTTCTTACTTTCAGAGTGTACTACTCAAGGTATAGATGATATTGAATGCGGGTATAATCCGCGGACATGTACTGATGTGCGGGCATGTAATACAACACTTTCTCAGCCTTCGCTCTATCAAACCTGTATTTACACCTCATTCCCAACCTGCAATGATGGCATTACTAATTGCCACGATGGAGATTGTGAATTACTCGTTGATTGTGGGGGGCCGTGCGTAGCATGTTCTACCTGTTCAGATAGTATACAAAATCAAGGGGAGCAAGGAGTTGATTGTGGAGGGCCATGCCCTGGGATATGTACTCCTGAAGCGCCACTTGCGAGGGGAAGTCTTTTCTGGATAATCCTATTCATAGTCCTTATCTTGCTTGCCATCATCCTTATTAAGTCAATTCAAATATATAAGGAGATAAAGCAGTTAGATCGTGGTCGGAAAAAAAAGAGTTCGTAACTATCTAGGTATTGTCCTAGTGGGCACTGTTCTACTAGTGGCATTTGTAGCTGCAGCACCATTTTTTCATACTACTGGTACGACTTCATATTTAGCTGAGGATCAAACACCTGTATTCACCTATAATTTCAGTGCGAATGTGAGTAATGTTCAGAATGAAACGCTCGTCTTTGCTGTTGCAAATATTACTTCAACTTTGCATGGTACTCGCCCAGTAAGTTATTTTAATTGGATAACTATTGATGCAACAACGGGAATTCTAACGTTTAATGCTACGACAAACAATCATACTGGAAACTATAATCTCTCAGTTGAAGTAGTAAATGACGACCCAACTCCTGCAGGGCAAAAAGCAGTATTCTATTTTGAAGTTAATGCAACGAACGATGCTCCAACCTTCATTAATCTTGTAAATCAAACACTCAATAATTCCTATTATGAATTACTCTTACTCGCTACAGATGAGGAAAATGACGTTCCCTATACGTTTAATGTAAGTTTTGTTTCTTGTTATCATACTTCGCTCAATCCACCCACCGGACCGAATAATTGTACGCTCTTTAATATAACTTCATTTAATAGTACTGCAGCAAACATTAGTTTTGGGCCTCAAGACAGTCAGGAAGGGGAATACATCATTAACTTCTCCGTTCAAGATCTTGAAAATACGATTTCTCCAACCAACGCAACCTTTAGTATCCTCGTGAATTGGACCTTAAGCTGGAATAACGACCCTTCATTCACCTACGTCTGCGATGATATTTCTACGGGAACAGAAGATACGCCTGTTAACTGTTATATTAATGCATCAGATAGTGATGAACTCTACAATCTAACGTTTGCCGCGAATTATACCTGGTTCTTATTTAATGAAACAAACAACTATACCACCACAATTAATACTACTGCAGGTGCTGCTTCAACCTATGTTAATTTCACGCCTGGAGATGCACAGGTAGGTACATGGGTTGTTAATGTGACCGTTACTGATAGCGGGCCTGAAGTGTTGGTAAACTCAACTACCTATACTATAACTATTGGAAATGTAAATGATAGTGTTTCAATCATACCGTTTTCTAATCTAACAGCGTATACGAGCAATAACTATACTGTGTACGTGAATGCAACGGATGATGACTTGCTCATATCTGACCCAAGTGTGTATGCAGAAAACCTGACGTTTAGTGCTAATGTTTCATGGGTAACAGTAACGTCAAATGTTACGGTTGGAGGAACGAATCGTAGTGTGGCAACACTCTTTGTAAATCCGACGTTAGCGAGTGAAGGGAATCATTCAGTAAATGTTAGTGTTGTAGATGCAAATTCATACTCTCAAGATTCATACATTTTCATAGTTGAAGTTATTGGTAACGGGGTCCCTAGATGGAATGAAACAACGCAAAGTGCACATGCCCTAACTGAAGGAACTGCTTTTTACTTAAACCTCACACAAAACGTTACTGACCCTCAGGATGATAGCCTGAGCTTCACATTTAGAAATGACACAGCATTCCCTACCTTCTCAATAGATAGTGCAACAGGTGTCATATCCTTTACTCCAATAGATGCTGATGTAGGTCAGCATATCGTAGTCATTAATGCATCAGACGGTGTTACTCCCGCATCATACACGTTTAATTTTACGGTTGCAAATATTGATGATACAGCTTCTTTTGAAACGCCAATAACTGCAACAAATGCCAGTGTTGATAGTTTATCAAATCTCGTCGTTCAGGAAGATAATCGAACAATAATATCTGTCTTTATACAGGATAATGATTATCGTATTCCCTTAGTACAAAAAGGATTTTATAATGAAAGCTTATCATTAGCAGTCACTCTAGAGGGTCCGAATACTAACTTGTTTAGTTTTTCAAGTGATTCTTCATTCCCCACTAGCTCTGGAATAAGTGCTAATCGTTCACTCTTCACGGCAACATTTACCCCAAACAAAACTGACGTTGGAAATTATAATATCACGTTGAATGTGACTGACGTGTCAAATAGCTCAGTAATTCTTACTTTTAACATGACAATACTTGCTATTAATCATGATCCAAACATTACTGAAGTGGCAAATATTTCTTCAAGTATAAACCAAACTGTCTATCTCGATATAAACGCAACAGATATTGAAGAAGGAAATGAAACAGTAGGTAATTTGACGTATCAACTAACCTTCTTAGGAGATGGGAAGAGTGATGATTTCTATCTTGACAGTGAGCTTGTATTTAATAGTTCAACAGGTATACTTAATATTACATTTAATACTACTCAATATGGGGAATATCATCTTAATGTTACTGTTAACGATACAGAAGGTGCGAAAGATAGCACTGATTTTTGGCTACTTGTATATGATGCGCCAGTGCTCCATGCTCCGGGAGTTTCATATACGTTTGAACTCACCGAAGGGGTAACTACAAATATTACTCTTGATGTAAATCATACGCTTGAAGATAATCTAACATATCTCTTTTATCTTGATAGCCAATTACAGTACAATGTAAGTTCCTATGGTAATTCTACTAATGTAACCTGGGCATTTATGCCTAACTATACTGATGAAACATACGGTCAATTTGCAAACTTTACCGTAGTCATTTCAAATCCAACCTTTAGCTCACTCCAGGTACTACAAAATTGGAGTATGAATATTAGTTATGCTAATGCGCCTGCAAACTTCTCAAGTACTATTCCAAACCAAGTTGACTCTGCAGGGTCAACAATAACACTCAACTTAAGCACCTATTATTTTGATCCTGACGTGACAGACCCGGTCTATAATCAAACACTCAATATAACCGTAGAGAGTAACACGACTTCAACGACTAATATTACAATCACTCCAAACGCAAGCTTACTAACCGTAACATTTTATTCAGCCTCAGCAATTACAGAAACTATTAATATTACTATTGCAGACTTGAACAGTAGTGGGAATGAGTTGACAACAAACACGAGTAATTCTTTTAACGTTACATTTATCGCAGCCGTAAGTTCTTCATCTTCTTCTTCATCAGGTGGTGGCGGAGGAGGTAGTTCTTCATCATCAACCGTTGCCGGTTCAGGAATAGAAGTTGATCCTCCAGGGCCACAAACACTTGATATTGGTTCAAGCCTTATAACCTCATTTGATGTAGTAAATTTAGATGATGCTACACTAGAAAATGTTGTGTTAACCTATGGGGTTTCAAAAGACGGAGTTGCACGTCCCAATGACTGGATAATAACTTTTGGACAGAATACTATTAGTTCACTTGCAGGGGATAGTTCACAAACAATTTCATTTACAGCACTTCCAACACTTATTGAAGAAGGACAGTATGAAGTAGCAATCACTGCAACAAGTGGTGAAATTACTGACACTGATATTCTCTATATTAATGTTGAGGGTGATGCAGAGCTTGAAGTATTCTTACAATTTGTACAAGGGTTTATTGACGAGTCACAAGTATGTCTTGAAGTACAGGAACTTATTGATCAGGCATTTGCAGCTTTCTCAGCAGGAGACTATGAGCTCGCTTCTCAATACGCTGACAGTGCATTACAGGGATGTGAGCAGCTCATAACTGAGCAAGCTCAAACACAGCTAGCACCTCCAAATGATCGCTTTTTGGGAGCTTTCTTTAGCGGTAATCCTGCAATGCTGTGGTTAATTCTCGTCGCCGTATGTATTGTAATGGCCTTTGTAGGGTATGACATGTATGTACGTTTCAAACTAAAGAAATTAATGAATACCTACGACGATTTAGATGATAATGAGATCTCACAAGCAAGTTCATATTAAGAAAGGTCATCGGACAATAAATATTCCAGTACGTGATGTTCGGTCATTTGAGAAAGGAATTGGTCTTATGTTTCGAACACGTAACACTACTAATCTTTTGTTCTCATTTACTAAAGATGTGAGAACACTCTTTACATCCATATTTGTTTTCTTTCCTTACTTGAGTATCTGGCTGGATAAAGACTATCGAGTACTTGATGCTCGCATAATCAAACCATTCACTCTGCGAGTTCCAACACATAAACCATTTCGGTATGTTGTCGAAGTTCCGGTTAATGAAGCAAATAGCGAAATTTTGAAATTTTTCCGACGGAAAGGAGCAAATGTTTAAATAATCTGAAGCGCATAATCAGGTATAATCTTGTAAAAGGAGGTGTCATCATGGGTCGAATCATTGCTCGAAATGTAGTCGAGAGAAAAGAGGGTCATTTGTATTACGTTGACGGTCAAGGAAACGTATGCGAAGCTAAAATGGCGCGAGGCGGTCGACGAAAGAAGACTGCTACACGACGAAAGTCAGCTAGTACCACTAAGCGTGCAAGTAAAACAACAGCACGACGAAGTACAGCGCGAAAAACTACAACCTCAGCTCGCCGACGACGTTAAGTCATCACTTCTTTTTATTTTCTTTTTTCTGTAAATTTTTTTTATTATTTATCTTAGAATTCTAAGGTGGGGAAAATCCATTAGGACCATACCCTCCTGCAAGACAGCTTTTGATGGACCATGCTGGACTATTTTGATTGTTTTCTTTACCTCTTGAACGTAAATCCCACTCTCCTGTTTGAGGGTCATAAACTATTCGAGCACTCCCATCATCTCCATTAAGTCCTAAGCCTTCAGGAGAATAAACTATTTGAGGTGAACCTGTTGGGTTTTGATTATTCCGATAGATAAATACCTCTTCTGTAACGCCAGTGATAGTTCCAATCCACTCTCCATGATGTTCTAAAGTGGTGT
>JAYONY010000002.1:350690-363822 GCA_038121585.1 archaeon | reverse complement strand
CAGTTGCAGCATCAGTAATTGTTAGATCACAATGATAGCCTTTAGCATGCATGTTTCCACAAGAGCCTTGTGACCATTCATTCATCTTTATCGATTCTAATCTGTCGTTGACACATGTTTCTCTACCAATGTTGAACCAAGGGGTAATACCGTATTCTGGTGGGAATAGGGGGCCTAGATCTTTAGGCCCTATCCAATTGCATTCGACTCCGACTTCACTAGCTTTTTTTTGTACGCTTGTGAGAAAGACATCTTCAACACTTATCTCTTGAGGAATAGTTTGTGACCAGTCCATTTCGTCAACACTGTGTCCAATAATCGCAGGATTGTTAGCTGGAATTATTGGATCGTTATATCCTTGTACGAGCACAACTCCTGCGATTAAGAGCAATGTTCCCAGAATAAGGAACATATGTTTTTTTTCAATATTTACCTCAATTTTCATGACTAGAATAGGTGTTAGAGTTATATAAAGATTGGCTTAGGACAAATTTATATACAATTTTTTAGTTGTATTTTCATGATACTTGGTATAGAATGTACTGCCCATACATTTGGGGTAGGGATTGTCAATAAGGGAAACATACTTGCTAATGTACGAGACATGTATGTGCCAGAGCAAGGGGGTATTGTTCCGATGGAGTCTGCGAAGCATCATACTGCTGTTGCACAAGGATTATATGACAAAGCCCTTTCTGAAGCTAAGGTAACTGAAGCTGATATCACAGCTATTGCATTGTCTCACGCTCCAGGACTCGCACCATGTTTGCTTGCTGGTATGCGATTTGCCAAGGAGAAAGCAACTCAGCTTGGTGTCAAGATAATTCCTGTTAATCATTGCGTCGCACATCTTGAAATTGGACAATCTGAAGGTGCGAACGATCCAGTGCTTCTCTATGCGTCAGGAGCGAACACGCAAGTCATAGCGTATGCTGCTGGGAAATATCGTGTCTTTGGCGAAACACTTGATTCAGGCATCGGTAACTTCATTGATACATTCGCTCGTCATTGTGGGCTTGGCTTTCCAGGAGGGCCAAAACTTGAAGCAGAAGCGAAACAATCAACTAACTATATTGCACTCCCGTATTCGATTAAGGGCATGGACGTTTCATTTGCAGGAATGCAAACAAAACTGAAGCAGCTGTATGATACAGGAACGCCACTCTCAGACTTAGCATTTTCAATGCAAGAAACTGCATTTGCTATGCTTGTTGAGGCTGCAGAACGAGCGCTTGCACATACGGGTAAAACAGAACTTGTCCTTGGGGGAGGAGTTGCGTGTAATGCGCGTTTGCAGGAAATGAGCAGAATAATGTGTGAAGAACGAGGTGCGAAATATTTCTGTCCTCAGCGACCACTGCTCGTGGATAATGCCGCAATGATAGCTTATACTGGAGAGCTAATGCTTAGCAAAGACAAAACGTTACTGCAAGATCCTGTAGGCATAGATATTGCACCCCGCGAACGAACTGATATGGTAGAGGTAACCTGGCGATAAGATGTTTAGAAAAAAAGTAGGTGGTGTACTCCTAATATTTTTTTTATTCGGAGTTGTTTCTGCACAGACTCTAGATGAACGGGCGAATACTATTGTAGGTGATCTAAAAGATGATTTTGGGCTTGAGAACGAAAATATTGTTATTTGGTTTGCTGATTTGCCAGATAGTACTGGCGAATCCCATCGATTCCCTCTAGTCGGTTCAGAAATAGTGCTCAATCCAGAAACCCTTGCTGGAGTAGATGATGAAGCATTAACTGGTCTTTTAGCACATGAACTTGCGCATGTAGCGCATTATTCAGAGTTGAATGTGTATGCACTAGCATTCTTTGCATTTAGGTACTATGTCTCGGAATCATTTCGGATTCGAACAGAGCGAGCGACTGACAAGGCAGTAATTCAAAAAGGGTTTGGTGAACCCCTCATTGCGTTTAAAGCATTTAAACAACGAACGGGTAGTGAGCGAGCACTTGAGTTATTTAATCAACGATATTTATCAATTGAGGAAACAAGAGCACTCATGAACGAATAAGTATAAAAAACACTCTCAATATTTAGGGCTAATGAAGTTTGCGATGACAGGTCATAAAGGTCTAATAGGGACTTTTTTGCTTGAACAACTTACAAAGCGAGGTGACGCTCCAGCGCTCCTTGTAGACACTCGTGACGGGAAGGATATTTGTGATATACAAAAAGAGCGCTTGTCAGAGCCTGTTGATGTTATGATTCACTTAGCTTCATTTTGTAAAATTAATAAAACAATAGAAGATCCTCAAACAGCTTTTGATGCTAATGTGCAAGGAATGCATGAAGTCATGGAATTTTGTCGAAAAAACGCTATTCCCAAAATAGTCTTTGCATCATCATCTAGGGTACTGAGTAAAGAGAAAAACCCGTATACTGCGAGTAAATTATATGGTGAGGAGCTAGTCAAAGGATATGCTGATTCATATGGGATGGAATATGTTATTATTCGACCATCAACAGTATATGGTCCTTTCAATGATTATACTGGGAGGTTAGTAGATATCTTCATACGGAATGCATTACTTGATGAGCCACTCGTTATATATGGTAACGAACAAAAAACGCTTGATTTTACGTACGTGGATGATTTTGTAGCTGGAATCTTGCTAGCCATGGAACAAACAAACAAAGAGTATGATATTTCCTCTGGAACTGAAACAAACGTTGGGGAGGTTGCTGACCTTATAATTTCTCTTGCAGGTAAGGGGACAAAAGAATTCCGTACGAAGGAAGTAGCACAGCCCCAAACAGTATCTCTTGACATACGTCCGATGAAAGCAATAGGGTATGAACCAACCGTTTCAATTGAAGAAGGTATCACTAAAACGTTTGCGTGGTATAAGGAACACCTGCAAGAAGTTATTGCAAGTCGGACATAATCTATTTACACATTTTCACGAAATTTTTGAGTATTTGTTTACCAACATCACCTGATTTTTCAGGATGGAATTGTGTTCCAAAAATCTTTTTTTCTTTATGTGCAAATGCTTCAATCGTAGTTTTTGAAGAAGTAGCAAGTAATTCAAATGAATGAGGGAGGTCTCGTACGTACCGCGTGTGTGCTTCAAACCCTTCAAACTCTCTAGGAATGCCAGTGAATAATGCGTGATGCTTAACTATTCTAATCCTATTTTTTTCAGTGTGGACGCGAGTAAGCATTTTACGAATATCTCCTCCAAACACTTCACCAATAATCTCGTGCCCTTCACAGATACCATAGATTGGGACATCATAGTTGAGTAGTGCTGCAAGATTAGCTCGAATTTCACTCAGAAAAATTTTCTGATCTAGATTAGGATCGCCCCCACTGAGAATAATGCCTGAAGGTTTGTGATGTGCGAATGAATTATAAAGAGCGTTTTGTGGAATAACTTTGGTTTGTGCACCATGGTCTTGCACGATATGATTAATATGTTTCATATTCGGACTGCCATTATCAATAATGAAGATCATTTGTACACCTCTTAAGTAATCAGGGGTGAACAGCAAACTTTATAAACTCCCCGTTGCGACTATATGCAACCAATGACATCCGCCTCAAGCGGATATTGAGGTTTCACTATGGACAGTTACGCAGTAATCGAAACAGCACGCAAAAGCGGCAAGGTTGACAAAGGCACTAATGAAGTGACTAAAGCAATCGAACGAGGAGTAGCTAAGGCTGTATTTTATGCTGCAGATGTTGATCCTAAAGAAATCGTAGCACACCTTGCAAGCATTGCAAAGGAAAAAGGCATTCCAGCAATTGAAGTTGATTCTAAACAAAAACTTGGTATTGCTGTTGGATTATCAGTTTCTACAAGTTCAGTTGCTATCCTCGAAGGAGGGGACGCAAGTGCTGATATTGCTAAACTAAACAAGGGCGCAGCGTAAACAATGGCAGCACAACAAAAAAAAGGTGCAAAAGGTTCTAGTAAATTATCTGATGATGGTCCTGTGAAGGCTGTTGTACAACGCCTTATTGGTCGTACAGGGGCGCGAGGAGAAGTTACACAAGTTGAATGTAAGGTTCTTGATGGGCGTAATACTGGTCGTGTCATGCGACGAAATGTTAAGGGTCCAACACGAATTGGAGATTTACTTACTTTGCGAGAAACCGAAATTGAGGCTCGACGAATCAAAGGGGCTACTCGAGGAGCACAATCATAATGGCAAAAGCAGTATGTGTATTTAGTGGTAAGGAACAAGAAGATTTCAAAGGGATGTACTTGCTCAAAAATGATGGTAGTGTAAATTATTATGCAAATTCTAAATGTATGAAGAATCACTTACATCTTGGTCGTGATAAGCGGAAGATTCGATGGACTGATAGTTTCCACCAAGTTCGAGAAAAACGGGCTGAAAAGCAAGCAGCACTTGCAGAAAAGCGAAAAATTGAGAAGGCTAAACGACAAGCTCGCCGAGCAGAATCTCGAAAAGCTAAAGTAGCAGATACTACAAAGAAAGCGCCTGCTAACCCTACTAAAAAGAAGTAATATTAACTTCTTATCTGTTTATTTTCCAATCCAAAAATTTTACTTCAGTATTTTATTTGAAAATAGACGATAACCTTGAAACCCTCATTTTCCGTCGGTAAACGGCTTCTCGTGGGGAAAAGGTTTTTAAACAGGTCAAGTCTTTAGCTCTTACAAAAGAGTGTTCTCACACAATGTCAGAGAAAAAAGATTATTCCGCAGGTAATATTAAGGTTTTAGAGGGCCTTGAAGGTGTTCGTCTGCGACCAGCAATGTATATTGGTAGTACTGGGAAGCAAGGATTGCATCATTTAGTGTACGAAGTTGTTGATAATGCAATTGATGAAGCAATGGCAGGATACTGTAACAACATTCTTGTTTCTCTCAACAAAGATGGTAGTGTTACGGTAACTGATGATGGACGAGGTATTCCGGTTGATGAACATCCTGTGTATAAAATCCCTGCTGTAGAAGTTGTTGTGACAAAACTCCATGCTGGAGGAAAATTCGATAAGGGAACGTACGCGATCTCTGGAGGATTACACGGTGTGGGAATCAGTGTTGTTTCAGCATTATCAACACACATGAAAGTTGAGATTAAGCGTGGTGGTAAAAAGTACCAACAAGAGTATAAGATTGGAAATTCACTTTACAAACTTAAGGAAACTGGAACTGTAGGTAAGGATGAAACAGGAACGCGTGTAACATTTTTACCAGACGATACTATTTTTTCAACAACAAAATTTGACTTTGGGGTACTCCAGACTCGATTTCGAGAAATGGCTTTTCTCAATAAGGGAATAAAAATAACGCTTAAGGAAGAGGCAACTGGCAAAAAAGAACTATTTCATTATGAAGGTGGTGTTGTTGATTTTGTGAAATGGGTTAATAAAAGTAAAGATCCTCTGTATGCGAAACCCGTATATTTTGTTAAAGACGATGAAAATATCGTTGCGGAGGTAGCCGTACAGTATAATTCCGGGTATCAAGAAAATGTTTTGAGTTTTGTAAACACAATTAACACTGTTGAAGGCGGAACCCACGTTGCAGGATTCAAGACTGCATTAACGAGAGCAATTAATGATTATGGTAATAAGAATAAAATGCTTAAGACTGGTAATTTGACTGGTGATGATGTTCGAGAAGGGTTAACTGCTATTGTATCTGTTAAAGTGCCAGAACCTCAGTTTGAAGGGCAAACAAAAACAAAGCTGGGTAATTCAGAAGTGAAGGGGATTCTTGATAGAATCTCAATGGCTGCACTCGCAGAATTCTTTGAAGAAAATCCTCCTATTGCGAAACGAATTGTGAACAAAGGGCTTGATGCTCAAAAAGCACGTAATGCTGCTAAAAAAGCAAAAGATCTTGTTCGACGAAAAAATGCATTTTCAGTTGGTGGTCTTCCAGGAAAACTTGCTGATTGTTCAAAGAAGAAATCTGAGGAGACAGAACTCTATATTGTTGAGGGAGACTCTGCAGGTGGCAGTGCAAAGCAAGCTCGTAATAAAGACTTTCAAGCAATCTTGCCTTTGAAAGGTAAACCTCTCAATGTTGAGAAAGCAACCCCTGTCAAAGTACTTTCTTCGGAAGAAATTACTAATATGATAACAGCGATTGGCACTGGTATTGGGGAACAATTTGATATCAATAAATTACGATATTCTAAAATTATTATAATGACTGATGCTGACGTTGACGGGGCGCACATTATGACATTGCTCTTAACGTTCTTTTATCGGTATATGAAACCACTAATTGATAACGGTAATATCTATATTGCAGTTTCACCACTGTATAAAGTTCGTAAGAAGAAAGATCACTATGTGTATTCAGAAGAAGAACTACAAAAAATGCGCTCAAGTCTTGGTGAAAACGCTCACATTGTACGATTCAAAGGTCTTGGAGAAATGAACCCTGAACAACTATGGGAGACAACTATGGATCCTAAAAACAGATTGCTCAATCGGGTAATGGTTTCAGATGCAGTAGAAGCTGATGAAGTTTTTACAAAACTAATGGGAACTGTTGTAGAGCCACGAAAACAATTTATCGCTGAAAATGCACAATATGCGGAGGTAGATATTTGAAAATGTATCGTGATCTTGCTACATTTTCAAGGCTCAAAAACCTAACTTTGGAGGTTTTTGACATTTGACACTACTCTTTTTGAGGAGGGAAACCAATACAATGGAAGATGAAACAAAACATTTGAAAGGAAGCATGGCGGATATAGCTGAAGTTGCTGAAGCAGATGCTGCTCGAGATAGAGCGCTCTCTGCGGATGCTGACGAGGACGAACACGAAATTGACGTTCTTGAATTTGGGCTTGACGCACAAGGCATTGATGAATTCATCACTACCTTGACACAACTAAAGGAGCAACGAGAATCAGTTTCGTTTGCGATTGATGAGGATAATGATCTTATCATTCACTACGAAGATGAATCTTTTGATGAACCTGAAGATGAAGAAACTGAAGAGGATGCAGCTGACGAGGCTGCACCTCTTGGAGGTGCATAAATGAGTGAAAATGGAGAGGCGCGAGCTGATGAAGCAGTAAAGAAGATGGAAGACGCACGACGACTCAAAGAACAAATCGGTGATGAGAAAGGAGTTGCAGGTAAGGAAATTGTTGAATCAATGCAGAAAGCATATATTGACTATGCAATGAGTGTTATTGTACAACGAGCAATTCCTTCAGTTGAAGATGGGCTTAAACCAGTTCACCGACGAATCCTGTATGCAATGAATTCTATTGGTCTTGATCATAGTAAGCCTACTAAGAAGTCGGCAACTGTTGTTGGTGAAGTACTTGGTAAGTATCACCCGCACGGTGATAGTGCAGTATATGATTCAATGGTGCGAATGGCACAGGAATTCTCACTGCGATATCCACTCGTTCATGGACAAGGAAACTTTGGTAGTATGGATGGAGATACTGCGGCAGCAATGCGTTATACTGAAGCAAAACTGAGTAAGATTGCATCACAGCTCCTTGAAGATATCGATAAAGAAACAGTACGAATGGTTCCTAACTTTGATAATTCAGTTAAGGAACCGATTGCGTTACCAGCTCGACTTCCTAACTTGCTTTTGATGGGTTCAACAGGTATTGCGGTTGGTATGGCAACAAATATTCCTCCACACAATATTTCTGAAGTAAGTAATGCAATAATTGCCTATATTGATAACCCTGAAATTGATGTGTCAGGTCTTATGGAGCATGTTACAGGTCCTGACTTTCCGACTGGAGGGATTATCGCTAAAGAAGGGCTTAAAGAGCTTTATGAGACTGGTAAGGGGCGAGTTGTTATTCGAGGAGCAACCACTATTGAAGAGAAGAAAGGGAAGCCTCAAATTATTGTTGATGAAATCCCGTACATGGTAAATAAAGCAGATCTTGTAACGGCAATAGCAAAACTTGCAACTGAGAAAAAACTTCCTGATATTTCAGATTTACGAGATGAATCGTCTAAGAAAGGAGTTCGTATTGTTATCGAGCTTAAGAAAGGAGCAAATCCAAAATTCACCCTTAACAAATTGTATAAACTCACTCGTTTACAAGACCGGTTTGATGCAAATGTTTTGGCACTCGTTGGAGGGCAACCGCGAGTTCTTACTCTGCGAGATGTTATAGCAGAATATGTTAATCATCGAAAAGGTGTTATTGTTAATCGAAGCAAGTTTGACTTACGAAAAGCTGAAAATAGACTTGAGATTGTAATGGGGCTTCTTATAGCAATGAAAGATATCGATGCGGTAATAAAGCTCATTCGTGCTTCACAAGTAACAAAAGATGCGCAAGAAGGGCTTATGCAAAAGTTTGGATTAACTGAAAAACAGGCAAAAGCAATACTTGAAATTCGATTGCAACAATTGACTCGGCTTGAAGGGGATAAACTCACTGACGAGAAGAATAAATTACAAGAGGCAATTGCATTTCTTAAAAATATTTTAAGTAGTGAAAAAGAAGTGCTTAAAGTAGTTCGTAAGGAAACCAAGCAATTACTCAAGGACTTTGGCGATGAGCGAAGAACTAAACTTGTTAAGAGTTTTGGAGAGATTAAAGAACGAGACTTGCTTGAAAAGAAAGACGTTGTGGTAATGCTTACAAACTCAGGCTATATTAAGCGACTTGATGTTAAGACGTATAAAGAACAGAAACGTGGTGGGGCAGGAGTAACTGGTACTGGTCTTAAAGATGAAGACTTTGTACAAACAATGCTTACGTGTTCAACACATGATTATCTCCTTATTTTCACCAGTCGTGGGCGTGTTTACTGGCTTAAAGCAAATGATGTCCCTGAGAGTATGCGTCAGAGTAAAGGTCGAGCAATAGCTAACCTTCTTAATTTGAGAGATGAAAATGTCGCAAATGTCATGGCAGTGCGCTCTTTTGATGAAGATAGTTTCCTCATGTTTGCAACAAAGAAAGGTATTGTTAAGCGATTACCTCTCAAGGACTTAGCGAAACCACGCGCTACAGGAGTACGAGTAATGAACCTTCCTGCAGACGGTAGTGATGAAATAATTAATGTGCAACGTGTCAAAGATGGTCGTGAAGTGTTACTTATCACTAAGCGAGGACAAGCAGTACGCTTTAGTTCAGATGATGTTCGAGCAATGGGCCGTTCTTCGTACGGTGTTAAAGGAGTTGACCTTGCATCAAATGATGAGGTAGTTTCACTCGAATCTTTGCCACTTGATGGTAAGACTACAATTTTAACTATCACTTCAAAAGGGAGTGGTAAGCGAACAGACCTCAGTGAATACAGAAAAACATCTCGCGGTGGTAAGGGTGTAATAAACCTTAAAGTTAGTGATAAGACAGGTAATATTGTAAAATCCTTAAGTGTTAATGATGATGATTCAGTCATTATTACTACAACTAAAGGAATGGTTATTCGAACATCAATGAAGGATTTACGTGTTATGGGTCGAGCAACGCAAGGAGTAAGTGTTGTACGGCTTAAGCAAGGTGATCGTGTTGCAGATGCAGTAAAGGTTCCGCACGAAGAGGCAGTACTTGATCCTGCAACTGAGCAATCAAAACTTTCTTAAAGGAATAAACCTTTAGTACTGTATGGCTTTGGAAGCATTTGGTCTTGGAGAATTTAACGAAGTATTTCTAGATGGATTAACTGGTGGGCTTGTTGCGCTCGGAGTTACTTTTGCAGTATTATTTGCCATTGGAGTGTACATCTATTTTTCATATGCTTGGTTTACTATCGCACAACGTCGAAAGTGTAAGTATTACAAACTCGCATGGGTACCGTTTGCGAATCTAGGATTAATTTTACATATGGGTAAGTTCCATTGGGCTTGGACGTTTTTACTTGCTATTCCTATTCTTGGATGGATAGCGTTTGCAGTTCTTTCAATAATTGCTACTTGGCGTATTTTTGAAGGGGAAGGATTTAATGGATGGTATGCGCTTTCAATGATTATCCCAGAAGTAGGTGGTATATTATATCTAGTTGCTATTGGGTTTGTAGCATGGTACGAACCCTCTAAAAAAACGTCTCGCTCTAAAAAACGAAGAAGAAAGTGAGGGGATATGGAGCAGGATTTCTTATTTGCAGGACGTATTTTTAGCTTTGTAGCACCTCGAAAAGGACATGATTTGCTTATGAGGCGCCTAATGCACTTAATGCGGCAATGTAGGGCTGAAATCACTCCTTTTTTGGATGACTATAGTATCCCTCCTGTGGTTCAAGTAACGTTTAAACAAGGTGACGGGTCGCTAGAGGGCATGTATCACGTAGGTGGTAAGGTTATTTCAGAGAGTATAATCTCTTTTGATCTCTATACAAAGCCGTTTGATACACTCTTTTCTCATCACCCACATGAGCGAGATTATGAATTATTAGATACGTTTATTCATGAACTCATTCATCATAGGGTGCGTAATGAGAAGCGAACTCAAAAACTTACAAAACGGTTTATGCAACGAGTTAAGGATCAATTATAGATGTACTCATTGCAAAAATCACAATTTTTATCTGGATTACAGGGATTAAACCCGTTGGTATAGCATGAAGTAATTTTGTCAGCCGTTTCACGCATATCTTCTTCAACCTCAAAAAGATTAAATGACATTCGCCCATTATTTTTTTCTACAGCATTCCCTTTGTTATCAATTACAAATTCTAATGGTTTATCTTTTTTTAACATGTCCAGCGTAACTTTAGTAGGGTTTCCAAATTGTTTTGCTCCAAGTGCATAAAACCCAAGTTGCCAATTACGATAACGAGGAGGGATTGCACCACTCCCGGTTTTATAATCAATAATTTCAAGTTCATTTGAATCTTTAAAATCAATTCTATCAGCAAAACCAGTAAAAGTATAGTCGCCTATTTTTGTTGTTAATCTCAATTCTGTTTTTGAAGTGCTAGCATATTTATGTTTGTTACGATGGAAAAATACTTTGACTAATGGTAGTGCTTCTTCAAGATCAATAAAATTCCATGCTTCTTGCATATGCACTGTTTTTGTTATATCAATACATTGTTTTTCAGTTGTTGCTCCATGACGGACTATTGCTTCAAACGCAGCATGTAAGAACGAACCAAGTTGCATAGCTTCCCACGCAACGGGCTGAGGGTCAGGCATGTTGTACACATACTTGTATTCAAATCGTTTTTGACATTCAGTAAAAGTCTGAAGGGAAGAAGGTGAAAATGGTATTGTCGGAGCAGTTGTAGTTGCAGCAGTGATTGTTGGTGTTTCTTGCTTTGGTTGTACATATGTTTCATTTGCGTCTTGAATAAATGTGATGTCCTTGTTTTGTTTATATTCAATCTCATTGAGAAATTGTGAGGGAAGTGCTTTTTTACTATTATACTCTTTAGCGTACGTAATGTATAATCGTTCTTTAGCACGAGTAAATGCAACATAGCATAATCTCCGCTCTTCATGCAATTGATTATGCTCTGCTTCTCTTCGAATACGTTCTGTGTCAGATGTCTGAGCGCTTATTTCTGCTGGAATAATCGTTTTATGAGCTCTATATTCTAGTGGAAACCGTTTTTGAGCCATATTGGTTATGATAATGACTTCGTATTCAAGTCCTTTCGTTGCATGATGCGTCATAATGCGAACGCCGCTATTATCTACTTGTGGAGCCTCACCCTCAATGCCAAGAACATGCATGCTCTCAAGGTGATATAGAAAATCAGTGAGTGTTGGAATGTTTGATTGTACGTATTCTTTAGCTAGTTCATGAAATCTTTGTAATGCAAGAGCGCTTTCTTTTTCAGGTTGCTCTTCGCTCGGAGGATTTGTTCGCGCATACACTTCAAGCAGGAGGGTAGGGATATCGTTTTTTTCTTTTCGGAGTAAGTCGGTTAGTATTTTAAGAACTGCACGTACTTTGAGCATTCCTTTTTCAGATAATGTAAGTGTGGGGAGTGTCTTTAGCAGTGTTGTGCTGAGGTGCTCATTTCCACGATGTTCTTTGAGGCATTTGCTGAGTATAATGCTGTCCTCTTTACTTTCAACAGTAGATGTCAACAGTTCCCACCAAGCGTGATCCCCTCCTGAGGCATCGGTATGTAGTTTATCAATAATAGTTAAGTAATTACGCACGGTCTTAACAGCAGGTACTTTAAGCAATGGCTTTTTTGTAACTGTTGTGAACGGAATTGCGTGTAGTTCTAATTCATGTTTGAGCATGCGCGCTTGTTGGTGCGTACGAAACATAATGCAAATTTCTCTAAGCGGTGTTCCTGCTTTTTCTTCATCTTTAATAATTTCAATAATCTTTCGTAACTCTTCTTTACCGTTAGTGAGTTCATATACCGTGCTTGCAGTTCCTTCTTTTTCTGTAGCGCTTTGTACTTGAAAACATTCTGATTTGTTTTCGTAATTATGCTCTATAAGGGTGTGTGCGAGGCGTAAAATGCTATTTGTTGAACGATACGAGGCATTAAGCGCATACTCTTGCACTGGAGCGAACACTCTTCTAAACTCGTCTAAACTTTCTTTATTAGCCCCTCTAAACTGGTAAATTGATTGATTGATGTCTCCCACAACGGTAATGTTCTTATGAGGTGCAAGTAAGGTAAGAAACTCAAGTTGTAACTTATTTGTGTCTTGAAATTCATCAACGATGATATACTCAAACGAATCTGCAAGTAATGGTTCTTTTTTGAGCAGTGTAATTGCTTTAATGGTTAGGTCAGCATAATCAAGTAAATTCTTTTTTTCCTTTAACTTCTCATACGCTTTCCAACTTTGTAAAAATCGTTTTGTTTTAAGCAGTGTTTCGTAGTGTTCAAGCTCCCCTTTCGTTTTTCTCTTTGTAACACGCTCTTCCTGAGTGCTCGCACGAATAAATTGTGTTTGCAGTACGAAACGAAGGTGTTCAACTTTTTTTTGTAGAATGTCTGTTTCATTGTTCAGGGGGTTGTTTGTAATCCATTCAGCAAGCATTTCTTGTGAGATACCAACATCTTTAGCAGCATGAATTGCCTGAATATATTCATGACACTGTCGTGGTTGTAATTTGAAAAATTTGTATAAGAATAATTTTGCATCGTCAGGTGTAATGATTGTGCTATTTTGAGCTATGCCGATAGCTTCTCCATGCTTTTTAAGAAGTTCAGCGCAAAACGCATGAAATGTAGCAATACTCGGTTCTTTCTCACCTTGT
>JAYONY010000002.1:216583-350680 GCA_038121585.1 archaeon | reverse complement strand
AAGGAAGGATACGTTCTCGAAGGGAATTTGCTGCTTCATTAGAGAATGTCACACACACAATTTTTTCAGGGTCATACGTACCAGTAGTAATAAGGTGTTTTATTTTTTCTACAATAGTGAATGTCTTGCCCGTTCCTGCACCTGCTAGGATAATGCAAGGATTTTTTGTTTGTTCAATCGCTCTTTTTTGATTTTCATTCATGTGAGTATGTGCAACTTCGAGTACTTAAAAAAATAATGGCAGTATTTAACTTGTTAAGGCTCTATTAAGATAATGCTTTGCAATTGCTCCAAAAACGTATTTCCATTCTGTATCAAACCTAGTATAGCTGATGCCTAGTTTTTTACATAATCCGCGGTCATACCCAACACGGTCAATAATTTCAGATTGTTTTTCGTCTAACATGAGTGGTGGGGGCTCGTGACCTTTAGCACGTATTGTTCGTAGTGTTTTGTCCCAGAGATCTACAATATTTTCGTTACTCTCTTTAAGGCTTTCAATATAGCCTCGTAAAGTAGTATTTCTAATTTCTATAAAATCGCTAATATCTTCTAAAGTATCAAATTGTTTTGTGTTATCTTCACGACCATATTCTGCTGCATTATCCATAATAGAATTGTTTCAAGCACTCTTATAAATGTATCTCTTAGAAGTAGTTACAGTATTGTACCGTATCCAATAAGGCGCCAGTGGTTATTGATATTACGTGCAATGCCGACTTGTTCACCTTTAAACGGGACAATTGGAATACGGAGATGCATAGTTGCATGATTTCCTTTAATCTTTTTAATCGTTCCAACACTCACTGCAGTATTTGCAGAAAGCATAAGCATCTCAGAAGGTTTGAGATTATCAACTTCTGATTCACTAGAGGCGGTAACAATTTTTCTAAATAGTGTATGTTCAAGTTCGATTTCAGTAGCTATCTCAGGTAGTTTGCCAATGTGGGATGCAACACATCCAGAAAGACTGTCTGTTTTACCTGCTCGCATATCAAGCTCAGTTTCAATAGCAACGGAACCGCCAGGAGTTAGGGTGTCGCATTTTTCAGAACCTTTAAAGAGCGCACGAACTTTTGTAGTAACTGTATTATACGAAACTTGATTAGCTTCTTTTTTAATAATTCCGGGTTTAATTTCAATAGTGTCTCCTACTTTTAAGGTTCCTTGTTTTAATGTTCCACCAAGAACTGCTCCTTTAAGATTAGCAGGTGTTGTCCCAGGTTTATTAATATCGAAACTCCGAGCTATAAGAAATATAGGATCCGCACTTTCTTTTCTTTCCGGAATTGAAATAGTACAAATTGCTTCATATACTTTATCGATGTTAATCCCTTGTTGTGCAGAGATAGGAATAACAGGTGCATTTTCTGCAATAGTCCCTTTAAAAAATTCTTTGAGTGCTTTGTAGTTAGCTATTGCTTCATCTTTTGTTGTTAAATCAATCTTGTTCTGAACAATAATGATATCTTTGATATTTTTTGCTTGCAAGGCCATTAAGTGTTCTTTTGTTTGGGGTTTAATTCCCTCATTAGCTGCTACAACTAAGATTGCCGCATCAACAATCGCTGCTCCTGAAAGCATTGTTGCCATAAGCATTTCGTGACCTGGTGCATCAATAAAAGAGATATACCGTTGTGGGGTGCCTTTTTTTTCAATAGTAAATGCATCTTTATCCTTGTAAATAATAGTATCAGCATAGCCGAGCTTGATCGTAATGCCTCGCTTAAGCTCTTCAGAGTGTGTGTCAGTCCACTTACCACTCAGCTTTTGTAAAAGCGTCGTTTTTCCGTGATCAATGTGACCAGCAATAATTATATTGAGTGCGTCAATTTTTTCCATGGCTTTCACTACGATTCAGGCTTTAAGAGCGTTGTGGTCGTTCTCGAAGCATATTTATAGGCTGTTTGGTACTAGACTCCAATGGGGAAGCTAGAATATGTGCTTATAATCTCGCTCGCGCTGTTAGTCGTATCTCAGATTGGGCTTATAAGTGAAATGCGTAGGGTGCATGATGAGATTCGATTTTCACCTACTGATACGATAGAAAATCACAATTATGCAGGCGTATATGTTAGTGCAACAGTATTATTTGCAGGTATAGCAGCGGTTGCAATGTTCTTATTATCTAGAAGGCGTAAAAATGAGTTACCTACAATCGATGCTCAAGCAGCAGGCGCTTGAGGTGCTGCTTCTTGACTCTCAGCAGGTTGTTCTACTTCAGGGGCTTTATTTTGATCAGGAAAAACCTCAGTGAGTGATTTACTCCCTTCTTTAGCAATAACGCAATTAATTTGAACTGTTTTATCAGACAATACTTGACCGCGAACTGTTTTTCTTCGTCTAAGTCCTTTTTGCTTTTGTTTCATGCCCCATCCTTTAGAAAGGAGCACTCGACGCAAGTTTTGTCCTTCAACACCTTCTTTGTGGGCAAAGCCAGCAATATCTGAAGCTCCAGTAATGGTTAGTTCATATCCTTCTAATCCTTCATGAACTTCTTTTCCTGCAAGAGATTCTCCAACAGACTTGCCAATAATAGCTTCGCTATCAGTTTCACATTTCCAGCTTTTGCCATCTTTTGTTGCTATACTAATCTTGAAGGGCATACACAGAGTAGGAGAATTCGGCTTTTTAAGGCTTTGCCTTTTTAGGCATTGTAGGTTGAGAACTCTTCTTTATAGGTTTAGAAGTATTCCTTGTTTTTTGCGTCTTTTTAAGGGGGGAAACAGTCTTCACTGGCTGTTTTTTCAATGTACTCGTTGGTTTCTTACTTGTAGCATTTTTCTTACCTTTAGTTCCTTCTGAAATTACATTCACAACGACTTTACCGGCTAGGCCCTCAGTTTCAAGAGCTTTGTACGCATCGCGAATTTTATCGAGTGAAAATCGCTTAGTTATGTGGGCACTAAGGTTTCCTTTTTCAATTTCATTTCTTAAAAATGTTAAATCTTTAGCTTTAGGTTTAACCATAACTGATTTATTGCTTTTACCAATAATCTTAAGTAAAAATCGTTTAATACTCGGATGGGTTGAGATAAATACTCGTGTATACTTGAATTCTATCGGTGAGTAGAGGCCTGTAACGTCAAAGACGATATCAAATGGTTCATCGCCTGGGGGCTCTCCTTTATCGTACGCAATTGTTTTATCAGCTCCAAGTTCTACGAGAATTCCTCTGTGTTCACTACTTGCAACAGCAGTAACTGAAGCTCCAAACGTTTGCTTGGCGAGTTGTACGGCCATTGAGCCAACGCCTCCTGAAGCACCAATAATGAGTACTTTATCATTAGCTGTAATCTTCCCTATATCTCGAAGGGCTTGTAGTGCAGTAAGGCCACCCATGCCAATACTTGCTGCACTTTCAAAACTAACGCCTTTAGGCATTTTTGTAATGTTCTCTTCGGAACACACCATTTTTTCAGCATGTGCCCCTGCTTCATGACCCATCATACCAAATACCTTATCGCCTTTATTAAACGAAGTAACTTCTGAACCAACTTGCAAAACGATTCCAGCAAAATCAAACCCAAGAATAGTTACGTTTTTGAAGAATGCCTTAAATTTTCCTTGTCGTACTTTATAATCAAGAGGATTGATGTCTGTTGCATGTACTTCAACAAGAATTTGTTTTGAATTTGGTACTGGATCATCAACTGTCTTGACCTCAATCATCTCTGAAGGGCCATCACCTTTTTTCACCGCAGCTTTCATGTACTCACTAGTCTTTAGTGCTATTTAAGGATTTTGTTCAGAGGCCCCATTCAGTATTCTTTGTACGCTTAAGCGCTGCTACTTCTTGTAGTGCACTAATCTCACTCGAGGCAAGTAAATCTTTGTTTTCCTTAAACTGTCTGAATTGTTTTTCACTCAGTTGTGCAAAAAGATATTTTGTATCTTTAAGTTGGCGATCAAATGTTGTTCCAGGAAGAGAAATAGCAACTTCTTTACCCTCAATAACACTTGCTACTGACTGTTTATCCTCTTGAATTGCTTTCACACGAGCTACTTGTTCATCTCGATCATCAATAAGCTGCGTGTTTGTTTTTAATGTTCCTGCAACAATTCGAACTCCAAAAATAGCAGGATTGGAATTTCTAAATACAAATTGAGGTAGTATCTCGAGTTTACAAATTGTCGCAAGCCCCATGAGGCGTTCTTTTTCAATTTCTGCTAGTCGCATTTTACGCCATTCATTAACGTCTTCAATAAGCTTGTAGACAACTTCGTTCGTAAGCACTTTAATCGTATCGCACTTTAAGTCTTCCTCAGCTTCAACATTAAAACCAACAATAAGGGCATCAAGCTGATTTATTTCAAGATTAGCTTTGGCAGAAATGAGGTCTTTTTTACTAATTGGTCCAATTCCTGCTTTTACAACGTTAATATTTGATTGTTTGAGCAAAGTAAGTAATGCTTCAAGAGATCCAAGAGAATCGGCTTTTGCAATAATTCCTTGTTTGTCAGTTTGCATTGCATGGGCAATTTCTGTTTTAAAAGACTCAGTAATCTCATCGACATTATTATTGATCTTTTGCAGTGGCATCCCTGAGAGCAATCCTTCCTTATTAGTTAGGTGCAGTCTAACGCCAGTAGCAGCAATTGTTTCTTTCGTGCTTTCATATTTATGAGATAACGGTTTTATTTCTTCAAGCGCGCGCACTTTTGCAATAAGTGGGTTTCCGTCAATTGTTGCAACTGCAATCTCGTCTCCTTCACGTAAAGTACCATCATACAGTATTGCTTCAACACAGTCCATTCCTCGTTCTTTCTTAATCTCAAGTACTACGCCTTTTGCATCTTCTGATAAGGTGAGGCGTTCTGTAAGAAACTTTTGTGACAAGCCACATAGCATGCTGAGAAGTTCTGAAATACCCTGGTCTGTTTTAGCAGAGCAAGGAACTATAGCAATATGTTTTGTAAAATCAGTAATCTCATTAAATAGTGCTGTCTCAAACCCATGTGATTGCATAGCTCCTTGAAAGGTTAGTAATGCAGTATCAAACTCTTGTTTAACATGCATTGCTTGGGAATTGAGTGATTCTGCAATGCTCTCTTTTTTCTGCCAGCCGGAAATAGTATCTACTTTATTAAGTGCGATAACAAACGGAGTTTTGTTAGCTTTGAGAATACTAATTACCTCTGCAGTTTGAGGCTTAATCCCTTCTTTAATATCAACCACCAGAACTGCAAGATCAGCTAAAGAGCCTCCTCGCTTACGTAAATTCGTAAATGCGGCGTGACCAGGAGTATCAATAAAGAGAAACCCTGGGATTTTTAATTTTGAAGCATCAAGTGTTGCACAAGTTTTACAAATTTGTTCAACAGGGTATTTAGTAAACGAAATTTTCTGAGTTATGCCGCCGGCCTCCCCAACTTGAACTGTGCTTCCTCTAAAACAATCGAGGATTGAAGTCTTTCCATGATCGACATGGCCTGCAACGGTGATTATTGGTTGTCTGATCGTCATAATAGTGTTTCTCCATTGGTTTACTTTGTAATCAGTGTTTGGAGGCATTAAAAGCGTTTTGTTTTTATAGCTGAATGTTATTTAGATGGGTATGAGGCCAATCGTCGCAATACTTGTTTGGATGACTGTTGCAGGAGTCATTGCGTATGGAGCATTTCTTGTATGGGGATATTATGCGGAGCAATGGTTTGTTCCTGAGCAAGTATATGATGCAAATGGTACACTTATTGAAGGAGATGCACTATTATATGATGGTTCATATGTGGCTGAAACTAATTCCAAACGACAAAAAGCTTTTTTGTTTGTTTTCTGGGGTCTTTTGGCTATTGTGTTGCTGGTAATGCTCTACGTCCTAACTCTTATGATTGATGTTATAAGGCATAAAAAGAGTTTATTTGCACAAGAATCCTTAAGGACTCATTTGCATTAGTAAGCAACGTTTTTATAGCTTGCATTCGCTCATTACATGAGGTGAAAATGGTTCAAACAAGGGTTCATGCTGAACCCCTTATTTTTAAGAAAGAATTTTTAGTTGGATTGTCTCTACTAGCACTCGTGCTTTTTTTGATAGGGTTACAACTGCGTACTACTGTAGGTGATGGGGTTCTAGCCCCTCCTTTGTTAGAAAAAGATGGCTTACAATTAGGAAATAGTGGTAGTGCAAAGGCCCCTATGGTGCTCATTACCAGTCCTGTAGAAGGGGCAGTATTGTCTGATTCGTTTATTGATGTAACTTTTGAAATGATTTATTGGGAGCTGGGCTCGTTTGGAAATCCTCACCTTGGGGTGTATCTTAATGGTAAAGGGCCTTATGAAATGTATGGTGGTTCATTCTCAAAAGTGTTTAATCAGGGAGTGTATGTTTCAGACATACAGGTAGTTGATGAGAATACGTTACGTTTTTTTGCTCTTACTCCTGGGGCGTATGAACTCGAACTCGTACTTATTGACGCGCAAGGTGCGCAATATTCCCAAGGTTCAACCGTAACGTTTAGTGTAGTTGGGTCAAAAGTTCAGCCAGTCTCAAAGGTACAGCAACAAGAACAAGAAAAAGTAGCAGCTAAAAAAATTATTGTAACCTCTGATGTTACAACTGTAACTACTCGTGTTGGTGATTCATTAGTTGTACGTACTGGTGCAGCAAAAGAAATCTCAGTAACGTATGCTTCTATAAGTCAGCAGTCAGTTGTTTTAGCACTTGCTACTGGTGAGCAAATAGTTGTAGCAACTGATGGTGCGGAAGAAACAATTGATTTAGATGGAGATGGGGTAGCTGATGTTGCTCTAAGTGTAACTAGCCTTTCTTCAGGCGAAGTCCAGACAAATATTCATAACTTTTTAGCACCAACAAGTGAATCGGCACAAAATGCACAATCCCCTCTTTGGTTAGTAAGTATTGTAATCGCAATAATTCTTGGAGTTGCAGCAGTACTCTTTTATGTATTTAGAATATTTGTAATTGAACACTAGGGACCTTACATAGCTTGCTCTTCAGGAGCGTCTGAAGCTTGAGATTCTCTATTCTCGCTTGCTTGTTGTGCAGCTTGCTCAAGTTCTGATTCATCAATTGCATTTATGGCAGCTTTGAATGTTTTGAAGTGTTTTGCAGGGATCCGCGTACCTGCCTTGGTAAACCCTGTATATCTGTCAGAACGAACAAATTCACGAATAGTTACTCCAACATGGCCGCCAAAGTCATCAACACGAATTACAATATCAGTTTCAGGATTTTTAGGAATACGGTCAATATCTTTTTCCATTGGTACGCTGACGAGCAAGGGTTATATAAAGATTTGTGTTACTTTTGCTACTATGTCAGAATTATCTATTGGTTCAGTACGATTAAAGAATCGATTGTTATGCGCACCTATGGTTGATGTAACAGATCTTGCGTATCGTCTGCTCTGTAAAAAAGCAGGAGCTGCAATAACCTATACTGAAATGACACATATTGAAGCATTGCTTCATGAAAATGAGAAGACTCAGAAAAGCGTAAAAATGCTTAAGCGCGAATTACCTGTTGGAATTCAAATAACGGGAAAATCTGTAAAAGAATTTGAAGCAATAGCAAAAAAACCTTTGCTTGAGCAGTTTTCTATTGTGGATATTAATTGTGGATGTCCTTCGCTTAGAATAACAGGGAGTAGCGCAGGGAGCTATCTTTTGAATAATCCTGCAAAAATTGGGGATATGATTTCTGTGCTTAAGGATGCGGGGCATAGTGTAACTGCAAAAATTAGATTAGGATTTACAAAAAATAATGTCTTACGCGTAGCAAAATCGGTTGAAAAAGCAGGGGCTGATGCACTGACTATTCATGCACGACTCGCAAACCAGGGTGGTAGTATCAATCCTCGGTGGGAAGAGATAGCACGGGTCAAAAAGCATATTGGCATTCCTGTAATTGGAAATGGGAATGTATTTGCTGGAAAAGATGCTGCTACAATGCTAGAAATAGCAGACGGGGCAATGGTCGCACGAGCAGCAATTGGTAATCCGTTAGTATTTCGAGAGATGCTAAGGTATTTACGTACTGGAAAGGAAAAAGAAATTAGTGCACAAGAACGAATAGAACAACTACGGAACTACCTTGTACTTGCTCGTAAGCATGATGTTGTTGATCTCGGACGTGTGAAATATTTAGCAGGACAATGTTTGAAAGGGTTTGTTGGAGCTGCTAATGCAAGAAGTAAGGCAGTACAGGCTACAGATCCTCAGGAGTTAGAGCGGTTTCTAGCCACGATTGAGGTATAGCTTCTAGACGGGATTTTGCGAGGGAAACTTGTTGTGGAATAAACAATCCTTGCACTGCTACGATCTTAGGGTCTCTAGAATCATATCTAAAAAATACTCCTCGCGCTCCCTCATAACGAATACTGCCTTTAGAGCCATCTTGACGTTCAAAAGTAAATTTCTCGTTAGAAGTTTCTGTAACTCTCGCCAGTTCTAAATGGGCCACAGAACTGTAGATGTCTCCTATCAGTACTGTTTTTACTGATGGAATGTCGTATTCATGCAGCTTTTTTTGCATGCTTCTACTGCTATTTTTATGTATTAAGTAGTTTTTGTATCATCAGAGATTTTAAAAAAGCCGTCGTGCATGCTTTTTTTAATGGCAAAAAAAATTCCTCTCACAATACTCATTACTGCATGGAATGAACCAGAAACCGTCGATAAAACGCTTTCAATACTTCAAAATGATATGTTGCCCCCTCACGAGGTTTTAGTTGTTGCTCCGGATGAAGCAACTCTCGCTGTTGCAAAAACAAAAAAGAAAACGTATCCGCAAGTACGTACCTTACGAGATAAACGAGAAGGAAAACCTGCAGCACTCCAGATGGCAATGAAAGCTGCTCGTGGAGAAGTTGTTATTTTAACGGATGGTGATGTGATCCCTCATCCTACTGCTTTCTCATCAATTTACGCGCATTTTGCCAATGAATCTGTCGGTGCAGTCTCAGGCTATCCTGTTTCAACAAGTCCCCAAGATACCATGCTTGGATATTGGGCGCACCTTCTTACTGGTGTTGCTGACGCACGCAGACGGCATGCCGTGCGTTCTGGAAAACGATTTTTCTGCTCAGGATACCTCTTTGGTATTCGTAAAAATCTTTTTCCTTCTTTAACGCCTGATATTCTTTCAGAAGATGGATACATTTCACACTGTGTGTATGAGGCAGGAAAGAAAATAGCGTATGAACCACGAGCAAAAGTGTATGTCAAATACCCTACAACTTTTGAGGATTGGATAACGCAGAAGCGACGAAGTGCGGGAGGATATGCCCAGATACATGAGCGATGGGGGATTACTATTCGCTCATTTCGATCAGAAGCAAAAGGTGGAGGGTGGTTTTTACGAAAAGTAAAAACTCCGCGCCAAGCAGGGTGGCTTGTAGCACTCTTTGTAGCTCGCATATACTTATGGTATCGTATTCATATGGATTTAACCGTTCGAAAGAAAGGGCATGAAGAGATTTGGAAACGTGTTGAAACTACTAAATAACGCGAAATGCTTAAATTGGTTGTTTTCTAGGATGAACTATGGTAATAGTATATAATACTCTGAAGCGAAGTAAAGAGGTTTTTAAGCCTCGTGTAAAAGACAAGGTTGGCATGTATTCTTGTGGTCCTACGGTGTATTGGTATCAGCACATAGGAAATATGAGGACTTATATTTTCTCAGATATATTGAAGCGAGTACTTCAGTATAATGGATTTACAGTGGATCATATCATTAATGTAACGGATGTAGGGCATTTAACTGCAACAGATGATGAGGGGGCTGATGACTCGGGTGATGATAAAATGGAGTTAGCAGCTGCGCGAGAGGGTAAAACTGCTCAGGAAATTGCAGACCATTACTTACAAATCTTCATCCAGGATTGTACGAAACTTAACATTCTTTCACCAACAAAGTGGGTTAAGGCAACGGATCATATTGCCGAGCAGATAACACTCATTCAAAAACTTGAGAAAAAAGGATTTACTTATATCACTAAGGATGGTATCTATTTTGATAGCTCGAAATTTAATTCGTATGCGGAACTTGGCCGTCTTAACTTAGAAGGTTTAGAGAGTGGTAAACGAGTATCGCAAGGTGAGAAACGTAACAAAACTGACTTTGCATTATGGAAATTTTCTGAGAAACCTGGTAAGCGACAGCAGGAATGGGAGTCGCCATGGGGCTTAGGATTTCCCGGATGGCACATAGAATGTAGTGCAATGAGTATGAAATATTTGGGAGAGCATTTTGATATTCACACTGGAGGGGAAGATCATGTACAGGTCCATCATACTAATGAGATTGCACAATCAGAAGCAGCAACAGGAAAGAAATTTGTAAACTACTGGCTACATGGGGCGTTTCTCACAACGAAAGGAGAGAAAGTCTCAAAGTCAAAAGGTGGGCTGTACACTCTTGCTGAACTAGAGGAACTCGGGTATTCTGCACTTGAGTATCGTTACTTGTGTTTGCTCACACACTATCGCAAGCCCCTTGATTTTACGCTAGACCATCTTAATGCGGCGAAGACAGCATTGGGACGAATGCAACGCAAGATAGTTGGGTTTAGAACACAAAAACATGTTGGGGCAGATCACACAGCACAGTACAAACAACAATTTTTGGAAGCAGTCAATGATGACCTTAATATTCCAGCAGCATTACAAGTAGTGCATAAAGTCATTGATGATGAAGATTTTGATCCTCAGAAAAAATTGAAATTGTTGTACTCATTTGATAAAGTACTTGGACTAGGATTTGCAGAAATGCAAGATGAAGTTATTGCTGTACCAGCAGACATTCAAGCAATGATTGATGAACGAGAACAATATCGTAAAGAAAAAGATTTTGCAAAAGCAGATATTGTGAGGGATAGAATTCGTGAACGAGGGTTTGAACTTGAAGATTCGCCAGATGGACCAGTTGCTCGGAAAATTTAATCTATAATCAATCCTAAATCGCCAGCAAGATAATCTGCTAGTTCTTCGGTATACTTTGGAACAATTGGTTCGCCAAAACGCATATGCACTTTAGTTCGTAATCCTCCCTGTTCGTACTGCGTATCAAGCGGAATACATGGGATAGTGTAGTTATTTTTTTGTTCTACTTCAATAATTTTCTCAAGAACTGAGTGATTAATCTTGCCGGGTTTACCAGGGTTGCGGGTTCCTTCAGGGTGAATTGTTACAATTTCCCCATTACCTACAAGGTCGGCAATAGTCTCCCATACCTGGTTGCTTTTTTCTTTATACTCTGCGATAGCTTTTTTACGGGCTTCTCTGTCTAACTTTTTGATATCTTTGCCTCGAGGAATGGGAATTCCTCCAATACGTGTTAGAAGTCCTGAAATTGGTAGTGAGGGTTTCATAACTTGATAGGTGGTGCGCCCCATAAGCTCATGTAAGGCGATACCTTCATGGCAAATATCAAGGTTTCTATGGTGTCTTGGGAGGAGCAGGAACCCGTTGTCTTGGTACTGCGAAAGCATCACTTCATTCTCATATTCTCGTCTAAATACTGGTGCAAGAACCCCTTTCATGATTGTAGCTGCAACTTTAGTGAGAGTTTCATTTTTTCTTGCAAGTTCTTTCTTCATGTTTTTATCGACGATAAAATGAGTATATAAGCTTTTTTTGCGCTATGTAATATAAAAATAATTGCCGTAATGAATTGGAGGCGCCGCCAGGCGCCGACGCGCGCGGCAAGGTGTAGAAACCCTTAAAATGGGTAATGGTATGCTCTAGAATATGGATGAGAATGACATGCAAGCGCTCTCAGAGCAAGATTGGGCGCGTATCGTATTAAATGTCAAAGAGTATACTCGTGAAGCTAGAATTCAGGCAGCGTTTCATCTTGAAAATTTTACTGAAGAAGCGAGCCTTGATGCACTCATTCAAGGATTAAAGACTGACCCGTCACCCATTGTACGGCACGAATTTGCATTTGCACTTGGGGAAACCGCAGCTATAGAAAAAGCTGGGGAGGCACTCAAGGAAGCTGTTCGTAATGATCCAAATATTTTTGTTCGGCACGAAGCTATTTTGGCGCTAGCAACGTTAGGGAAAGAAAAATTCATTCCATTTATTGAAGAATATGTTAACGATCCTGAAATAGAAATGGCTGAGAGCGCGCAAATTGCTCTTGAACGAATACGTGGTGATTTTAAACTAGCTGACGCGTAGCCTTTATTAAGCTTGTTTTATTAGTAAATTTGAGGTGTAGGGAAGGTGGCCGAACAAGTACATACTATTGTAATGTCACTCATGCGATTGACGTTTGGTAGCGAGGCTCTTTGGATTATAACACCGTTATTTATGGCTACTGTTGTTATGCTTGTGTACTTTGAACGGTATCGTTATGAGCGGCCAGGATGGAATACATTAACTGCTAATTCGCTTGTACTCTTGTTTGTATCAGTTGATTTGCTACGATTTATTTTTAATTTAACAGAGGCAGGGGCGATTAATTACGTTTTATTCCCTGGGAAAACGGTTGCTGCGGCTGCACTATTTGTGCTTGGAACTTCACTATTAAGGTTTAACTTTAACCATCTATTACCTGAAAAAGTATCGCAGTATATTAGCTCTCCATTAACATTAAGTGTTGTAGCGTACATAGCAATTATTTATGTGTTCACTGAGATTGAAACATCGATTCAGCTAATAATTGCGCTTACTTTTATTTTGTCAATCGTGCTACTCTGTTTTGCATTGCTCAAAATACCAATAGAGTATTTGATGACTAAAGTTCGTAAAATAAAAGAGAATGAGAAAATAGAGAACATCAAAGAAGAAAAACAAACGATTCGACGACTTAGAATAGAGCTAGATCGTCGAGAGCGTGATATTCAGGAAGCAACATTGCGCAATATTAAACAGCAAAAGAAAGAAGTGAAGAAACTTAAGGAAGTTGCTAAAAAAGTCTAGGGTTGCAGGTCTTTTTCAATACCTAGAATATGTTGTACTTCTGATTGTATTTGCTGTGTTCGTTTCCATACTATGTTAAGATTATTTTGAATTGCAGTGAGCGAATGGTTTAAGTCATGTAGTTTAGGAAGTGTTTCCATAAGGGCGCGCTCAATTTCTCTTCGTTCAAGCAATCTAATTTCTTCTTCTACATTGAGTTTTTGAGCTATGAGGTCATTTTTTGTTCGTTCATTAAGTGGTTCAAGCTTTGTTTTTGTCATAATCTTCCCTGTTTTATTTGCTTTTTAAATCTGTGTGAAAGTATAAAAATGAATGATTCGTACAGGGTATATGGTGGTAAATGTAAAGGCGGTGCTTACACTTCTTGTTGCAGGATCTTTTTTTGCATCGTATGCATTTCCAGGCATTGGTCCTAATGCAACTATTGAGAACTTAATCACTTTTATTGGAATTCTCTTCGGTGTAATGGTCGGATTTTTTATTACTGATCTCTATGCACGATTTCAGGCTATTCGTCAAAACGCCGCTATTGATGCAGGAGCACTACACTCGTATTATTCTTTTTCACGAGTGCTTTCTTCAAACAAAAAAAATAAGGGTTTAGTAAAGAGCATGTCTGAAGCTATTGAAAAGTATATTCGCACATTTATGCCGATCCCTTGGGAAGAATATGCTAAGACAGAACGTAGATATGGGGATATTACTAAGATTATTGAAGGGATAGATGTAGCAACAATGAAAGAAAATGCAGCGTATACACGAATGCTTGCAGCACACTACGATCATGCAACTGCACGTGAAAAACTTGTTATGTATGGTAAGGGTCGACTTACTCGTGGAGAGTGGGTAGTGGTATTTTCTCTAGCTATTGTGTTACTTGCATCACTCTTCTACGTTAAGGATACTTCAATGATTTCAGTACTCTTTACTGGATTTTTAAGCTCAGCAATTCTTATACTCATTTTTGTACTAAAGGATTTGAATAATTTGAATTTTGGAGAATCAGCAGTTTCTATTGAACCCTACGAACGAGTACTTGATGCAATTGGGCGGCCGCGGTATTACAAGCGTAAAGAAGAACCAGCACTTGCTAAGTCGTTGTAGGTGGTATGTTTCATCTTCAACATTCTCTTGCTGTGCAGTTCCTCATGGTTTTGCGGACTTGCTCGCTGTGGAATGCGAAGACGCCAAGGACAGGTCCTAAAAATCACAAGTGATTTTGGGAACCTCGCTCACCTGCAATGTTCGCTTTGGTATTTCATCCTATCCTTTTTGTTTGAACACCAAGGACAGGATTGGTTCATCCCACTGGGATGAAGCTCCCGCGGATTCATAGAGTCTGCGTGGACTGAGAATCCTGTGCTGTTGTTTTATGAACTTGTGAGGGTTCATGACGCCAAGGACAGGATTCGAACCTGTGCATCCGTGAGGAAACTGGTTATCTCGGTCCCTCGCGGAACCGTGAGTCTCAACAAATGTTGCTCACTTCCCTTATCGGGTTTTCGAGACCAGCGCGTTAACCACTCCGCCACCTTGGCACGAAGCAATCCAGAAGAGACATTTTTTATACGTTTGGATATGGTACTTTGCTAATGGTGCATGAAAAAGAGCTTCGCGCGTTTCAAACTAGGGTTTGGAACTATTACAAACAACACAATCGGCCAATGCCTTGGCGAGAGGACACGTCCCCGTATGCTATTTTTGTTTCTGAAATAATGCTCCAGCAAACCCAAGTGCCACGTGTCATTCCAAAGTTTGAGGCGTTTATGGCAGCACTCCCCAGTTTTGAAGCGTTAGGGAAAGCAGATAATGCAGATGTTTTACAGTTATGGTCTGGTTTAGGGTACAATCGTCGTGCACTTAATCTCAAAAAAGCAGCGCAGATAGTGATGCATGATTTTAATGGACAGCTTCCAGATACCATGGAAGACTTAGTCAAACTACCGGGTATTGGTGCAGCAACAGCCGGAGCAATTCTTGCGTATGCATTCAACAAACCAGTCGTTTATATTGAAACTAATATTCGGGCAATTTACTTGCATGAGTTTTTTCCTCATGAAGAAAATGTTTCTGATGAAGTACTGCTTCCACTCATTGAGGCGACCGTAAAGAAACGAAATGCGCGAGAATGGTATTGGGCTTTAATGGATTATGGGACAATGCTCAAACAAACAAAAGGTAACGCCGCACGGCGAAGCAAGCATTATACGAAACAAAGCACGTTTGAAGGTTCAGTTCGACAAATGAGGGGTATTCTCATGCGATTATTTTTAGAGGATTCTAGTAAATGTTATACCTTAGAGGAGCTTATGAAGCGATTTGATGATGGGCGAATACCTCAAGCATTAACTGGTCTTGTTAAAGATGGAACACTAACAGATAGTAATGGGAATTATTCTCTAACTTAGTATTCAATTTCAAACTCTCCACGTGAAAGTGTTTGTATCTCTTTTCTGACAAGATCAAAACGAGCACTTGGAATACGTTCATCTTTTCCTACATTCTCAAAAATTTCTTTATATTGGAATTTATTGCCCCATTTATCCTGGCCCATAAGATTATCGTATCCCTTAAGATAGTCTTGGCAAGCGAGTACAATCTGGGCTCTACTTGGAAATCTGAAATCATTCTTTTTTTGTTCTCTATTTCCTGGAAAAAATCTGATGTAAAAAGGCCTTACTTTCGGAGAGCACGCATCATCAATAATTTCTAAAATAATTGTGTTATCTTTTCCTTTCCGATAATGTGCGACCGGATCTCCATGATAGTCAATAGAAACTATGGTTTCTTCATCACCTGTTAGCCTACGTGTTGGTTCGAGTGCTTCAAAACGTTCGAAAAACTTGAATTGCTCTTCTTCAAGTGTATCATCCAGCGTTGCAGCCATAAGTGCTAATTCATCAGTGGTGATTTCCATACTCTTTTTTCAAAAGTTCGGCTTATAAGGCTTTCTGCAAGAATAGTTACATAAAGACTTTAAACTGCAAGCATGTTTTCACAACGCACACATTTTTTAGGGAAGGATGGAACCAATAATACAGATTCAAGAGTCATTTTCAGACGATGACGAACTTATTTTTGAAAAACTTGAAAAGAAGCAATTCGAGTCAGAAGCAGTGCTTGATTTGCGCGTAGAAGCAGAGGAATTGGCTCATGAGGGAGATATCTCAGAACTAGTCTGTTGGGACATGGTTAAACAGAACTTGTCATTTCACCTTCCATATCAAACTGATGGTGCGCTGCGTATCTTGCGAGATATGAATGGTTCAGGGCTGTTAGCGGATGAGGTAGGGCTTGGTAAAACGATTACTACGGGAATAGCGCTCAAAGAATGTATTGTGCGCGGATTTGTAAAAAAAGCACTTATTGTAACACCGCCCTCGCTTGTTGATCAATGGGTTGCTGAACTTAAGGAGAAATTCGATTTAGATTTTACGATTATTGAGCGAGAAGAAGATTGGGAAACAGTTGATTTTGCCATTGCATCTATTGATAGGGTTAAAATATTTGATAGAAAACTCGGACGGTTTCGCCATGCAAAAGCTCATGCAGTACCTTGGGACATGCTCATAGTAGATGAAGCACATAAACTCAAAGAACGAAATACTGTGCGCTGGAAGTTTATTGATCGCATGCAGAAAAAACGATTTCTTATTTTAACAGCAACACCGTTTCAAAATGACCTCGTTGAGTTGTATAATTTATTGCATCTTTTAAAACGAGGGCATCTTGGCACAATTCAAGAATTTAAGAAACGATTCATTCATAGAGGTAATAAGCGCCATCCTCTTAATCCTAAAGAACTTAAGGAACGACTTGATGAAGTCATGCTTCGGCGCAAGCGAGCAGAGACAGGAATAACGTACAAGAAACGTATTCCAAAAATTGTTGCAATTGAGCAAACACCTCAAGAAAAGAAAATTTATGAGGCAATTTGCGACTTGCTAAAAACAAAATACTTTACAGCAGCAGGCGAGGAAATGAATGGTAAACTCATTATATTTGCACTCTTACCTAAGATTACAAGCTCTTCACGTTCAGCAATAGAGTCCTTAACACGTATTGTTGAGAATGAAAAGTATCACACAGATACTCGAGAGTTTGCTCAACACATATTAGATGAGTATAAACATCTTGAGAAAGACTCGAAAATGGATGCGCTCATAGAGATTATTGATAAAGAACTTAAGGCTGATCCTGAGGCTAAGATGCTTTTGTATACAAGGCATCCAACAACTTTACGATACATTGTAGATAGGCTTAAACCATATAATCTAAACATCGTTGAGTTTATTGGAGGGCTTGACCGGGAAGAAAAAACGCGACGTATTAACGAGTTTAAGAATGGGAACGCGCAAATTATGATTTCAACAGATACTGGCGCTGAAGGGCTCAACTTTCAATTCTGTCATATTCTAATAAATTATGATTTGCCCTGGAATCCAATGTCTGTCGAACAACGAATCGGACGTCTTGACCGGTTGGGGCAGGAGCGCGATATGCACATCTATAGTTTAGCGACAAAGGGGACTATGGAAGAACACGTTGTTGATTTGATCATTAACAAAATGTGTTGTATCGGTCTTGTAATCGGGGAGCTTCCCATCATTCTCTTTAACTTAGGTCTTGATGGGGAAGGGGCTACTGGAGCACAAAAAATTGAAGAAATGCTTATGAACTCATTCATCGATGCAAAAAACAATCTAGAAGTCTTCGCACAAGACGTAGAAAAAATAAGGGCAATGGTACAAACAGGAATTGATGATTATACTGAGGCAAATAAAACCAGTGAGGAGGTGCTTGACTATGGTGGCTCCTAGCTTGCATCAACTCGAATTATTTACAAAAGAATTCTTTACAAAGCTAGGGGCAACTGTGGAACCAACAAATAATGGTCTTTACATAACGAATACCCCTCAAGCATTCCAGAAGTTTTATGGGAAACACGAACCGTATACTATTGTGTTTGATAAAGCCCATGAAATTGAAGGCACTGAGCTCATGGTGAAAGGAAGCTACTTGCTTAAAGCTATGACTGCGTATCTTGATTCTCGAGGACAAACTACGCTTGTTAAATTAACGTTTGAAGATGACCCGCAAACAACATTACAGAATAATGTCTCTTTTGCCGAAGGGACGCGATTAACACACGTTGCACCAAAACGTACTACGCACCAACTTGTTCGATTCACGTTTCAAACTACCTTTAAGTATCTAAACGAAAAAGAAATTGTATCGACAGAAGTGTATGTACAAGACGGACAAGTAATTGATTTTGATCCAAGCAAGTATGATCATGAAGAGGGTAGGAAACGAGATATCCAAGTTGAAGGGGTAAAAGAAGGATATGCACAAGCAAAAGATGTTGTTAAAGAAAAATTACAACCAAAAATAGCAGAGATAAGTGGGGAATTAACTACGAGATTAAAGAAAGAAATGGCTCGTGTGCGCTCACACTACGACCAGCAGATACATGAAATTGATAGGAAACTGGCTAAAGACTTAGCGCAACTTAAGGAACTAGAGAATACTACTAAGGACATTCCTAATAAAGAACAGAAAATGCAACGATTGCGTGAGCAAATACGAGGATATCAAAAGGATAATGCTCGAGAAACATTGAGTAAAGAAGCAGATTTTTTTGCTAATGCTGAAACAAAAAAACATGGGCTTGCACTTGATACCAAATTGTTGAATACTACAATATTCTATTATCCTGTATTTGAGTATGGAACCTTTTTGAAACGAGGAAGTACTGAACGGCTCGTTTCATTTGTTTTTAATCCTGTTAAGGGAGAATTGTCAACACTTAGGTGTGATGCTTGCAAGAATGAGCTGCAATCAATTGCGCTTGATAGTGGGGGGCATGTTATCTGTCCAGACTGTCAAGTGCCTTGTGAGGAGTGTCAACAACCCTCTTGTAATGCATGTTTGAAACATACGTGTGCGACGACGCATAAAACGATCTGTAATGCATGTGCTGGACGCTGTCAGAAATGTGCTAAGACGCGATGTAAGAAGTATTTACATGAGCATCCGGTTACCAAAATTAAAAGGTGCCATGCATGCTGGACAACGTGTCCTGAATGCCATTCGCTTAATGATGAGTCAGAAATGCGAGGGAATGTTTGTCAGGGTTGTGCTCGCAAGAGAGTAGGGGTAGATGTTCGCAAAGCAGTCTTTAATCGAGATGATTGGTAAGAAAGTAGTTTTTAGGAATTTTATGCACCAACAAACTTGAGTGCCTCATATATGAGGAATGCTGGCCAGACAAGCGCTTTACCAACACCAATAGCTATTTCTGTAGCTCCATTAGCTTGTTGAATATAATAGAATCCTGCCCCGATCATACCAACAAAATAGGTACAACTACTCATCCGTCCTTTCTTACATTTGCAATCTGCACATTTCTTTTTCTTATCAGCTGCTTTTTCTAACGCTTTAGCATCAGCAGGTATTGAAGGATCAACATCGGCAATACTTTGAGGTGCTGGAGCCATCATTGCAGTGTTTGAACGTTTAGCACTTCGCGAACGAGTTGCTTTACTTGTTTTTTTTGTCCTCTTTTTTGCCATACTAAAGGGTGTATTTTAGAATATTTAAAACTGTTGGGAGATCTACTTATCCTTCAAGCGCTCCATCAATTTTTTTGGCAACATCCATTAACCGTTCAAACATTCTGTCAGAATCACGCTTCATTTCTTCAAGTGCAGCAGTGAGTGAGCCGCCTCTGAGGGCAATTTTACGTTTTTCACGAAATACAAACCCGCTTTCAGTAAAGTTACGAATGTGGTGATTGACTCGTGGTGCATCAAGGTTTAACGCTTTAGCAATTGATTCAGTTGCAATAATATCATGTGTTTTGAATTGATCAAGTAGTTCTTGCATAATCTTAAAAGAAGTATGTTCTGTGTCTCGACCACTCATAAAGCCTAAGCTATCGCACATCCAAAACAAGTCTTTGTCAAACTTGTGCTCTCGTGGTCGTTCAAGATCTTGAATAATTATTCGTTGGCGAATCATTATGGTAAACTCAGGAGTAGTAAATATATAAATCTTATGTATTGAGTTGATTTAATCTATTTTCAGTAAAAAAGATATTTACTGAAACGAAAGATTTATATAGAAGGGCATTTATGTGAGAGAGGTATGTGTATACACATACCATAAAAATTAAATAGGATTATTTAGAACTAAACAACATGGCTATAACACCAATCGGCGAGCGAGTAATACTCACTCCAAAACAAGGCGAGGAAAAAACAAAAACAGGTATTTACTTGCCAAAAGCGGAAGATAAAAAAGAAGGAATTATCACTGCAGTTGGTACTCGCAAAGACGGTGGACCACTCCCACTCACTGTTGGAGACCATGTTGTGTACTCTGGCTATTCAAATGAAGAAATCGAACTTGAAGGAAAGAAATATGTGGTTGTAGACTTTAAAGATGTCATCGCAAAAATCGGAGGAAACGAGTAAATGAATCATACAGAACATTTTTACAATCTTGAAGGAAATTATAAATCCATAGACGCGGCGGTATTTGCGCGACAAAAGGACCATCAGGGAATTGTGATTCCAGGGTTTATCAGGGGAGAAACGATTGAGGGGGATCTTTATCATGAGGCTACTGAATCAATGATGTATGGGCGATTAACACAGTACTTATCGGATAATGGTGCCTTGCTTTCATTTTACGAGTTTGAAAATGGTAGCCCGTTTGAAGTTAGGGCTACGAGTAGTAGTGAAATAGGGCGCCGTAAGGCACTTGAAGATTTTTTCGGACATCTTGAAGGAAAAGCAACATTAGGGGAGGAAATATACTAATGGCAAAACAAATCGTATTTAACGAAAACGCACGACAAGCACTTCTGCACGGCATTAACAAAGTGGCAGATACTGTCAAAGCAACTCTCGGACCTAAGGGCCGTAATATTATCTTAGACAAAGCAGGATCCCCAATCATCACAAATGATGGGGTAACTATCGCAAAAGAAATCGAACTGACTGATAAATTTGAAAACATGGGTGCAAAACTCATTAAAGAAGTTGCAACCCAGACACAAGAAAATGCGGGTGATGGAACAACCACTGCAACTATACTTGCACAGCATATTATTACTGAAGGGCTCAAAAACATTACTGCAGGTAGTAATCCAATAGGGATTAAGCGCGGAATTGAGGCAGCAACCGAGAAAATCGTAGCATATTTACAACAACATGCAACACCAGTGGCTGACAAGGAAAAAATAGCTCAAGTAGCAACTATTTCAGCAAACAACGATGAATACATCGGTGGACTCATAGCTGAAGCAATGGAGAAAGTAGGTGCAAAAGGGGTAATCACGGTAGAAGAAGCAAAGTCAATGGAAACAGGTCTAGAGGTAGTTGAAGGAATGCAATTTGACCGCGGATACGTCTCACCATACATGGCAACCGATCCTGAAAAACAAGATACTTCATTTGAAAATCCGTATATTCTCATCACTGACAAAACAATCTCAAGCATGAAGGATATTGTACCAGTGCTTGAAATGACCTCGCAAACAGGACGGCCACTGGTGATTATTGCAGAGGATGTTGACGGGGAAGCACTCACAACATTGGTAATCAATCTCTTGCGTGGGGCTTTGAAAGTAGTCGCTGTGAAAGCACCTGGTTTTGGGGATGATCAAAAAGCAATGCTTGAGGATATCGCAGCGTTAACTGGGGGACGACTCATTACAAAAGACACGGAAGAAAAACTTGAAGACGTACGTTTAGAAGATTTAGGAACAGCAACAAAAGTAAAAGTTACAAAAGAAGAAACAATGATAATCGAAGTAAAAGTTTATAAAGAGGATATTGCACAGCGAGTCCAAATGCTTTAAACTCAGATTTCTCAGGAAGACGCAACCTATCGTAAAGAAGACTTACGCAAACGACTCGGTAAATTATCAGGTGGTGTCGCGGTTATAAACGTTGGGGCAGCAACTGAAACAGAAATGAAAGAGAAAAAAATGCGTATTGATGATGCATTACACGCAACAGAAGCTGCAGTTGCAGAAGGAGTCATTCCCGGAGGTGGTGTCATGCTCCTTAAAGCAATTAAAGAACTAGATAGTCTAACGCTTGAAGGTGAGCAAGCAATTGGTGTAGCAATAATGCGCAAAGCCCTTGAAGGTCCAATCCGACAAATTGCAATGAACGCTGGCAAAGACGGTTCAGATATCATAGCACATTTGCGAGACAAAGATGCTGGATTTGGTTATAATGCAAAAACTGATACGTATGAAGACTTAAGCGCCGCAGGTGTTATTGATCCTACAAAGGTTGTTCGTAACGCAGTACAGAACGCTGCTTCAATTGCAGCAATGGTGCTTACGACAGAGGGCCTTGTAGCTGATTTCGATGATGAAAAGGACGCTAAACGCGATGCCATTATCATCTAGGAGGAAGCAATGAGTATTTTTAATGATGATCCGTTTGATGATATAGTACGAGAATTCTTCGGTGGACGCCCAGGGACTCGAAGTAGGCGACGAAGTACTGTTATTCAGGGAGAAGATGATGAACGAACCAGTGATTATATTGAAGGTGAGGGGTATGTCTATTTTATATTTGAATTACCGGGTTATAGCAAAGAAGACGTAGATGTAACGGTGCGCAATGGTGAGCTCGTTGTAGCAGCACAGAAAAAAGACCTGAGCAAGTCCCAAGAATATCTTAAACAGAAACTCACTCGTGGATTGGCAATCAAGCGAACTCTTCCTAAGGAAGTAAAGGCAAAAAAATTCAATTTTACAATGCATAATGGTATATTGGAGGTTACCTTTGTAAGAAAATGAGTGAAAAACAAAAAGAACTGAGCGTTGAAATACTAGAATCATTACAAGAAGATATTGATAAGGGAGTTGCTCGACTACCTTCGCATGTACTGTCAGTACTTGGTATTGTTTCTGGTGACGTAGTTGAAGTTGTAGGTGAAAAAGAAACTGCAGTTGTAAAAGCCCTACGATCGCTCAGTCAGGATAATGGTAACGAAACAATTCGACTTGATGGAACAACACGATCAAACATTAGTGCATCAATAGGTGATCGAATAATGGTTGCACCTGCTAAGGTTCAGGAAGCAACGAGTGTAACGCTTGCTCCACTCCAAGAAGTACGATTTTCAGATGATCCAACAGAATACTTTCATACTAAATTACTTCACAAACCAATGCAGGTTAATCAAAAAACCATTATTGATGTGTTTGGAACGCGCCTTGGCTATGTTGTCACAAAGACTGCTCCCAAAGGTTCCGTACTGATTACTTCAGCAACAAAAATTGTAATTGCTGATAAGCCATTCACTGGTGATTTACGTGCAACAGGAGTTTCTTATGAGGATATTGGAGGTCTTAAAGAAGAAATCGAAATGATTCGTGAAATGGTGGAGTTGCCAATGAAGCATCCTGAAGTGTTTGAAAAACTCGGTGTTGGAGCTCCTAAAGGAGTTCTTTTAACTGGTCCTCCTGGAACCGGTAAGACGCTGCTTGCAAAAGCAGTCGCTTCAGAAACAGATGCGGCATTTTTCTCTATTGCAGGACCTGAAATAATGAGTAAGTACTATGGTGAATCTGAAAAACACGTTCGAGAAGTATTTGAACAAGCAGATAAAAACGCTCCCGCAATAATTTTTATTGATGAAATAGATTCTATCGCACCAAAGCGAGGGGATGGAACTGATCAGACAGAAAAACGAATTGTAGCGCAACTGTTAACGCTCATGGACGGTCTTAAATCACGAGGGCAAGTCGTGGTTATGGCTGCAACGAACCGACCAGATGATATTGATGAAGCATTACGACGACCAGGTCGATTTGATCGGGAACTCAAAATCAATCCTCCAAATGAAATTGGCCGTAAAGAAATCCTGCAAATTCATACGCGAGGAATGCCCCTTGAAAAAGATGTGAACTTTGATGAAATCTCACGAAAAACCATTGGGTATACTGGAGCAGATGTAGAAGTATTATGTAAGGAAGCAGGTCTTAAATCGATAAAGCCTTATTTTTCAGAACTCAAAAATATTTCGGAAAAAGTACCAACAAAAATTTTAGATAAGATAAAAGTGAATCGCGCACACTTTATTGATGCACTGCGACACGTTGAACCTTCAGCAATGCGGGAGGTGCTCATTCAAAAACCTAATGTGCACTGGGACGATGTTGGAGGGCTTGATAGTGTTAAGGAAAAACTACGAGAACTCGTTGAACTCCCGCTTCTTCGGCCTGATTTGTTTACCCAAGCAGGCATCAAACCTTCTAAAGGGGTGTTACTCCATGGTCCTCCCGGAACTGGTAAAACACTCCTTGCAAAAGCAGTGGCAACCGAGGCAAACGCTAACTTTATTTCAGTCAAAGGTCCTGAACTCATCTCTAAATGGGTTGGAGAATCAGAAAAACACGTTCGAGAAATTTTCAAGAAAGCACGTCAAGTTGCCCCAGCAATTATCTTCTTCGATGAATTTGATTCAATCTCTAAAGCACGCGGGTCAAGTATGAATGATTCAACAGAACGAGTTGTTAACCAGTTACTAACAGAACTTGACGGTGTGGAAGAACTTGAAAAAGTAATTGTTATGGCAGCAACGAATCGGCGCGATTTAATTGATGCATCACTCTTGCGACCAGGACGTATTGATGCACAAATAGAATTGAGTGAGCCAATTGCTACAACACGAGAAAAAATCTTTGCAGTACACACTAAGACAATGCCGCTTGAAAAAAATGTTACATTAGATCATCTGGTAGCTAAAACTCAAGGATGGACTGGAGCAGATATTGAAGCTATTTGTAGAACAGCAGGCATGCTTGCTATAAAACGACTCTACAAATCACGTCAGAAAGATGCAAAAGTTAGTATTTCTCAAGCCGATTTTGATACTGCACTCACTGATGTATCTGCAAATATTAACAAAGAGATTTATAATCCTGCTGCAAAAGAAAAGAAGGAAGAAAAAAGTAGCAAAGCATAAAAACTCAACACTATTTTTTCTATCGAGGAAAAGAGGACTATGCCACTACGACTATCAGATAAGGATATTATCAACAGCGAACTTATACGAGAAATCGTTCGTATGCGAATAGACACTGCATGGCGAATGCTTCACTTAGAAGCTCACAATCAACTCCCTCCAATAGACAGTGAGAAGTCAACTGGTGATCTAGATGATAAGGGGGCTCTGTTTTTACCTGGACCTTTCATTTTTGCAGACAGTGAACGAATACACATTAATCCAGCAACACCTGATAAACCAATGTCAATACAGGATTTCCGAGAAGATATTCGGGCAGCAATGAAACATGATAATGCAACCCTTCTTTTTCCACGCTCAGTAGTGTATGGTGTGAATTTGGATAATTCGTTTTTCTTGGAACTCTCCCGAAATATTGTTCATTCGCAAACTGCTGCTAGAAAACGAACACTTACATTAGCTGACCAACCACCAATCGCTACTCGTTCAGATGATATTACTAAAAGTTATTGTCCACCCTACTTTCCTGGCCCGTACGGTTCTCGAACAAAACTATCCTGTGCTCTTAGCGTATGTGTCAATCAGCCACATTTGTATTTTATCCAAGCTAATCAGCACTTTTCTTTTCGAGAAAGTGAACGAGAAAAATACTGGGATGCAATACGCTCAATCATTCGAGAACCAATGATAAGTTATAATGGGATGTTACTTGCACACCCTTGCGTTGTCACGTGCCATAATACTCGTTACAAGGAAGAAGCATTTAGTGGAATTACTCGTATCAGCGGATATGGTAAATTCGGAGAATTTGCTACAATAACAATTGAGAAATTAACTAATGCCCTATTTTCAGAACTTGGAAGGACTAAAAGTTCAATACTAGTTGATGAAATTGTTGCATCAAAAGGAGAGTCGCATCTAGTCTGTATTCTGCGAACCTATCCTGCAACAACACCTGGAAAACGACTTCGAAAAGGAACCTCTGTAAAAATATTACACCCTGAAAAAGATTTACGCATTAATGTTGCACATATAGAGGAGGCGGCAAAAGTCCGCTACTTCAAATGAACTACTGGCTTATGAAATCAGAACCTGATACTTTTTCAATAGATGATTTACAGCAGAGGGGGACAGAACCCTGGGATGGGGTGCGTAATTATCAGGCACGAAACTTTATGCGTGACGAAATGCACGTTGGAGATTTAGTGTTATTTTATCACTCAAATGCCAAACCGCCAGGCGTTGCAGGAATAGGGAAAGTTGCTTCTAAAGCATATCCTGATCCAACGCAGTTTGATAGCACTTCTACGTACTATGATCCAAAATCAACGAAAGAAAATCCCCGATGGTGGTTAGTTGATATAGCATTTGTGGCTAAATTCAAAGAATTTGTGCCTTTAGATGCGTTAAAAACGAATGGTGCATTAAAGGATATGAAAGTAGTCCAAAGGGGGCAGCGATTATCGGTGCAGCTAGTGACAAAAGATGAGTTTGCTATAGTAAAAGCAATGGGTGGTTAACAGACGTTTCTACCGTGCTTTTGCGCGTATTTTTGATGATATTCTTCAGCGCGATAGAACGTTGTTGCTTTCTCGATTGTTGTCGTAATCTTCTTTTTGTATTTTTTCTGTTCAGCTTTGCGTGAATTTTCAGCTTCTTTTTTTTGCTTTTCTGAATGATAGAAAATAACTGAACGGTATTCTGGACCAATGTTTGGTCCTTGACGATTGCCTTGCGTTGGGTCATTACTATTCCAAAAGACAATGAGTAAGTCCTTGAATGTTACAATTGAAGCATCGTATTTGACATACACGACTTCAACATGCCCTGTCATTCTAGTCGCTACTTCTTCATACGTCGGATTCTGAACAGTACCGCCCATATATCCCACTGCAGTTTCAATAATACCTTCAACAGCATCAAACGCTGCTTGTGCGCCCCAAAAGCATCCTCCTCCAAACGTAGCAAATTCCTCTTTCATACTTTAAAAGAAATATGGGGGCATAAAAAGGTTGTGAAAGATTAGAGCGGTTTGTGTTGACCTAGGTTAATACTAAATCCACAAGGGCATCGAAAGCCTTCATCAGTAGCAATGGGTTCAACACGCTCACCTTGGTGTTCTGCACCAATATGCTTAGTCATTTCAAGCATTACATTAGCGTTTCCTGAATCAGAAAGTGTAGTATAGCTTCCTGTTGAATAGCTTGTTTGGGCTGTAGCGTATCTGGTTTGTTGTGCTGTAGTTCCACTATACGTTCCTGCTTGCGTGCTCTGAGTAGTTGTAGTATAGCCTCTCATCTTATTGTAACTACACTTAAGTAGTATTTAACTGTTGTGGTTTCGGTCTTCGGGTTCGTTAGTGGACCCATCGGTTGAACAATCAGAGATTGTAGTACCGATGATTCCAGAGCATTGCTAGATAATGCTTGAAGATGGACCCATCGGGAATCGAACCCGAACCACTCGGCTGCCAGCCGAACATTGTACCATTCAACCATGGGCCCGTTTGGAATTTTAGAGGATACTTCTTGCTTTTTATCAATCCCTCTTCGACTTACTCTGGCTGCGATGTTCCTCACCTATGGTTGCGGACATTTCGCTGCGGTGAGCGAAGATGACACTGCCCGTCTGACTAACAGAGTTTGTGGCACAGTCAGTGTCTTCCTAGCTCGCTTTGCTCACTAGGGAACATGACACTGCCCGGATTCGCACCGGGGTCGCCGGAACCCCATTCCGGAAGGATAACTAACCTACCCCACAGCATCGTTCACTGCTGGAGTTTTGAATAATATTAAAAGATTTAGTTTGTGGTTTCTTGCTCGCGAGCGTAGAGTATTTCATTTGCTGCAAGTACTCGTCCAATAGTTCTTGTAGGGGTAAACCTTCCTACTTTTTGTTCTGCAAGCAGATTAAGACAGTACGAGTCCATTCTTTCAATAGTTCTTCGTTCCTCAATTTCTTGTGCTGCTTTATAGTGTGTGTATCCTGGTGTAGCTAGCGTAAACTTTGCAAGTTTTACAATTTGATTTGCATTAGTAAAGTCACTAATTGCCTCTCTAATATCTTCATCCGGTGCATCAATAAGTTGAGCTTTCGCTCGAGAGAATTTATCGTCGTTTTCTCGTCTGTAAAACATATCTATCATTTGAAAAAATTGATTTTTAAAATTTACTCTCGGGCAGCTGATTGCTGTCGCCACAATGCCGCATACAATCCTTTCTTAGTGAGTAATTTCTTGTGCGTTCCTTGCTCTACAATTTTGCTCTTTTCTAAAACGTAAATAGTATCTGCATGTGCGATTGTCGAAAGTCTATGTGCTATCATGACAGTAATCATTTTTGGATGATGCTTCTTAATATTCTGAATCGTCTTTGTTATTGCTTCTTCAGTTAATGAATCAAGACTGCTTGTTGCTTCATCAAAAATAATCATGTCAGGGTTTCGCAAGAGTGCACGAGCTATTGCTAATCGTTGTCGCTCACCTCCAGAGAGTTTAATTCCTCCCTCACCAATTTTTGTATGCAGTCCTTTATTCCCTTTACGATTGAGGATATGGTCAACTGACGCTAATTTCAGCGCGTGATGACACTCTTCGTCAGTTGCGTTCGGATGCACAAACAATAAATTTTCTTTTATTGTGCCTGCAAATAATTGCGTTTCTTGCGAGACAAACCCTATTTTTCGTCGCATCGCATCAAAATCAATCTTGCTAGCGGCAATGCCATTAACTGTCAGATTGCCTTTCTTGGGCTTATAGAGTCCAACAAGGAGTTTAATGAGTGTTGTCTTACCACTTCCGCTTGGACCAACGAATGCTACCGTATCGCCCTCTTTGATTTTGAGGGTAATATCTTTAACTGAAGGGATATTCGCTCCATTATAGGTAAAGCTCACTCCTTTGAATGCAACTTCATCAATCTCAGCTATTTGCCGAGCATTCTTTGGTTTTGATTCACTCTTAATTTTGAGAATTTTACCCAGTTCCTCATTACTTGCTCTCGCTTCTTGGTACTGTGTCACGACGTTAGCAAGCTCTCCTAACGGTGCGAATACGAAGAACGAATAGAACAGTAAACTAAAGAATTCACCCAGCGAGATAGTGCCTTGTGAAATGTGAAACAGCATGAGTAACATGATACCTGTACGTGTTGCATTTACCATTGTTCCTTGCATAAAACTGAGTTTGCGAATAAGCACGATTTTTTTAAGTTCTAAATTAAGAATTTTCTCGTTAACTGCGTTGAGTCGTTTGACTTCTTGCTCTTCAAGACCTAAACTTTTCACGAGTTCAACATTACGAATTGTTTCAGTTGTTGCACCAGCAAGTTCAGCGCTCTCTGCAACAATGCTTTTTTGCGCAGCACGAATCTTACGGCTTAACACAAAGGTTACACTTCCAAGACAAGGAATAAGGAGAAAATACGCAAGCGCAATACTCCAATGAACAAACAAAGCGTAAATCAGTACAAATACTATGCCCACACATGAGAGAAAGAGTACGTTAATTGAACTCGCAATAATAGCTTGTGTGTCAAGACGTGCTTTCTGTAATTTTTGTAAAATCTCACCAGAACGTTTATCCTCAAAGATACCGTAGGGGAGTGAGAAGACATGGTCAACACTTTCAGCATACATCGATGTTCCAACATGTTGGGTTATAGAATTCACAAAATAATCCTGGAAATTCTTAGCAATTCTTGAAACGAGCGCAACACCAACAAGGCCGAGTAGCAATAGGCCAACCCCTTTTAGAAACTCATTCTGGGGAATTTCCGTTGCTTTTGTCGCATAATTATCAATGATTAACCTAAAAATTTGTGGGTCAAGCAAGGAAAACACTTGGTTAATGGTAGCGAGGAGTAATGCTAGAAAGAGTACTTTCTTATGTTGTTTTACGTGATTAAGAATCATACCCATTTTTAGCTTTAGAGGTTATGCTTCTTAAACATTCCTTCTAGTCGCTCGCCATAGTCCTTAAAATAGGGGAATATTCAATTTTTATATGAGTATATTATTGCAAATAGTCTTCTTTTCCTTATTTGCTGGAGCTCCCCTTGTTGTGGGAGGTATTGTTGCACGAAGCCTAACTATTCGTGACCGTGTTCTCCGTGAGGCAGTACTGCATTGGATTGTTGCTTTTGGAGGAGGGGTATTGCTATCAGCAGTTGCGTTTGCACTTGTACCCTATGCAATTAAAACCGTATCTCTTATTGTTTTAGTACTTTCATTTACGCTTGGAACCTTGAGTTTTGTTATTGTGCATTATGTGCTTGGTAAATTCTCACATCCGTACACTCAAGTAATTGCTATGGTCTCAGATTTCATTCCTGAAGCACTCGTCTTAGGGGCTTCATTTGCGATTGATCCTGCTTTTGGGTTGCTCCTCGCATTTTTTATTGGACTACAAAACTTGCCTGAAGGATTTAATGCGTATCGTGAACTTCGGGTTACGCATAGTGGTCCAATATCCCTTGGAATACTTGCAATCTTTGCATTATTTGGAGTACTTGCTACACTCATGGGAAGCTTGTATTTAACCAGTAATGCCCTGCTTATCTCCGTGATGCTCTTGTTTGCAAGTGGGGGCATTGTCTATCTAACCTTTCAAGACATAGCTCCCGCATCAAAAATTGATGGCCATCGCGTAGCCGCTACTGGAGCGGCATTTGGATTTTTACTGGGGATGATGGCAGAGTTTGTTTTAGGGTAACCCTTGTATATGATCGTTAAAGAAAGCCTGTAGAGGGAATATTATTTTTTTACTTTTTGATAGTAACAATAGCAAAGGTTTATAATGGCATGAAAGAGCTCACAACAATGCAAACAACCACTTTTAAGGAACTAGCACTACGCCCGGAACTAGAGCGAGCGCTCAATCAACAAGGATATACTAAACCGACGCCTATACAGGCACAAGCAATTCCTGGATTACTTGCAGGAAAGGACCTTATTGGTATCGCACAAACCGGTACTGGGAAGACTGCAGCATTTACCCTTCCTATTCTACACCGGATGACAAAACAGTACCCTCAACATCCGAAAACGCTTATATTAGCACCAACACGAGAACTCGCAGCACAAATAGGTGAAAGCTTTGCAACTTATGGGCAGTATCTCAAATACAAGCACACTGTTATCTTTGGTGGTGTTGGACAAGACAAACAAATACGTGCAATTAAGCGAGGAGTTGATATTATTATCGCAACACCAGGACGGCTCCTTGATTTACTCAATCAGAACAAACTCAGTCTTGCAGATATAGAATTTTTAGTATTAGACGAAGCAGATCAAATGCTTGACATGGGATTCATACGAGACATCAAGAAAATACTTGCAAAAATGCCTTCTGAAAAACAAACATTATTTTTCTCAGCAACAATGTCATCAGAAGTACACGAACTAGCAAAAAGTATGCTCAAAGAACCACTTAGGGTAGAGATTACTCCGCCCTCAACAACTGTTGAGCGAATCAAGCAAAGCGTATATTTCGTTGATAAACAAGACAAAGATCAACTGCTCGTACAGTTACTTACCAACCCCGCAATTAGAAGCACAATAATCTTCACACGAACAAAACACAAAGCAGATCGTGTAAGTCGATTCTTAACAAACAATGACATTCCATCAGCAGCAATACATGGTAATAAATCACAAGGTCAACGAGTGAAAGCAATCTCACAATTTAAACAAGGGAAAATAAATGTGCTCGTAGCAACAGATATTGCAGCGCGAGGAATAGATATTAGTGGAGTATCACACGTGATTAATTATGAACTACCAAATGAACCAGAAAGCTATGTACACAGAATCGGTCGTACAGGACGAGCAGGCGCTGACGGAGTAGCATACGCTTTATGTGGGCTTGAGGAAAAAAGCTTTTTACGCGATATTGAAAAACTCATTAAAGAACCACTCGAAGTAGCAGATCATACGTATCATTCAGACGCAATACAACGAGCAAAAGGAAGCCCGCCAAAACAATCACGACGACACGGCAGACCACGAAAGCACAACGTAAAAAGACGCGGCACTAGTAAGCCATTCACACGACGAGGAACAAACGGTGGAAATCGAGGAAATCGATTTGATCGAGGAAACAGATCACGACAAGGTAATCGCTCACAAAAACGCTCAGGATCGTTTAATCGAAGACGAAGATAGTTTTTGCTATTTTGTAGGTGGAGTGTATGATGTTTCATGCACTGAATATGGAACGTTGTCCCTATCGTCAATGAGCATAACTTCTTTTCTACGTGTTGAGATGCCCTGCATGTTATTGTATGATATTCTTGTGCTTGAACCAACATGGAATCCTCTCGTTTCAATCGGAGTAGTATTTTGTATTTCCCACGTAGATTCTACAATTTCTTCATATTCTTCATCTGGGAAGGAAGTTGATCGTGTATTAAGTGCTAGAATGCGTGTTCCTAAACCATTAAATTCTGATAAATTAATCATTATAGCTAATCAAACTCCTCGGCATATAATTCTTTAATATGTACTTGGTAATTAGTGTAACCCGAGTAATCTTTTGTCATCTATATGGTGCTAATGCTTTGAGACTTATAAAGATTCAGATAGTGGAAAAAGGTAGAATGTTCTGACCAGGATTGGCTCAACTTTGTACGAAGTTGAGGCTCCCAAGAAGATAGCTTCTTGAGGACTGAGAATCCTGTGTCTGGATGATGAACTTGTAAGGGTTCATAACGCCCGGACCAGGATTCGAACCTGGGGATCCGTGAGGAAACCGGATTAGCAATCCGGCGCAGTAACCGCTGTGCCATCCGGGCATGTGTGTATTACGTTTTTACGTAGCAGGCCTGGATACTGGGATCCTTTGATCACACCATCCGGGCATGGTGAGGTAGTGTTGAGCGAGGTTTTAAAAGTTTGTGAACGCTAGAACTACCATGGAAAAGAGGGTAGCTTTTGGTAAACGAACGATTGCTATCGGATGCTCTGATAAGTGTATGCCTCGAATTTACAAGCATTTTCTACGACTCATGCGTAAACGAGGAATTAAGAAAGCATTAATGAACCTAATGGATGAATTTGATGTTCCTAACCATGTTATTGTTAACTTTAAAGGTGGTAAGGGGGATTTGTATGCGCAATATTTCGTATATGAAAAAGCAGTTGCAGAACATTTGATTATAATTGATATTTATACTAAGCCTTTTGAGAAACGAATAATCGATATACCTGACTATGATCTTGATCATGAGCTAATTGATACATTTGCTCATGAACTTATTCATCATGTTTGTGCAAGTGAGCGAAAGACGCTTAAGCGTACTAAAGAGTTTATGAATGAAGTTGCGCAACTTCTATAAATGCTAGTAACGTTAGTACTCAATGGCAGGAGAGGTGTTAGAGGTAATAGCTATTATTGGGCACATTATAGCAGTAATGCTTGCAATAGGGGCTGCTTCTATAACTGATTATTTACATGTTATCGGCTTGCGTAAAAAACAACTTGAAAAACGATTTGCAAGTGTGTATCCGTATCTTTCAAAATTTATCTTTACGGCCTTATTTTTCATTTATGTAACTGGTATTATTCTTGTTATGTTTAGCCCAGCACTATTGAGAAGTCCTTTATTTTTGACAAAACTAGGTCTTGTCTTGATAGTAACAGGTAATGGGTTGTTTTTACAGCACATGGTTGCTCCACGTCTTGATTTGTGCGTGCTAAAAGGGACAAAGTATTGCACTCAAGGAGTGCTGTATTCTTCAGCAATAGGGGGTGGTATTTCGATAATCACCTGGTATGCAATACTCGTACTTGCATTAACCAAAGATATCGGTTATTCAATAGGGCAATTTCTAGGTGTATACGCATTAACTCTTGCAGCTGCAGTTACCATAATTGTTAGAATCGAACAAAAAGCACGTGAGTGGCGTGATTAAGTAAGGTCTGCTTGCATTTGTGCTATTTTATCTCTGATTGCAATTGCCATCTCAAAGTCTAGCCGCTCAGCTGCTTGACGCATTTCAATTTCAAGTTGCGGAATAATTTTTTTCTTCTCGCTCTTAGGAATATGCTTAGTATCAGACAGTGCTACTTGTTGGTCTGCAATTTTCTTCTTAATTGTTTTAGGAGTGATGCCATGTTCTGCATTATATGCTTCTTGAATTGCACGACGACGATTTGTTTCATCAATTGCATTTTGCATTGATTGCGTTGTTTTATCAGCATACATAATAACACTACCTCGAGCATTTCGTGCTGCACGTCCGATAGTTTGGATAAGGCTTTGCTGATCACGCAAAAAACCTTCTTTGTCAGCATCCATTATTGCAACAAGCCCTACTTCCGGTAAGTCAAGCCCTTCACGTAATAAGTTAATGCCGACGAGCACGTCAAATTTACCTAATCGTAACTCGCGAATAATCTCTGTTCGCTCAAGCGTTTTAACTTCAGAATGTAAATAGCGTGCTTTAATCCCTTGTGAAGCAAGATAATCAGTCACTTCTTCAGCTAGTTTTTTAGTGAGTGTTGTAAGTAAAATACGCTCTTTGTTTTTGATTACTCGAGCAATTTCTTTTTTGAGATCGTCCATTTGCCCAGTAATTGGTCTAATCTCAATTTCAGGGTCAAGGAGTCCAGTAGGACGAATAATTTGTTCAACAACTTCTTTCGAATGTTCTTTTTCGTATTTAGCAGGAGTTGCTGAAACAAATACTGTGAAATTTTTTTGCATGTACGTTTCAAATTCTGAAAATTTCAATGGACGATTATCCAAAGCTGAAGGTAATCTAAACCCGTGATCAACGAGCGACTTCTTACGCATTTGATCACCATTAAACATTCCATTAATCTGCGGTATTGTCTGGTGGCTTTCATCAATTACTATTAGAAAGCCAGGAGGAAAATAATCTAGTAGGCTAAATGGTTGCTCCCCAGATTTTCTACCATCAAAATGACGAGAATAGTTTTCAATACCCTTGCAAAAACCTATTTCTTCAATCATTTCAAGATCGTACGTTGTTCGTTGCTTCAAACGATGTGCTTCAAGCTGGTCCATGGAAGGAAGAGTTTGTGCTAATTCCTCACGAATTGTTTTGAGCGCTTGCTTTCTTGACGGTTCAGGAGTTACGAAATGGCGCGCAGGAAACATAAAGTAATATGGGAATGATTCGATAGCGTTACCAGTGTTCTTATCAATCTCGGTAATGCGATCAATTTCATCACCAAACAATTCAATACGAATAATATTATTGTAATACCCTGGAATTACATCAATCGTGTCACCACGAACACGAAATCTTCCAGACATGAGTTCCATGTCATTACGTTCATATTGGATATCAATGAGTTTTCTGATTATATCCTGCCGAGCTAATTTTAGCCCCGTTTTTAGCTCAAATCCTAGACCTAAAAAATTTTCAGGACGTCCAATATTATAGATACATGAAACAGACGCTACAATTATCGTGTCTGAACGTGTGAGGAGTGATGCAGTAGCTGCTAGACGCATGCGGTCAATAATTGGATTAATCTGGGAATCTTTCTCGATATATTGGTCTTTAGCTACAATATATGACTCTGGCTGATAATAATCATAGAATGAAACGAAATACTCAACGCGGTTATGGGGAAAGAACTCTTTTAGCTCGGAGTAAAGTTGGGCAGCAAGCGTTTTATTATGAGCAATAACAAGAGTTGGTTTATTGACATTAGCAATAACATTTGCCATCGTAAATGTTTTACCAGAGCCAGTAACGCCTAAGAGCGTTTGGAAATGCTTGTTGTTCTCGATACCTTCTGTAAGCTTAGCTATCGCTTCTGGTTGTGATCCTCGCGGTTTAAACTTCGAAACTAAATTGAAATTGTGCTGTTGCATACCTACAAAGAAAACTGGATGCTTATAGGTGTATCGATTTAGAAATCAACCTTAGGAACTGCTTTAGTAGCAGCAGGGAGTTTGACGTATTCTTTCTCTTTCTTACCGAGCATTTTAGCGAATATAACTCCTGGTAATGCTTCAACAGAATTGTTATATGTTAAAATAGAATCATTATAGAACTGGCGCGCATATGCAATCTTGTCCTCAATAGCTGATAATTCACGCTGTAGTTCTTGGAAGTTAGTGCTTGCTTTAAGATCAGGATAATTTTCAGCAACTGCTAGAATAGACTTTAAAGCTTCTTGCAATTGATTGCCTGCTTTCATTTTAGCAGGAAGATCCTTAGCACCCATCATAACTTTACGCGCTTCAGTTACTTCCTTCATAATTTTAGCTTCGTGCTTTGCGTAGCCCTTCACTGTTTTTACAAGGTTAGGAACGAGCTCACCCCGTTTTTGGAGTTGTACATCAATTTGCGATAATGAATTATCAATACGATTACCAAGTACTACAAAACGATTATAATACATTACAAACATTGCTAAGAATAATACTATTAGAATTCCGATAATCCATAGTGCTAACATGGTCTGAGGGAGCAAGTTTAATATTTAAACATTTCCGATAGGATTAAAAGAAAACTACTCTTGTAGTTTGCATGGAGCCATATCGACGCGCAATGCTAACCTTCGGGGTATTAGTGGTGCTTGTTATTGGCCTTTATGGGTTTTCTGATTGGTTTTCAAAAACTACTGGGTATGTGCTAGGTGAAGAAGATAAAATCAAACTTGCACAATGCTTAACGGGACAAAATAGTGTGTTATACGTTGCTGAAAATTGTGCTCTTTGTGATGAGCAACTCGCGTTGTTTGGAACTCAAGCAACCTCTTTTTTAACATTACAAACGTGTAGCTCAATCGAAGAATGTCCGCGAGGTGCACCGGCATGGGATATTAACGGACAGTCGCATATTGGGGTGCAAAGTTTAGAACGGCTCGGTACCTTAAGTGGGTGTGTGGCTTAATGTTTTCTTTTAGGTAACCTGATAAATGTCATTCCTGCAACGAATGATAAGACAACTACAAATTTGAAGATAAGGTACGGGTATACAAACGCGCTTGAGTGCATATCAAGGAGTAATGAACTCGCATAGATATAGACAAATAAGTACGGTGCTTCACCAAGCATTGTTGCATAGATATATGGCTTATACTTGAGTTTTGCCATGCCTGAAGCGTAACTCGTCGCATTAAATGAGAAACCAAGATAGCGCAGTGTAAGAACAAGACTAAATCCATGGAGTGCAATATATTCTTTAATTTTTTTCGTTTTTTCAGGACTAATCCATGGAGGGTGCACTCCTCGTTTAATATGCTTGCCAATATAGAAATTAATAGTTGCAGAAATCCAAAGCCCAATGGCACAGAGTGCTAGTGCAAACTTCATCCCAAAACCAAGTCCTGCAAGGAACACTAACGCGTATGCTGGTAATAAGAAAAGATTCGTTATTGTAAAAATTAGAAGGAATAGTGGAGCTGCCCAGGGACCAAATGATTGGGTAAACTCAATTACTTTATCAGGGCCCTGAACAAATAACCAATTATTATATTCTTCAAGAACGAACAAGAAAATACCCACAAGGAGTACTGCAGTCAATCCTTTGAGAACATAGCCTCGTACCTCTTTATGTAACACATGCATGAACTCACAGAATGAAGCCTTCCATATAAACTTTATGTGATATGTGAACTATGTTTCACAATTCTTATAAACTCATTTCAAATATGAGTGCTATGTACACCTTACCCCAAGAAATAGAAGTCTGGTATGTAATCCCTGCAATTCGACGAGAGTTAGCAATTTTGCTTACTAGAAAGCATGGTTTAAGTTATGATAAGGCTGGTAAGGCGCTTGGTATTAGTAAGGCTGCAGTATCTCAATACCATAATAATAAACGTGCTTCAAAGATTAAACTTCATTCACAGGTTCTTGAAGAAGTAGAACGTGCTTCTGATGCAATAGCTACTGATAACGACGTGACCGCTGAGCAAATACAGCGAGTACTCTTATTTATGCGCGAGCGCAAATTACCGTTTGAGATTTGTGAAAATGATGCTGATTGTAAGGAAGCACACATGATCTATTCACGATACCTTAGGGGCTAATAGCTAGAAAAAAAACGCTTCTTAGTCATAAAATTATAATAGTACGTGACGCTTTACGCTGCAGGAGCTACTATTTGGATTTTTGATTCCTCGTAGATTGCATCAAACGTCTTGTGATGGGTATGTTGACGATGGTCAACGCACTTACCCAGCCCAATAATTTTGTTGCACTCCGTACACTTAAAAGCGACAATCGTCGCCGAACCTCTTTTATGTTCCATGGGAGTTACTATTTATAAGGGGTCCATCTATTTAAATTTTTCATTGTAGAGTGAAAGAGTTTTAAATTGTGACACTCTATAGTTTTTATGAAATCACTCTATCTTGATGATACCGCGACCATGCGTGTCTGGCCGGAAGTTGTTAATGTAATGAATAAAATGCATCGTGAAACGTATGGGAACCCTAGTTCGCTGCATGCTGCTGGAGAAGAAGCACTCAGGCGCATTACGACAGCACGAACCGAGCTTGCAGGAGTTATTCATGCAAAACCGGAAGAAGTATATTTTACGTCTGGAGGGAGTGAGGCGAATACCTGGGCACTACTCGGGCTTGCCAGCGCACACCCTACAAAGAAAAAAGTGATTGTAAGTGCTATAGAACACGCTTCTATTATTGAGCCTTGTACGTATCTAGCGCACTGCGGGCTAGAAATAGTCAAAGTGCCAGTTGACGAGAAAGGAATTATTGACCTGAAAGCACTTGCTAAAGCGATTGGTGATGGCAAGGACGTGTTAGTTGTAAGTATCATGCATGCGAACAATGTGGTCGGATCAATACAGCCCCTTAGAGACGTTGCGGCGCTCTGTAAGCAAAAAAAAGTGTTATATCATACTGATGCGTGCCAGACGTTTGGAAAACTCCGTATTGACGTTACAAAGATGCATATTGACTTGCTTTCTGCCTCTGCTCATAAACTTGGAGGACCGAAAGGAACGGGGTTATTGTATACTCGGAATGGTGTGAAACTCCATCCGCTGATTATTGGTGGGGGGCAGGAAAAAGGTATGCGGAGTGGAACGCAGAACTCTGCAGGTATTGTAGGGTTTTCAAAAGCAATTGCAGTATTTCAAAAGCGAGTTGATAGAATAAATGTGCAGAACGTACGGGATTATTGTATGCATAAGCTTAAAGCACTTGGTGGCACTATTAATGGTTCACGTGAAAGCAGACTGTATAATCATATTCACGTTTCATTTCCTAAGGTAGAATCAGACACGCTTGTTGTGTACTTATCAGAGAAAGGCTTCTATGTCTCTAGCGGGAGCGCGTGCGATTCGCAAAAATCCCATAAAGACCACGTCTTATCTGCAATGGGTGTTAATCAAAAACATATGGGCTCAATTAGAATTACTCTTGGATATCAAACGACGAAGAAAGACATTGATGCATTATGTGCGACACTTAAAAAAACACTCGCAGTCTTGCGTTTATAGTATCATTATTTTTTTATAGGTCCTTGTTCATTAGGATAGTATGATTGGGCCTCGAAAACGAAAAGTGACTGCTAGGGATATCGGTGCTATGGGTGGTTCTGAACTAGGAGAAATTTTTGGATACAAGCGAGAATCGTTATTTGCTAAGCTTCCAAACGGTGTTGCTCGAGTATATGATTTTGGAGAAATTGATAATATAGTAGGGGATGTAGTTGAAGATGATGCAACATACGCTCTCTACTCGGCTCATACTTTACATGGTCTTGATGATAAACCACTCTCGCGGCCAGGATCTAAACTACTCGTGGTGGTGTATAATGGGTATTTCACGACTAAACTTGGAAGTAAGTCTAAACGACGAGTGCAACGAGCCCTTGAGTTATGTGATGAACGAGACCTTGACGATGTAACTGAAAAATACAATTCCTTTCATTCTGATAAGTGGTTTCCAGATTAGTAGTAAAATTTTTGCAGCAAATTATAAAAAGAGAAATGATTAGAGGCAGATATGAAATCCTACACTAGAAAAATGAGGCGTCAACGTAAGCTCAAATTAGTGATTAAGAACGGACATAAAGTAAACCGGCCACCAAAGATTAATCTTGAGAACCGGGCACTTCCTCTAAACCTTCCTCGTCAATAGCAACGTAGGCAAGTGTTTCTCCCGTCTCTTCATCAATAATTTCTACGTGATACTGCCCATTAGAAAGCATAAGATTTACCATTCCAGTCATACCTTTCGTTATAGGTACTGGTGGGTCTGCATAGTATTCAATATCGTCTTCTAACGGGGCGATTTTGAGTCGTACCTTTTGCTTTTTTTTGAACCTCATTTCCATCTTACTAGTATGATTCACTCCTTTATATTGCTTGTGTGCCTAAACATTTATTATAGCTGGATATCGGGAGTAGTAATGGCTGAGGTGTATTCGCATTCACGACTCGAATCATTTGATTGGTGTAAGGAATCTCATAAAGTAAAATATATCGCAAGGAAGTTTCCTAAGGTCCCGACAAGCATGGAATTATTCTTAGGGGATCTTGTGCATCAGAGTCTTGAGTGGTTGTATCATGTAGCTCCAAATAGAAAGGTTACGCTTGATGAGCTCATTACACATTTTGCCGAAAACTGGAAAACTAATTTTTCTGATGGGGTACGCATTCGTTCAGGCACGGCACAAGAGTATTTTGATAAGGGGGCACACTTTCTTGCAAATTACTTTTTAACCCACCAGCCGTTTGAAGAAAATACCCTTTCTATCGAGGAGGAAGTGCGGTTTTTTCTTGATGATGCAGAAACGTATGCGGTACGCGGGTTTATTGATCGGTTAGTAGAGGCTCCTGATGGGTCGATTGAAGTACACGATTATAAAACTTCTAAACGGGCAAAAACGCAGGAGCAAGCAGATACAGATCAACAACTTGCATTTTATCACTTGGGGGTACAGGCCAAACTTGGCAAACCCGTAAAAGCAAAGCTTATTTGGCATTTCTTAGCAGAAAACAAACAAGTAGTCTCTAGTAGGACGCAAGAGCAACTAGCCCGGTTGAAACTTGCTACTATTGATAAGATTAATCGTATTAAAACAAATGAGTATTGGCCTGCATGTGGCAAGCCTTGGTGTGATTGGTGTGCTTGGAAACTGGCGAATCCTTCAGAAGCTCGAGAACTCCTCAATGATGTTTTTGGTAGTGCTCCAGTATATAGTGGGTTTGGTCAGAAATCACTTACTTCTTTTTAGCAGTCTTTTTCTTGTTTTCTTTTTTCGGAGAGTGTATTTTTTCGACTTCTGGGAGGGTAATTTTTGAGAAAAGAAATATATAAAGAATTTCAAGAATTCCTACTGTGTTAATTACAAGTAATGCTACGAACCAAATAGGGCTTTTATTGCGTGCAGCTTTCCACATAGCAGCTCCTTTCCAGGCCAAACTCCATGTTAGGACTATTGCAATAACCCAAAGTGGAAGGTCTGGTTGGGTTGTAAGGATTTCTTCTAATGTCATGGTTCCTTAAACGAACATTGCTTTATAAATTGTTCTAACCAGTTCAAAAAATACGAAAAAGTTTAAATAGTTCTTAGAATTGGGATGCCTGTAAAACACAATAACTTGTGTTTGGCAGTTATTGCCGCCACAAGATGTTGTAGTAATTGCACAGAGGTTACATGCAGTGTCCATATTGTTCAAACACCGAGACAAGGGTTACGGACAAGCGGGACGTTGGCAAACTTACGCGAAGGAGACGTGAATGTCAAAAATGTATGAAACGTTTTTCAACACATGAACGTGTTGAATTAACTGAACTCAAGGTAGTCAAAAAGAACGGAAATCGTGAACTTTTTGATCGCTCCAAAATAAAAAAAGGGGTACTAGCTGCTTGTGAAAAACGACCGGTACCTGACGAACACATAGAAAAAATGCTAGATAAGGTAGAAACAAAAATACGAAGGAAAGGGGTGAATGAAATAAAGTCGCAGTTCATCGGAGAATTTGTTTCTCGCGAGATTAAAAAATTAGATAAGGTAGCGTACATTCGTTTTGCTTCAATTTATCGTGAATTTGCTGAATTATCAGATTTCAAAAAAGAAATACGGGAGCTTGTAAAATAATGGAAGAATCACGAAAATATGAAAAAGTAGAAAGTGCTGAAACCTCTCCTAGTGTTGAGCCGAAAGGTCCCGTCGGTACATTGGCCCAAACTGTTCGTCTCAAACGTATGTTTACTGAAAGTGGCAAAAGCCCTTTCAAATTTGATTTATTTGGAAACCCCATAGAATGGCAAACAAGCGAGGTAAATATTACTGATGATATGGGCAAGGTTATTTTTACACAGCCAAATGTCTCACATCCAAAGACCTGGTCACAACTTGCTATTAAGGTAGTTGCTGGAAAGTACTTTTGGGGTGATCAGGCCAAGGGTGAGCGTGAAAGTTCTATGGAACAATTGATTGGACGTGTTACTCGATACTTCGGTCGTCAGGCAAGAGTGCAAGGGTATTTTGATACGGAACAAGCACAATTGTTACAAGATGAGTTAACAGCCATTAACTTAAATCAACTAGCTGTCTTTAATTCTCCTGTTTGGTTTAACGCAGGCATTCAGGAATATAATGAACAAGCAGGCGGTGTATCAGCTTATCGGTGGGATGCTGCAACAAATACAATTGTACCTGCGGCAAAGACTGATGATCGCCCGCAATGCTCAGCATGCTTTATTCAAAAAACAGAAGATGATATGGACTCGATCTTAGCACTTCAGGTCTCTGAAGCAACACTCTTCAAACAAGGTTCTGGAACAGGGACTAATCGTTCTCCTTTAAGAAGTTCTAAAGAACGACTTACTGGTGGAGGTCGTGCTTCAGGACCGGTCTCCTTTATGCGAGGATATGACGCCTATGCTGGAATAATTAAGTCAGGTGGAAAAACACGACGGGCAGCCAAGATGGAAATCTTAAATACTGATCATCCAGATATCTTCGAATTTATTGATTCAAAACAAGGTGAGGAACGAAAAGCATGGGCGCTTATCGAACAAGGATACGATGGAGGTATGAATGGGGAGGCATATAGTAGTATCGCATTTCAAAATTGTAACATGTCAGTTCGTGCATCCGATGAGTTTATGCAGGCAGCAAAAGATGGGGGAGAATGGCAAACGAAGTATGTTCAAGGTGGCGGGGTGTGTGATACATTACAAGCACGAGATATTTTACGTAAAATCGCAGAAGGAACGCACATTTGCGGTGACCCTGGAATGCAGTATGACACAATTATCAACAAATACCATACTTGTAAAAACACTGACCGCATTCATGCTAGTAATCCTTGTAGCGAGTACATGTTTCTTGATGATAGTGCATGTAATCTAGCATCTATCAATTTGATGAAATTCAGACAGGTAGACGGCACGTTTGATGTTCCTCGTTTCAAGCATACTGTACGAATGATGATTACTGCAATGGAGCTTGCAGTTGATGGTTCAAGTTATCCAACAGCACAAATCGCTCAGAACTCACACGATTATCGTCCACTCGGTCTAGGGTACGCTAATCTGGGAGCACTTCTCATGAGCTATGGTTTACCATATGATTCAGACGAGGGACGAGCAGTTGCAGCAGCAATCACTGCAATAATGTGTGGTGAAGCTTATCGTATGTCTTCAGAACTTGCAAAACTTGTTGGACCATTTCCAGGCTATGAACGAAATCGTGAACCTATGCTTGATGTTATGCGCATGCATCGTGATCATGTAAAAGACATTCATGTTAATAAAATTCCAGGTAATCTTAGATATTTAGTTAATGAGGCTTGGGACTCGTGGGAGGAAGCAGTAACGCTTGGTGAACAGCATGGGTATCGTAATGCACAAGCAACTGTACTCGCACCAACTGGAACTATTGCGTTCATGATGGACTGTGATACAACAGGTATTGAACCAGATATTGCACTGATTAAGTACAAGGTCTTATCTGGTGGGGGAATGCTTAAAATAGTTAATCGGAGTGTCCCTCTCGCATTGACCAATCTCGGATATTCTGAAAATGAAATTAAGAATATCATTGACTATTTGGAAAATGAAGAAACTATTGAAGGGGCGCCAGGACTTAAGGATGAGCACGTACCTATTTTTGACTGTGCATTTAAAGCAACAAAAGGTCATCGGGCAATTAAACCACACGGGCATATTAAGATGATGGGTGTTACTCAACCGTTCTTATCTGGAGCAATTAGTAAGACTGTAAACATGCCGGAGTCTTCAACTGTCGACGATATTATGGATACATACTTGTTTGCATGGGAACAAGGACTTAAGGCAGTGGCAGTCTATCGGGAAAATAGTAAGCGAAGCCAACCGCTCAACACTCAAAAAACAAAAGGTGAACGAGTAGAGCGAGAAGCAGCACAAACTACTATTATTAAAGGCGGACTTGAAAAACTACCTCAAACACGCAAATCAGTTACGCACAAGTTTGAACTTGCAGGGCATAAAGGATTCCTAACAGTAGGATTATACGACGATGATCGACCAGGAGAAATCTTTGTCACCATGTCCAAAATGGGCTCTACTATTGGAGGTCTCATGGATAGTTGGGCAACGTCTGTCTCGTATAACTTGCAGGCAGGAATTCCTGTTGAAACACTCTTTAAGCGATTCCGCCACCAAAAATTTGAACCAGCAGGATTTGTAAAGAACAGCGGTGGGGGGGCTCTTGACGAACAACGAGCACGTATTACAACTGCTTCATCAATTGTTGATTATGTTGCACAATACATGCTTACTAATTTTGGCGAGCACACTACAAAGACAGAAATTGAAGTTCCTCAATTTAGTGAAGCAAAAGAAGAACAAAAGGCACTTGAAGACTTTGGAAATGAAGGCATTATTTGTTCAATTTGTGGTGGGCCAGCAAAACGAATTGGAAATTGTGAAATCATGTGCACGAGTTGTAAACATACACAGCGAAGTGGGTGTGGCGAGTAGTTTATTATACAAATTTATTTAATCTGTTATGTTTATTTTGATTTATGAATTGTCAAAAACTCGAAGACTTGTTAGTAAATGCAGGTATTGGTAAACGAGTTAAAATAACCTATGTTGAAGAACGTATGATACGTGGAGATAAGACTCACACTGTAACTGGAGAGCTATATTCTATTTCATCTCATGGTATTGAAGTTAACAATATTAATGATCGCAATATGGATTATCGAAAATTAGCTTATTCAGCTGTAACAGATTTTCAATTTTTATCTGAGTAAACGCTGTTGCCTAAACATTTATTAACATCTAGGAATTGAGAACGCTATGAAAGAATTAACAGCGCAAACATTTGATGATTTTATTAAAGAAGGGACTGCTGTCGTCGACTTTTGGGCACCGTGGTGTGGTCCATGTAAAATGATGGGACCAGAATTTGAAAAAGCATCAGAGTCAAAAAAAGATGTTTCCTTTGCGAAAGTGAATGTTGATGAAGAAGGTGAACTTGCACAACGATTTCAGGTAATGTCTATTCCAACAACTATTTTGTTTAAGAACAAAGAACAAGTTGATCGAAAAAGTGGAGCTATGAGTGCTGCAGATATTGAAAAATTTGTTTCTCAATAAGAGCCAAGTTTTAAATACCATTTTTTTCCTAATTACACTTCCATGCAGTTGTGGTTTTGTACCACATGCATACATGACTCCATAGCTCAGTCTGGTCAGACGGTAAGATGCTTACGCATCTTGAAGCATCAAGAACTCTTCAAAAAAGTTCTTGACGTCACTGGACTCTATGAATGCAAACACACGACTCCATAGCTCAGTCTGGTCAGAGCACTGGACTCTTAATCCAGGTGTCGGGGGTTCAAATCCCCCTGGGGTCATCCAAAGAGGGATATTCAGGCCCTCGTCAAGTAAACTTGCCGGGATCCTCGCTCGTATGCAAACTTGCTACGGAGTTCAAATCCCCCTGGGGTCATTTCTATTTTCCGACGAATTTTTGTCCGCAGCAAAGCGAGGAACAAAAAGGCTAGAGAAGATCAGAAAGAACGTTTGGTAACGTAACTTTTAAAAAGAGAGAGTACAAAAAAACACAACGATGACAGAACAACAATTACAACCATTACAAGTAAGTTACCATGATCGAATTCAAAAGCAAGAATTAGTGATGGCAGCTGCACCTACAGAAAATGCACGAGATGCATTACTCGGAACAATTGATAGATTAGTACGTAATGCTCGCTTTAGTCTTACAAAAGAGTATGGTGATAAACTTAAAGCAACAGTAAGAAACCAATACCACCTATATCATTCGCAGCAAGAAACAAGTGGAAAAACGCGGTATCAATGAAGAATTAGCCGAAACTTTTAAAAAGGATTCGTAACAATCTTTCATTATTCCGCAGTTGTTACTCACTACCATAACTGCTGATACATTAATCACAATGCACGCCCTACAACCAAAACACTCAAAATTATCCCCTGAAGAGGTACAAGTACTGCTAAAGCAATACAATATTACTCTTTCACAGCTTCCTAAAATCATGCTCAAAGATCCAATTGTTCCTGAGGGATGCGCACAGGGCGATGTGCTTCGTATTGAACGACAGTTTGGTGATGAAACGCGAGAGTATTTTCGGGTGGTAGTGTAAATGCAAACAAAACAAAAACATATTCTAGTTGAAAAATATCTTGATCAACACTCAGTTGTAGAATCTAACATTGTGAGTTTTAACGATTTTGTAGAACATCGAATGCAAGAAATCGTTGATGAGATTAATAATACTGTTCAAAACGAAGAAGTAGAGGTCCGATTTGGTAAGGTGCGTATTGATAAGCCGAATGTTATTGAGGCTGATGGGGGAATAAGTATTATTACACCAACTGAAGCTCGACTACGAAACTTAACGTATTCGGCACCAGTGTATGCTGAGATTACTGTTCGATTTGGTGAACAATCAGATAGTGCAGAGGTAGAAATTGGACGAATTCCAGTTATTGTTCGAAGTTCCGTTTGTAATGCTGGTAAAATGAACAAAGATGAAATGCGTGCAGCACATCTTGACCCTCTTGATCCTGGAGGATACTTTATTATTAACGGTAATGAGCGAATTATTACTATGACTGAGGACTTAGCAGCTAATCAGCCATTTATCGACGAAGGTCGTCAAGGTCTTATTCTGCGTTTATTCTCTCAACGGGGCCCGTACAGAATTCCAACAACTGTTTCAGAAACAAATGAGGGGATTTTAGAAGTAACCTTTAGTCGTCTTAAGAATATTCCAGCACTTGTGCTTGCTAAGGCCCTTGGACTTACTAAAGAAGCTGATATTGCGAAATATATCGGTCGAGAAGATGATAGTATTATTGTTAACTTATATGAATATGCAAATGTACAATCAGAACAAGACGCATTTCTGTATATTGCAGAAAAATCAAATATTCAGGGCACTGAAGATGAAATTCTAGAACGTGTAAAACAGCGAATTGATCAGTACTTCTTACCAAATGTGGGGACTACTGAAGAAACTCGACGAGAAAAAGCACTTACGCTTTGTAAATTACTTAAGCAATTTATTGATGCAAAACATGACTCAACAATTCGAACTGATAAAGACCATTATGCGAACAAGCGAGTCAAGCTTTCCGGAAACTTACTCTCTGAACTTTTCAGAGTTAATATGAACATTCTTGTTAAGGATATTCAATATTCTTTACAGAAAATCGCTAAGCGAAAGAAGTTCTATTCAATAAAGACTATTGCAAAGTCAACTCTTCTAACGCACCGTATTGAAAGTGCTATCGCTACTGGTTCATGGATTGGTGAACGAAGTGGTGTAACACAAAATATGGACAAAACAAATTACTTGAAGATTTTATCCCAATTAATGAAAGTATCAAGTATGCTTCCTGGAGAACAAGAAAACTTCAAAGCACGAACACTTCACCCAACACACTTTGGTCGATTCTGCCCTACAGAAACCCCTGAAGGAACTGAAATTGGACTTAAGAAGAACTTAGCACTTTTAGCAAAGGTATCTACTAAATCAGGTCTTGATGATGAATCAGCAATTGCATTTCTCAAGACACTTGGCGTTAGTGTTGATGAAGAAGGCGCTGACGTATTCCTAAATGGTCGATTTGTGGGTACTGTGCCTAATGCTCAGGAATTCGCAGTCAAAGTACGTACAGCACGACGAGCAGGAGAATTGCCTGACGAACTTGGTGTACGAAGTGAAAATGAAGTGGGCTCAGTTGCTATTTCAACAGAAGTTGGACGAGTATTGCGACCAGTTATTGTTGTAGAAAATGGAGTTAGTAAGCTCAAAGACGAACATTTAGTCCTTCTTGAACAAGGCAAAATGGATTGGAAAGACTTAGTTAAGGAAGGAATTATTGAATACTTAGACGCTGGCGAGGAAGAAGACACCTTTGTAGCGCTCAAGTCTGAAGAACTTACTGACAAGCATACGCACCTTGAAATTGACTCTGTTGATATGTTTGGTCTTGTTACGTCACTTGTACCTTTTGGAAACCACGACCAGTCAGCACGTCTTCTACGTGGTAGTAAGACATTAACACAGTCATTAGGTATTTATGCCGCAAACTATCTTGTACGTCTTGATACTGATGTAGCAATCTTGCACTATCCACAGCGACCAATTGTAAAAAGCTTTATTTATGACACTCTAAATATTCACCCAGCAGGACAAAACTTAATTGTAGCAATTATGCCTTACGAAGGACATAATATTGAAGACGCAATCGTTCTAAACAAAGCAAGTGTACAACGAGGACTTGGTCGAGGAACATACTTTAGGCCTTACAAAGCATCTGAACTGTACTATGCTGGTGGTCTTCGAGATGAGATTATGGTCCCAGATAAAGACGTTTCAGGCTACCGGACAGAAGAATCATACCGTTATCTTGAAGATGATGGTGTTGTCTATCCCGAAGCAGCTTTGAGCTCTGGAGAAGTCGTTATTGGACGTGTAACGCCACCTAAATTCTTAAGTGAAGCAAAAGATATTAGTATTCAGTCCAAGAAAGAAGGAAGTACTGTTATTCGACAAGAAGAAAAGGGAATTATTGATGCAGTCTTTATTACAGCTGATAGAGAAGGTAATAAAATTGCACAAGTACGAACACGCGATCCTCGAATTCCTGAGATGGGCGATAAGTTCTCAACACCACACGGTCAGAAAGGTGTTGTAGGGCATATATTAGATGCTAAAGACGTACCATTCACTCAAAACGGTATCAAACCGGATATAATCTTCAACCCGCACGGTATTCCATCACGTATGACTGTTGGGTATCTGATAGAACTCCTCGCTGGTAAAGTGGCTGCGAATACTGGACGAGTTGTTGATGGAACGCCATTTTCAGGAAGTAACGTTACTGAACTTGAAGACTCACTTACTTCAATGGGCTTCTCATTTGACGGTAAAGAAACACTCTATAACGGTATAACTGGTAAGAAAATGGATGTTAAAATTTATATTGGAAACATGCATTACTTGCGACTTAAGTTTATGGTAAAGAATAGAATTCACGCTCGAGCATCAGGTAAAGTAGCACTTCTGACACGACAGCCAATTGAAGGACGAGCACGTGGTGGAGCACTTCGACTTGGAGAAATGGAGCAACAAGCAATTGTTGGACACGGAGCATCACTCTTACTTAAAGAACGATATGATTCAGACAAGACAATCATCTACGCATGTCAGAAGTGTGGTGGGCGAGGAATTCGCGATCACATTAGAAATAAAAACTATTGCCCACTCTGTAACAGTTCAGAGATTGAACCGGTAGAAGTTTCATACGCATTCAAACTTTTGATGGACGAATTACTTGGACTACACATACTAACTAAAATGGATTTGAAGAATAAATATGAGTAATATGCTTGATGTTGTACGAAAGCAGGTAAAAGCACTTCGATTTAGCTTGGTAAGTCCTGAAGAAATAAAGAAACTGAGCGTTGCTAAAATTGTAACCCCAGAATTATATGATATTGACGGATTTCCAGTAGATGGTGGTCTAATGGACTTGCGACTTGGAGCTATTGACCCTGGAATTCGATGTCGGACAGACGGTGCAACAATGAAAGACTGTCCAGGATATCCGGGACATATTGAAATGGCACGTCCGATTATGCATATTAAGTACGTGCCCCTCATTGAGTTATGTCTTCGATGTTTCCACCACCAAAGTGGAAAACTTATGCTACCAGACGAACAATTAGCAAAATATTCTCCTGCAGAACGTGCTAAGAAAGCACGAGATAAACGAAAATGTCCATTTACTGGCGAACCACAAGAAAAAGTACGTCTTGAAAAACCAAGTTCATTCTATATTGGTAAAAAGCGATTATTCCCGAACCAAATTCGAGAAATTCTTATTAACATTCCTGATGAAGAATTAATGAAAATAGGTATGAATCCTAAAACCTGCCGTCCAGAATGGGGTATTGTGTCACAACTCCTTGTTCCATCAGTAAACGTTCGACCATCAATTACACTTGACACTGGAGAACGATCAGAAGACGACCTAACACATAAGATCTCAGATATTGTACGGGCAAACCAGCGATTATGGGAAAACTTGAACGCTGGAGCACCAGAAGTAATTATTGAAGATCTTTGGGATCTTTTACAATATCATGTAACAACGTTCTTTGATAACAATGTAACGCGAATTCCACCAGCACGACATCGTTCAGGACAACCTTTAAAGACAATTACTGAACGAATCAAAGGTAAAGAAGGTCGTATTCGAAAGAACTTAGCAGGTAAACGTGTAAACTTCTCTGGACGAACTGTTTTATCACCAGATCCTTACTTGAAAGTTAATGAAGTTGGAGTACCGTATGAAATTGTGTGACAACAGCTAACAAAGAATCATTACAAAACCTTATTCGACGAGGATCAGAATATCCTGGAGCAAACTATGTTGTACGGCCAGACGGACGACGAAAGCGAATCACACCAGAATTAGTAGACGATCTCTGTACTGAAATCGAGCCAGGCTATAAGGTAGAGCGACATCTCCAGGATGGCGACATAGTACTCTTCAATCGACACCCATCACTTCACAAACAAAGTATTATGGGTCACAAAGTGCGTGTATTACCCGGTCGAACATTTAGAATTCACCCTGCAACAGCATTTCCGTACAACGCAGACTTTGACGGTGACGAAACAAACATTCACGCACCACAAACAGAAGAAGCGCGTTCAGAAGCAGAAATTCTTCTTAACGTTAATAATAATATTATCTCAAGTAAGAATACTATCAACTTAATTGGTGGCGTTGCTGACGCGGTAACTGGAACGTATGTTCTAGGAAGGCAAACCTTTGATAAAGCCGAAGCAGACCAAATACTCTTCCAAACAGGAATTATTAATGAAGGAAAAGCTAAATCACTAACTGGACTTGATGTATTCAAGAAAATTATTCCTGCAGACGCAAAAATAACTATGCCAACTGACCTTTCAGGTGAAAATACGTTTGGATCAGAAGATGGTGTTATGGTTCGCGAGCTTGATAAACAAGTTGGTCGAGAAGCAACTGTAGAAGCTATTGAACGTTCATTCACACTTGGTTCCTCATATCTTACCCGACGAGGATATACGCTTTCTCTACGAGACTTATTCGTTCCTGACAAGGTACGTGCAGAAACTGAAAAACTAATTGCTGATGCAACTAAGAAAACAGAAAAGATTATTGAACAAGCACAATCAGGCAGTCTAGAACTTATTCCAGGTAAAGACGTCCAAGAATCACGAGAAGTTAAGATTTCACAAGTCTTAAACGAAGTACGTACTAACATTGGTAAGGTAATCAATGAGAACTTATCTGAGGATGGTAATATCAGCCATATGATGGCTGCAGGTGGTGGCGGTAGCACCATGAATATTTCACAGATTGCGTGTTCCGTAGGGCAACAGTCATTATGGGATAAGCGAATCTCATTTGGATATACTGACCGAACACTACCGTTCTTTGAGAAAGGCGACTTAGGGCCTGCTGCACACGGATTCATTAAATCATCATTCTTCGATGGTCTTACTCCAACAGAATTCTTCTTTGGAGCAATGACTGGTCGAGATGCGCTGATGGATACTGCTCTTCGAACACCGAAGTCAGGGTACTTATTCCGACGAATAGTATCGGCACTTCAAGACATGCGTCTTGAGTATGATGGAACTGTGCGAGATGCATCAGGCCAGCTTATTCAATTGAAGTACGGTGGAGACGGTAAAGACGTAGCACAACTCCACAAGCTAGGACAAGCAGCACCTGGAGAAGCAGTCGGTGTTGTGACAGCACAATCATTTGGTGAAGCATCAACACAGATGGTTCTAAACGTATTCCACTCAGCAGGAGTTGCAGAATTACAGGTAACATCGGGTCTTCCACGTCTAATTGAAATATTTGACGCACGAAAAGAACCATCAACACCGTCAATGGATATTTATCTTGATAAGGATCACAACAATGAAAAAGATGCACGAATCGTTGCTGAAAAGATTCGAGAAGTGAAACTTGAAGAAATTGCACAGGAAATGAACATTGACTTTGCAACTAAGCGAATTGAAATTATGCTTGATTCAGAAGCACTCAAGCATGTTCACGTAGGCGCAGGCAAAATAATGGAACGATTACAAGATAAGGGCTTTGACGTAACAGGTGATGATACAGTTCTCAAACTTAAAGCTGCAAAAGACTTAGACTTTAAAGAACTCTACAAGCTCAAACAAAAACTACGAAGCACTATTGTTTCAGGAGTCAAAGGCGTTGTTCAAGTAGTCGTTTCTCACAAAGGACGCGATTATATTGTTCGAACAGCAGGAAGTAATCTCAAAGACGTACTTGAAATCAAGGGTATTAATCCAAATAAAGTTTTCTCAAACAACTTGCATGAAATTGCAAAAGTACTTGGTATTGAAGCAGCACGACAAGCAATTGTCAACGAAATCGGTAAGGTTCTCGAAGGACAGGGTCTTGACATTAACGAACGACACCTCGACCTCGTCGCTGACGCAATGACAACTTCAGGACTTGTTCGTGGAGTAACTCGAATGGGTATTATCTCTCACAAATCAAGTGTATTCGCACGAGCAGCGTTTGAAACACCAGACAAACAATTCGTACATGCAACCATCCAAGGTAAGAAGGACGAACTTGCATCAGTTGTTGAGAATATAATGCTTAATCAACCAGTGCCTGTTGGTACAGGACTGCCAGGCTTACTTGTAAAAGTAACAGGTCCTTTAATTGATAAGGAACTAGAGGCAAAGCGAGCAAAAGCAGCTGCGTAATGTCTGCATTAAACTTATAAACTTCTGAGGAACACAAACACTATAATGGCAACAATTAACATGCAACTCATGAGATACATTAACTTGTTAGATAAGGTTACGCGTGTTAAAACAAAAAAATGTTTTGTGTATAATAACCATATTATCTTCGCTGTTCCTTCGTCAATGCTTTCTAAAACAATCGGTCCTGGCGGAAAGAACGTACGGGAAATTTCTCAACGACTCGGTAAAAAAGTAAAAATAATTAAAGATGCATCAAGTATTGAAGAAATAACACGATTTGTATCTGATATTGTAGACCCAATAACATTCGTATCACTTGAGATAAAAGAGGATTGTATTGTTATTACCGCAGGATCACGTAATAAAGCAGCACTCTTAGGACGAAATAAACGTCGACTCGCTGAACTCTCTCAAATTCTTGAAGATTACTTCGGAAAAGAACTACGGATAGTATAACAGGTGACCCAAAACCTTTAAAACCCCCTAGTTCTAAAAAAATCAATCAACAATGGGACTCTTAAACGCTCGAAAAATTGAAAAGAACCGGAAGAACGACCGGTGGAAGAAGAAAGCCTACAAGGCACGAATGAAACGTCTTAAAGAGAAGTCTGATCCTTTAGGTCGTTCATGGCAAGCTAAAGGTATTGTTATAGAAAAATTCCAAAAAGAAGCAGCACAGCCAAACTCAGCAATGCGAAAATGTTGTAAAGTACAGCTTATTAAGAATGGAACGCAAGTAGGTGCATTTATTCCAGGAAATCTCGCTCAGAAATTCGTTGATGAACATGACGAAGTAGTAATTGAACGAATCGGTGGAAAGCAAGGGCGTTCTAAAGGAGATATTCGTGGTATTCGATTTCAAGTAATTAAAGTAAATGACCAACCATTACATAGGCTTGTAACAGGTAAGATCGAGAAAGGACGACGTTAAATGGAATTTAAAGCATTTGATATGTATGATATGGGAGAAGTTGTTGTGAGTGATGAAGCACTTCAGCCATATATTAACTTGCAAGGAAAACTACTTGTGAAATCACACGGTCGTCAAGGCTCAAAGTTTGACGCTGCAAATGTACATATTCTTGAACGCTTAGCAAATCGTATTGCAGTACCCGGCCACACCGGTAAAAAACACAAAATTATTACATCATGGGCATCAGGTAAATACAATAGCAATATTAAGATTGTTTTAGATACTTTGAAAATTATTGAAGAACGAAAAAAAGAAAATCCAGTGCAAGTGTTAGTTCGTGCAATAGAAAAAGGTTCTCAACGAGATGAGATTACTACTATCGAATATGGAGGAGCACGATACCCGCAAGCAGTCGATTCAAGTCCAATGCGTCGAGTAAACATGGCAATTCGATGGTTAGTGCAAGGTTCATACAGCAAGTGCTTTGGTAAGAAAAAGAAAATGGCAGAAAGCCTCGCAAACGAAATTATCTTAACAGCAGATGAAAACATGGAAAGCTATTGCTTAACCAAAAAGAACGAGCTTGAAAAACAAGCAGACGCTGCACGGTAAACTTTCTAAATATTTAAAAATGGCTCGACGCTGTGAGGGATATGGCTCGCACCCTTGAAGAACATCTTCTCAGCCAGAAAAATATGATTGATACAAATATTAGTATCTTTGAGCAACGACGTTCAACACTTGAATTTGAAAGTGAAAAATTACTACATCCTCATGATCGAAGTGATGCTTTTGAAGCTGCAGTATACCAAACTAAAGGTGGTGGGCGCGGGCGACCAATACTTTTTTTAGAATTCTATGAGGCACTCGGTGGCGATCCTATGCGTGCTGTAGAGAGTGCAGTGGGTATTGAAGAACTGCATACTGCATCACTTCTTCAAGATGATTCATACTTTATGGATAGGGGATCAATGCGTCGTGGTAAGCCAACTGCACGAGTTCAATATGGAGAGGCAACAGCAGAACTTGCAACAACGCTTACTTGGGATGTAGGACGCCATCTTATAATGAATAATGCTATTCGCCATGCACATACTTACGGGTATCCTACTGATTTACATGGTGTTGAAGGACTTGTGAGTGAAACAATCCGTCTTATGGTGCGTGGACAAGAATTAGATCTTAAAAAAGATAAAACTCCTAATGAATCTGATGCTGCACGCTTGTGGAAAAATAGGCTTTTTAGTTTAGCAACTGAATTGCCAGTGTATCTTTTAGGTAAAGGAAAGGCATATCACACTCCTCTAAACCGAATAGGTATCACTGTTTCAGAAGCATTTCAGGAACGAGATGATATTTTAGATGTAATCTCTACTGCTGAAGAACGCGGAAAACCAACCCAGGCTGATGAAGACAAACATACTTATGTTTACAGGAAAGGGCTTGATGCAGCAGTAGTTAAATATGAGGCTGGACGAAAAAAAGTTCATGCTGATCTTGCACAACTCTCTCAATTAGGAGTCTCTACCGATAGATTAGCTGCTATTGTCAATCACGTATTGCCTGAAACACCTGAAACGTATAAGCCAGCTCGTTTTGAAGCCTTACTAGCTGATTATATGGGTCACAAATAGTAAACCTTTTAAACCTATTACGTCACACTACGGTATCTTCTTAGATACCTAAGATTTACCATACAATGGACGATAAAACACAAAAAATTATGAAGCTCATGGATAAGCCTGAGCAAATTCGTAACATAGCGATTGCTGCGCACATCGACCACGGTAAAACTACCTTCTCAGATAATCTTGTTGCAGGTGCTGGCATGATGAGTGAAGAACTCGCTGGTAAAGCACGAATGCTTGATTTCCACGATGACGAAGCAGAACGAGGAATTACTATCGACTCTGCTTCTGTATCAATGGTTCACACGCTTGATGATAAAGACTATCTTATTAATCTAATTGACACTCCAGGACACGTTGACTTTGGTGGTGACGTAACTCGAGCTATGCGAGCAGTTGACGGATGTATTGTACTTGTATGTGCTTCTGAAGGAATAATGCCTCAGACAGAAACAGTTTTGCGACAAGCGCTTAAAGAACGTGTTCGACCAGTACTCTTCATTAACAAAGTAGACCGGCTTATTCGAGAAGTGAAGTTAACACCTGAAGAAATGCAGAAACGATTCATGGCTGTAATCATGAAAGTTAACGAGCTTATTGGTAAAATTGCAGAACCAGAATACAAAGAAAAATTCCAGGTGAATGTTGCTGATGGGTCTGTAGCATTTGGTTCGGCATATCATAATTGGGCTTTATCTGTGCCGTACATGCAGAAGCATAATATTAGCTTCAAAGAGATTATTGATGCGTATAATGATGAGCAATCAGATGCGTACAAAGTCCTCGCTAAAAAATCACCTATTCACCAAGTAGTTCTTAACATGGTAGCACGACACCACCCAGACCCTCGAACAGCTCAAAAATATCGTATTCCAAAAATCTGGCATGGAGATACTGAGAGCAAGTTTGGTAAAGACCTTATCTTATGTGACGAGAAAGGGGAACCAGCATTTGTATGTACTAAGATTGTCATTGACAAGAACGCTGGTGAAGTAGCGACTGGACGTTTATTTTCAGGAGCATTCAAGCAAGGTCAATCAGTCTACATGAACTTAGCTAAAAAGCGTATTAACTTACAACAAGTATCAGTGTATCGAGGAGCGCAACGAGTACAGGTTGATCGTGTACTTGCAGGTAATATTGTAGGGCTTGTAGGGCTTAAGGGAGTGTTTGCTGGAGAAACAGTTTCAGCTGATGAAGTAGAACCCTTCGAAGCTATTAAGCACATTTTCGAACCTGTCGTTACTAAGAGTATTGAAGCAACACGAGCAGCTGACTTACCAAAACTCGTTGATGTACTACGACAAGTAGCTAAAGAAGACCCTTCATTACAAATTGAAATTAATGAAGAAACAGGAGAAAACTTAATTTCAGGAATGGGAGAATTACACCTTGAAATTATTGAAAACCGTATTAAGACTGAAAAGAACTTACAAGTAAAAATGGGTCCTCCAATTATTGTATACCGAGAAACTGTAGCTAAAGAAAGCCCTACTGTCCAAGCACGAACACCTAACGGGCACAACACATTCTTCATGAGTATTGAACCACTCGAAGATGCAGTCTATGAAGCATTCCAAGAAGGAAACTTACCTGAAATGCGTCTTAAGAAGAAAGCAGAAGATGTTTGGAAACAATTTGAAGACTTAGGATACTCTAGTGATGAAGCACGAGAGGTAAAAGAAATTTACAAGGGATGTATCTTTGAAGACCGAACTCGAGGACTCGTACTTTTAGCTGACGTTATCGACTCAATAATGGATGGTTTCAAACTAGTAGTTGATGGTGGGCCTTTAGCTAAAGAACCACTTACTAAAGTTAAAGTAGTACTTCATGACGCAAAACTACACGTTGACCATATGCATAGAGGGCCAGCACAGGTCTATCCAGCAGTGCGTAAGGGAATGTATGAAGCAATGCAACAAGCAGGTCCTGGACTACTCGAACCAGTTCAGACACACCAAATTGAAGCACCACTTGATTACATGGGTAAGGTTACAGCACTTGTCTCACAAAAAAGAGGAGTGCTTGACGATGTGACACAAGAAGAAGCCGGTGTAACTATTAAGGCAAGTGTTCCAGTGTCAGAAATGATTGGGTGGAGTAATGACTTGCGTTCTAATACTGAAGGTCGTGGTGTTTCCTCACTTGTAGATCAGCACTTTAAGCGATTGCCGCCAGACTTGCAAGATAATGTTATCAAGAAGATTCGAGAACGTAAAGGTTTGAGTGAAAACCAGTAATTCTTTATTAATCTTATTTAATTTTTTAATTAACTGAACAAAGTTATGTAATATTACATAACTGCTAGGGTGTAGTTTCATATTTTCGAAACGTTTATTAATATTACATAACTTACATAATAGAAAAAGATGGCACTGAAAACCTTTAATCTTGATGATGAGGTGTACTCAAAGTACTCTGAGCATTGTAAAAAAGAAGGAATAAGTATGAGTAAGCGAGTTAACGCATTTATTGAGCGAGAATTAACACGAATAGAAGCTAAAATAAAACCACAGCAGCTAAAACGAACAGAACCAATCGTGCATCCAGCGAGTCGATATAGTTAGAGTTTCTCAACACTCGTTTGTGAATACTTAATCACATCAGCCACATTTTCACTATATAATTCTCGTGTGGAAACACCCAAGTGTTTTCTCCGAATAGCTTCTGCAAACACTGAGGAGAGCGGAAGAGTATGAATATCAAGATAGGATAGTTTGGCTGCAGGATGGTAAATCGTATCGGTGCCAATAATTTTAGCAGGGATACTCGCAAGATTATCAGGTTTTGTTAGAAGTAAATGCGTAACATACACTAAGGTTTCTGCAGCTCCCGCATGACGAATAGCTTCACATGCTTTAACGAGTGTTCCACCAGAATCAATCATATCATCAATAATCACCGCTGTTTTACCCTGAATATCATCGCCAGAAATCCCATAGGTCATCGCTTCACCTTCTTTAGGACGTGTTTTAGCAATCCAGGCAAGGGCAGATGCATTTAAGCGCTTAGCGAGCTCCTCAGCCTTTTTTAGACCCCCTGCATCGGGGGCAATGACTGCAATATCAGAGTGCTTTTCTTTAATATCAGCTGCAAAAAGAGGTAATGCTTTGAGCGAATCAAAATACATCGCGAGAGTTTGTAATTGTTCAGAATGCAAATCAGCAGTCATAACTCCTATTTTAGATCCATGCTCTTTTGCAACACCGACAAGGGCGTTAATATATGCTCGAACGTTAATTGGTTCACCACGCTTTGTCTTTCTATCTTGACGAGAACCAAACAGAAAAGGAAGGACTAATGTAACTCTTTCAGCAGCACCACTAATAAGTGCATCAATCCAGACAATCAGTTCTTGGAGTCTTTGAGAAAATGGAGGTTCTATAGTTGTGACAAGATAGACGTCCTTACCACGTACACTTTCTTCCTCAGCAATACGTACTTTGAGGTCTGAATCGCGAAAATCAAGTCGTTCAGTTTTACATAATCGAATATTAAGATAGGTAGCTATTTTCTGCGCGAAATCAGTATTTTGCGTCGCTGACACAACAATCAAATTATCAAATGAACCGTCACGTGCTGGATGCATACTTGTGAGCACTCATTAGAGTTTTTATGTATTGTTCTGGCAGAGTGGCTACGAATCTTTAAATGGTTGAAACGTGTCATAAAACCATGCAACGATGCGGATGGGTTGAAGAAGGGAATACAATGTATGAGCAGTATCATGATACCGAGTGGGGTGTTCCTTCACACGACGATCGCCACTTATTTGAAATGCTTATCTTAGAAGGGGCCCAGGCCGGACTCTCCTGGGCCACCATACTCAATAAACGACAGAACTACAAGCAAGCATTTGACGATTTTGACGTGCAGAAAGTTGCTTCGTACGATGAAGCAAAGATACAGGAATTATTATCGAACGAAGGCATTGTACGAAATCGGTTAAAGGTCAGAGCAGCGGTGAAGAATGCACAGGTGTTCTTAGACATACAAAAAGAACATGGGGGCTTTTCTAAGTATTTGTGGTCGTTTGTTGATAATAAACCATTGCAAAACAGTTTCAAAACAATGAGAGACTTGCCTGCAAAAACAGAACTATCAGATACAATTTCTAAAAACTTGAAAAAACGAGGGATGAGCTTTGTAGGGTCAACAATAATCTATGCCTATATGCAAGCTGTCGGGCTTGTGAATGATCATGAGCTAGGATGCTATAGGTACTCGGAGGTGCAACATGCCTAAAAAAATAGAAGAAACACCGTTTGAACGAACCGAGCACCCGCTTGTTTCATTTATTAAAGCACCCTATTATATTGGGAAAGGAATTGCCTCACTAATCACTCGGACGAAAGAAGTGCAAAAACAGCGACGATACAGAAAAGTTGTTGCCGAAAAACGGGCTGAAATGAATGCAAATTATCAAGAACCAAAAGTGCTTAAACAACTGCATGGCACTTATTTTGAATTTGAAAAAGAATTACACGATGCAGAAAGTAAAATAGGTATTATCCTCGGCGCACGCGGAACTGGAAAAACAGCGTATGGAGTGCATGTCCTTGAAAACATGCATGCCCAAACACAAAAACGATGTTTTGCAATGGGTTTTGAACAAGAAGAAATGCCAGCATGGATAACCGTCGTTGATGATATTGAACAATTACATAACGATTCAATAGTGCTCATTGATGAAGGAGGAATACTCTTTAGTTCACGAAGCTCAATGGCAAAACCAAATAAATTGTTGTCGGAGTTACTTCTTATAGCGCGTCACAAAAATCTGACAATACTATTTATTTCGCAAAATTCATCAAACCTCGACGTGAACATTATTCGCCAAGCAGACTTTTTAGTTTTGAAACCATCATCATTATTGCAAAAAGATTTTGAACGTAAAAAAATAAAAGACGTCTATTCAGAAGTTGCAGAAGAATTTGATATGCTCAAACAGCATCGTGGACTCACCTATATTTATGCAGACAGTTATCGCGGCTTTGTTAATTCACCATTACCAAGTTTTTGGAATCAACGCATCAGTAAAAGTTTTGCTGAGAAAAAATAATTAAAGACTACAGGCAGTATTAATACATGGAAAAGAAAGCTGTTGAGACACTCGCAAATCACATTCTTGACAAACGCCCTTGGGGAGAGTTCAAGCAATTTACATTGAATGAATCGACGACTGTCAAAGTAATAACTGTCCTTCCTGGAAAGCGGCTTTCACTTCAAACACATAAACAACGAGAAGAATACTGGTACTTCCTCGATAATCCTGCGAAAGTAACTATTAATGATACTACATTTGAGGTTAGTAAGGGAGACTCAGTACACATACCATTAGGTGCAGTACACCGAGTTGAAGGAATGGATAAAGAAGCACGATTTTTAGAAATTGCATTTGGGACGTTTGACGAAAACGATATTGAACGAATCGAAGATGATTTTGATCGCCCTACACCCACTTAATTGAGCAGCCCATCGAAGGTTTTTGCTTCTGATTAATTGGTAAATCATTACTTAACGCATTCATTGCAGCATGTAACTCGTGACTTGTTACACGCGATTCAGTACGCCAATTGTCGTCGATGCGACCATGATAGACTAATTTTTTTCCATGATTATAGAGATAAATGTCAGGCGTGCATTGTGCATCGAACTTCTTAGCAACTTCTTGATCTCGGTCAACAAGGTACGGAATATGCACGTTCCAATTCGTGATAAATTGTTTCATTGCATGAGGGCTATCTTCTGGATAATCAGGATTTATATTTGGATTAATAGCCACTGTGTTAATCCCAAGCTCCTTAAACTGATTAGCAAGACGAAGTACTCGTGGCCAAACTGCTTGTGCGTACGGGCAGTGATTACACGTAAATACGATTAACAACCCTTTTTTCCCAACGAGCTTTTCAGAATCGTATTCTTTTTCAAACGCATCCTTAAGGGAAAACGTAGGTAGTGTACTACCCAATGCAACTTCACTTGATTCTAATAATACCACTTTAGTTGTCTAACCACCTTATGATTTCACTTTCAAGGCCTGGTTGATGTATAAACATATCGGTACCATGCCCAATGCTCGTGATTCTAAATTGCCGCTCACCATTCACCTTAGCATGAATTGTTGCAGCATCATCTTCTAATGAGCCATCACCCGATGCAACAAGAGTGAACACACTTGTAGTCGCAGGAAGGGCTTCTGCATATTGTTCGGCTAAAATGCCACGGTAATTAAGGCCTGGTGAAAGCAACACCAACCTATCAATTCCCTGATATTGCGCAGCATATTGCAATGCGAGATTTGCACCTATTGACGCTCCAATAATTGTTAATGAACTATATCCTTGTTCGTTAAGATATGCGACACCAACTTGTACATCATGTATCATAGCTTGTATTTGAGCATTTGAATAGGTTGTATATCCCTGTGGCCCTTCTTCTGATAGCCCGTGTCCTCTAAAGTCTATTGCAACAACCCCTATTCCTTCTGCATTAAGGGCGCTAATGAGTGAGTCATATGAGCCTCTCGAACTTCCGAGCATGTGTAATGCAAGCACCCCTTGCTCTCTTGATTGGGTATCGTAGTGATTTCCTACTATTCGCTTACCATCGTCTGTTGTAAATACTACGTCGGAACGAATGGGTGTAATGTCTGTTATAATGCCTTGTTGTGACCATTGGCATTGGCCCTCAAAACACCCACACCCTACACCATACGCAGCACTATCATAGCATTCAAGCCACTCACATGTCGAAAACAATTCTTCTCCGTCTACGCCAGCGCAAATTTGTCCTGAACAACCTGCAGGAGCGCAATCAGCGTCAGTTGTACATGTATCAAACGTTGCACTACCGCAAAATCCCCCTATAGCTTGCTCTGAGGGTGTTGGAGTATTGGTTGAATCGGTCTCATTTAGTGTAGTGGTTGGGGAATCTGCGAACCCTGCACGCTCCATAATCAGTCCAATACCTACAATTATTGCAACAATACTTACTGCAACCCAAATAATGCTTCCGCGACTATTCATGGGTTAGTAAGGTTTATCGACTATAAACATCTTTTGTTTGCCTGGAAATATATATGTGATGTAACATAATTATTACACTCACCAAAAAATTTATAAACCCCCAGATTTACAACAGGATACATTAAACAAACACATTAAAACAATGGCTAAAGAAAAACCTACACTAAACGTTGCTTTTGTTGGTCACGTTGACCACGGAAAAAGTACATCGATTGGACGATTAATGTTCGACTCTGGATCACTTCCACAGCAAGAACTTGAAAAGCTTAAGGCTCTCGCAGCAGAGCACGGAAAAGCTGGTTTCGAGTTTGCATACGTTATGGACCGATTCAAGGAAGAACGTGAACGAGGAGTTACTATTGACCTCTCATACCAAAAGCTTATCTCTCAGAAATATGAAGTAACAATTATTGACGCACCAGGTCACAAAGACTTTGTGAAGAACATGATTACTGGAGCATCTCAAGCTGACTGTGCATTCCTTTGTGTTGCAGCAGCAGAAGGAGTACAACCACAAACTAAAGAACACGCATGGTTACTTCGAACAATGGGTGTTGGACAAGTATCAGTACTTGTTAACAAGATGGACACTGTTGAATACAAAGAAGATGCGTACAAGAAAGTAGTAGAAGACGTATCAGTAATTCTCAAACAAGCAGGTTACAAGACTGACGATATGGCATTCATTGCTGGTTCAGGCTTCAAAGGCGATAATATCGTTAACAAATCAGAAAACATGCCATGGTATAAAGGTCCAACTGTACTTGAACAGCTTGATTTGTTTGCTCAACCTGAAAAGCCAACCACACTTCCAATGCGAATGCCACTCCAAGACGTATATAACATTACTGGAATCGGAACTGTACCTGTAGGTAAGATTGAGACTGGTGTTATGAAGATTGGTCAAAAAGTAGTTGTTCTACCTGGTCGATCAGGAAAAGGCGTTGAAGGTGAAGTTCGAACGATTGAAATGCACCATGAACAGCAACAAGAAGCTGAATCAGGCGATAATGTAGGTATTAACATTCGAGGCGTAGGTGCTAAAGATGTAGCACGAGGCGACGTAGTATGTGATGCTGCAGACCCAGCAACAATTGCTGAAGAATTCGTAGCTCAAATCGCAGTTATTTCACACCCAACTGTTATTGCTAAAGGATACACTCCAGTATTCCACGTTCACACAGCTCAAATTCCATGCCAATTCGTTGAAATCATTGAAAAAATGGCACCTAACGGCGAGAAGACAGAAAACCCTGACTTCCTCAAGAACGGTGACGTAGCAAAAGTACGACTCAAGCCAATCGGTAACTTAGTACTTGAAACGCAAGCTAAGAACCCACACATGGCACGATTTGCAATCAGAGACGCTGGAGCTACTGTAGCTGCTGGTGTTTGTATTGAACTTACTGCTAAGAAGTAAGCTTGATGAATTCTAAGCAACCTTTGATGTCTACTCGTGACAAATACATTAGTCTTTCAGTTCTTACTGGTTTAGTACTGCCCGTACCTGTTATTGGTGAAATAGCATTAGGATATGGTATATATCGTTTATTAGATGATAAAACACTCGGTAATATTTCAAGAGGTATAACTTCGGGGGCAATTGCGACAATTGCGCGCGCACCATTATATACAGCGGCATATTTGCCCATGCTTGAAGGAATACGCAGTTTATTTTAGAATTATAATCCTTCTAACAGAGTATTAATCTCTTCAGGAGTAGTATAGGTCATACCACCCCTATGTATTTGTACATACGCTCCAGTTTGACTATCTCTAATCTCATATTCTTCACCTCGCTCACCTGTAGCACTAATAGTTTCTAATACAGAAAGAGCCTGCTTCGCAGGAAGATCATAAAATCCATGTGTGCTATACTGAAAGAGCGAATCAAAGCTTACCTCTGCATCTCCAAAACGCTTAGATAACTCAGTTCTAATTCGTTGCGTGTTAGAAAAAACATCAATTCGTTCAGGTAATTGCATATCTTTCATAATAATTTATATTACCGACGGTATTTATATTTAATCAATGTGGTACAGCAATACTTATTAACTCATTTCGTGTCTAGTTGCTCTAGGAGAAAAAGAAATGGTGCACTCTGTAGAACGTCCAATAGCTGAGAAAAATCGTATTGAAATTGAGGCAAAGCTTAATTCAATGGGCGATTTTGTAAAAATGAGCTATTTACAACGAGCTTTAAAATCAAATTTAGATTTTGATACTCGTAAGTTCTGTCTTATAAGGCTCGGAGGCATTTATGAAGGGCGAAAAATGTATTTAGAAGCAGCTCGACTATTCAAATCAGCAGCTGAGATAAATACTACTTATAAGGATAAGATTCGTGATTATATGAAGGCTATTGAACTTTTTGTGAGAGGGGGCGATTATGCAGAATCAGACAGGCTTTTTGGACAAGCATTAGCGCTTGGCAACTCTCGAGAAAAAGATGATATTCGCTCAAATTATAAGAATTTTGTAATTTCACAAGCTCGAGGATATGTTAATGCTGATAGGCGCTCAAACGCTGCTGTAGCATATGAAAAGGCTCTTCAATTAGAACTTGATATGGGAGAACGTATGCAAGTACAAAAAGAACTGCTTGCACTTTATGATAAACTTGGTAAAGTGAAAGAATATTATAGTCTTAAAAAACGCATGGAGCAATAAGCTCGTGATTTCTACGTTTTTATTATTACAAAGTTATGTGTTATTAGTTGCGAGTTGTAGATTTAGTACTTAGCAATTCAAATTAAATTCCCCATCGCCATCTTGTTGGCAGACGATTTTATCATCAACATCATACGAGTCTATTTCTGAATCAAAAATCTGGTTTACACAACAGAATTGCTCAGCAGAAGTATGGATTAGTGTGTTTTGATTATCCTCTAATTCATCAATACGTTCATCTTTATCCTCTAAATCATTTAGTAATTGTTGATTTTGAGATTTAAATTTATCAAGTTGTGCACTAAGTGTTGATGTTTGTGTTTGCAACTCATTTTTAGCAGTCGTTGCTTCTTGCTGATATACCTCAACATCGGACTTAAGTGCATTCTCAGTCACTTGACACGTAGCAAGACTTTCTTTAGTTGCAGTCAAATCAGATTGTAAACGCACAAGCTCAGTGCTGTATGATTCAACAGGCGTTCCAGAATCCTTAATTTCTTGATAGACAGTATATCCTGTAAAAGCCGGTTGTACAATAAGCACCATTGCAAGAACAATAACAATACCTACCGCTGTAATAGCGACAACACGTTTCTTACCTGGCGATGCTGGTTGTGCACCAAATGCATGGTGATGCACTTCTTTTTTCTTGCGTAAAGACTTGAGCCTCTCTTTCAAAAATTTCATGATTGAATATGACTTATGGATTTTATAAATCTTGTTGCATTATAACCAATTTTTTGTTTATAATAAAAAAAACAAAAAAGAAACAGGGAGTGAGTGATTGTAGTGACCTTAGTCAATACCCGTGATTTCAAAGAGCTCTTCCGGGTCAATTGCCTCAAAGGCTTGCTCTTGTGGCATCACGTCCTCCGGGACCTGTGTTTGTATATCCACCTAACACCTCTTTTTTTGTGTTAAATCTATCTGGAGAGGTTTTCTATATAAACTTTGTTATAACAGTGCCACTGAAAAGTCAATAAAGCGAACTACTTGAGAATTTCTAGCTGATTTGTACTACGTTATTGTAACAGATACTACCTTTCCTGAACCACAACATTTAAATACATTTTTTCATCAACTATCAAACTAGGGATAGTAGATTACAATTATCACCTTCACATTCACTCACTAAAACTCAGTTTTAGTAATGATCAAGCAACCTCACAAGAGGATTTGGCCCTTAGGGCTGATTGTGATGCAATCTTTTATTCTAGTATACAAACAAATGGCAAAAGTTAGTCCAGTATCAATAAAATACATGATTTATGCAAACTTCGAATCCGAAGGTCCACTTGAAAAGCCAGATGTTATCGGCGCAATTTTCGGTCAAACAGAGGGTCTTTTAGGAGCAGACCTTGAAATGCGAGAACTTCAAAAAGAAGGTAAAATCGGGCGTATTGAAGTAGAACTCAACAACGTAGATGGACGAACGGTTGGAGAAGTACAAGTACCCTCAGCTCTTGATAAGTCAGAAACAACACTTATTGCTGCAATGCTTGAAACAATAGATCGAATCGGTCCGACAGAAGCAAAGCTTACAATTAACAAGATTGAAGATGTTCGAGGAAGTAAACGAGATTATATTGTTGACCGTGCTAAGAAACTCCTTGCAAAACTTGATATTGAGGGAGATGGCGGTATTGCTAAAGCCCTCAAAGAAGAAACTCGAGCTGCTAAGATTCAAGAGTATGGAGAGGAAAAGCTCCCTGCAGGAGATATTAGTGGCCCAGAAGTAATCGTTGTTGAAGGACGAGCAGACGTTGTAAATCTCCTAAAAAACCGTGTGAATAATGTTATTGGTATGGACGGCGCTAAGTTACCTAAAGAAATCGCAGCTCTTGGAAAGGAAAAAGAACTTACACTCTTTATAGATGGTGACCGCGGAGGCGACCTTATTGCACGTAACGTAATGGACAATGCAGATATTACATACGTTGCATTCGCGCCTGACGGTAAGGAAGTAGAAGAACTGACAGGTAAAGAAATTCTTATGAGTCTACGTAAAAAAATACCTGCAAGCGACTACGGTAAAAAGCGAAACGTAAAAAAAAACCGCTAACTCGTACTGAAGAATCACCAATAACTCCTTATGAAGGAGACGTTAAACAAGGCCTTAAAGATGCATTTTCTGATATTGTAGGCACTCGAAAAGCACGACTTCTTACAGCAGGACTTACACGTATTCGTGATGTAAGTGCTCGTGATGCACCATACGCTATTAAACGATCACGTACGCCTGTTTTTGCAGTTATTGTTGATGGAGCAGCTACCAAGTCACTTGTTTTAACCTGTGAAGAAAAACAAGTTAAGTATATTGGGGCAACAAACTTTTCTTACGCAGAAGGAAATGTTGAACTTGTCAGTTTGTAAGTTCGAAAAAACCTTATATAGCACAACCGCGTTTTTAGCACATGCATAAAGAAGTGGAACATCATAAAACTGAAGAGCGAAAACTAATAATCCGTATTGTTAGTATTATCGTAGTAGCATTACTTGTTATAATCCTCTACAATGTTACAAAAGTAGAAGCTTGCGTTACAGAAACCTGTTTTGAAACAAGCATGTTTTCATGTGATAAAATACGCTTTATAAATGAAGAACCTGAAGCAACGTGGGGTTATGAAATCTTAGGTGAGCGAAAAAACCAATGTGAAATTGAAGTTACACTGCTAAACGCTAAGCGAGGTTCTCTCGCTATTGAAAGCTTAGTCGGTCAATCGATGATTTGCAACTATCCTTTAGAGATAATCGAATACCCTGAAAAAAACCTTGACTTATGCCATGGACGGCTTAAAGAAGGTCTTCAAGAACGAATCATCGCACAACTCCACGAGTATATTATAGCTAATCTAGGAGAGATACAAGAGGATATAACTGGTATCTAAATCCTTAAAAAATTTGAACTATACGCCCTAGTATGAAAAAGATTCTGCGAAGTGCAGTACTTCCCACAATTCTAACAGCACATCTCACAGGTTGTACAACCCCTCAACCAGTAGAACATGTCTCACAACTTCACATTGATGTATTCTTTGAACATGATCCTATTAGCAAACAAGATATGCGCAACAATACCATCGCTGAAATAAGACAGGACCACCTAACGCCACAAGCACTCGAAGCACTCGAAGACATCCCAGTAGTTTCAGGAATCTCTTTTTCCCCAGCATATACTATCGGAGCAAATGGATGGAGCAGAATAGCAGGGCTTTTTACAGGTAGTGGGACAGGAGATAAAATAGTCCTCTCACAATCATACCGATGGGGTGCACTAGAACTTCGTCAGATGCTCATTCATGAATATATGCATCACGCCATTGAACGAAACATACTAGACGTTGATGCATTTAATACAGCATATACTGCAGCATGCAAAGAAACCTACTTTATAACTGAGCAATTACCCTCCCCGTATGAACAGTATACATTTCCCCAATACATCGCAGATAGGGTGAGTAGAATAAGTTTGGGACAAGATATTTTCGGTGTTGGTGACCTTGAAGAAGCTACCTGCCATGCGAGTGAACTCTTGCTCCTTGAAGATGTCTATGCACCTGAAGCACTTAGAAATGTGTATCGTGATGTGCTTATAATGCCCCCTCCACGACAACCTTCTTATACTCCGCTACCTGAAAAGTAATATGGGTGTTATATTTGGACCTTCAGGACTTGGACCTATAAAAACTGCTGAAAGCTTTTTAGAACAATTGCATGCTGCAGGCCTTCGTGCGTGTGAGCTTGCATTTACGCATTCTATCTATATGAAGAAAGAGGAAGACGCTATTCGCATTGGAAAAAAAGCAAAGGAACTTGGGATTACTTTGAGTATTCATGCTCCTTATTATGTTAACTTGAATGCAGTAGATAAGGAAAAACGAGAAGCGACTAAACAACGCATTCTTGCGTGTTGTGAAATTGGCGAGCTTATGGGTGCAAAATCAGTTGTGTTTCACCCAGGCTATTATGGAAAAGGTGAACGTAGCGCAGCGTATACCGCAATACGCGATGGTATACGAGAGCTCATGGACATTCGTAAAGAGAAAGGGTGGAAGATATTACTTGCTCCAGAAACAATGGGAAAAGTCAATGTGTTTGGAAGTATTGAAGAAATAAGTCAACTGGTCAAAGATACGGGCTGTTCATTTTGCATTGACTTCGCGCATATTTTAGCACGAGATAAAACAGTTGATTATGATAAAATTGCAAAGTTGTTTCCGGGCAACTACTGGCACATTCACTTCTCAGGCATTGTCTATGGCGACCTCGGCGAAAAACATCATAAGACAACCTTGAAAGAAGAATGGGAAACATTACTCAACAACCTACCAAAAGATAAAGAATGCGTTATTATAAATGAATCACCAACACAACTTGACGACGCTATTGAAGGATTGTCGTTGTATGAGAAAATGAAAAATTAACATTCAAATTTCTTATAGGAGCTAACGTCAAGTGTTCCATTATGTAAAATAATAGGTATGTCTGCTAATGCCTCAAGGCCACGACCTTTTTTAGAACCATTTTTTCGAGCTTCTGGAGGAATTCTTTCGTAGGTAGTAATTGCAGGAATTCCAAAAGACGAAATAGTGTCACCATGCCTCACTGCCATTTTAGTTTCATGTGCATTTACGAACCCTTTATCAAGGGGAATCTCAACAAACTGTCCTCCTTCAATAATGCCTTCTTCCTTAAGTCGCTCTGGATGAATTGCAATTAATTGTAAAGCTTCATCCTCCCTACCAAGCATAGGAATTTTATCACTCGGTTTATGCCCATTCCGATAAAAAATAGAATCTGAAGGGTTCAACATAGTACCCTCTTTTGGTGCGTATGCATACAAATAGTGGTTATACATTGTCTTTTTCAACCCCCTTCTTTACCACAGCTTTCTTACGTAATACTTCAATAGCAGTAAGTCGCTCTTGTGCATCATAGGGAGCATTCTTTAAAAGGTTTAATATACCCAAGACTTCTTGAATTACTCCATCATAGCTAATAGAATCAGTCACCTTGAGTTTATCAAGGCGTTCTTTGGTTTTACGGTTGAGCTTGATTGTCGTCGTTGCCATTGGGGTATACTCTGGTGCAGCGCTCTATACCTTATAAATTTTGTTATTACTTAATAGTTTCTTCTAATTTGTCATTACCATAAAGTTTAAAAACGAAAAGTTAGTGCCAATAGTAACTAAATTTATTTAGGTACACCATGAAAAAACATACCATCTTTGGCTTGTTCGTTGCAATGTTTGCCATTGCAGCACTTGTCCCTAGTGTAAGTGCACAGGCTGCATTTGAAGATATCTCCGTTAACGGCGTAGATTTTCTTGAAAATGGAGCTAACCTGGGTTCTACACTTGGTGTTTCAGCTGGTGAAGTTATCCCTGTTTGGGTAACATTCACAGGCACGGGTGCAGCAGGAGACGTTAATGAAGACGTTCGCCTTGTAGCACGTATCCGTGGTGAGCCTGGTTTCTCCGCAGTTAGCGAGCGATTCGAAGTACTCGGTGGAAGCACGTACAGTCGATTATTCAACGTACAACTTCCTTACGACCTTGACGAAGACCTTGATGACAACTTTGTTCTTGAGATTACTCTTGAGAACAATAACGATGGAGAACTTGACAGTTATGACGCTGCAATGAGAATTCAGCGATCAAGCTACGAGCTTGAAATCTTAGCTGTTGAAGCTGACGACCGTGTGCAAGCAGGAGACAATCTTGCAGTAGACGTAGTTGTTAAGAACCGAGGCCGACAAGAAGCACTTGACACCTTTATCCGGGCAAGTATACCAGAAGCTGGAATTAGTAAGATGTTGTTCCTCGGCGATATTGCAGAGCAAGACCCTGTAGGCGACGAAGCGGACAATGAGTACGACAGCGAAGCTGGCCGTATATTCCTACGAGTTCCAAAAGACGTACCAGCAGGTGTTTACACACTTGAGGTTGAAGCGTTTACTGACGACTCAACAACAGTTGTAACCCGAAAGGTAGTTGTTCTGGGCGCAAGCGAAGAGAGTGCGGTAGTTACTTCAACCACTAGCAAAACATTTGCTGCTGGAGAAGAACAAGCCTACACCCTGACTGTGGTAAACGCTGGAAACCAGATTAAGGTCTACGACCTTATTCTAGAATCAGCAGACGGCCTTACCATCAACTTTGATGAGTCCGTAATCGCAGTACCAGCAGGAAGTAGTCGAACAGTACAATTTGTAGCATCCGCTCCTGAGAACGGAAACTACGACTTTGCTGTTAACGTACACTCTGACGGTGAGCTCGTTAAGACGCAAAACTACATGGCTAACGTTGAAGGTCGCTCCTCAGTGGCTGGAGACTCTGCAGTATTACTTACCGTAGTACTTGCAATTATCTTTGTAGTGCTCTTAGTTGTGCTAATCGTATTGCTAACACGCAAGCCTGAAAAGAACGAAGAGTTTGGCGAAAGCTACTACTAAGTAGCCAAGCCAATTTTATTTTTTTTATTTTTTAATCGATCCTTTTTTCCACACGGGAAGAAGGGGAAGAAGAGGAATTTTTATTTGTAAGAACGAACTATTTCTTCTGCAATATTGAGAATATACGGTTCTGCCTTGCCCATCACGTCAAGCGTTTGACCATGACTTACTGGTGTCTCATTAGATAATCCTTCAGCGTAATTTACATTAGAACACACTGCTGAAAAAGGAATGTTCAGTTGATTTGCGAGCATCACTTCTGGAACTGTCGTCATACCAACCACTCGTTTTTGCTGATTATGCGGTCCAAACCCGCCTTTCGTTATTCTATCAAGCACTGCTATTTCATGCGGTGTTTCAAACGCATCCCCACCATTGTAGATATAGACTACCTCATCATATTCTACGCCAGCTGTATCCATTGCCCTCATAACTCGATTGTTAAGGTCAACGTCGAACGGATCACTCATTGGAGTATGCACATTCTTTGCCCGTTTGCCAAAACTATGCTGTGAAGATGCAAGGCCACGAATATATGATACTGGAACGCCAAAATGCCCTTCACTCGCTAACGGCAAATCAGTATCGAGCGAACCAACAGCAGTAAATCCAATAATTGCATCAGCACCAAGTTTGTGTAATTGCCAAATATTCGCCTCATACCCATTTTGAGCAACAAGTTCTGCAGGTGAACGGGCAGGCGTCCCTTTAGAATCCCCATGTCGAGGGAGAATAATTACTTTTGTGTCGTCATTCTCACCAGTATAATACGATAAAACTTTTCCAAACTCATTAAGAATATCCTCTTGCTTCTCCACAGAATCAAGCATTCCTTCAAGACCTTGTGCAAGACCACTTCCAGCAATAAACGCAATAGTAGGTTTCTTTTTCATTTCTGATACAAGCAAATTTTGTTTATAACATTAATTATAATTGCCTGCTACTCCGCTCTAGAACTCGCTTCTTGAGGTTGTTCTACTTGCTTTTTCTCAGCTGCATCACCGACTTCAATACTTAATATCTTAGAGACTCCTTCGTGCATTGTAACCCCGTAAAGCACGTTTGAATCCAATATAATTGCGTCATTGTGTGTTACCACAAGATACTGTCCGTCTTGTTTATACTTCTTAAGGAGTGCTGAGAGACGTTCAGAATTACGCTTGTCCAAAGCGGCATCAATTTCATCAAAAAAGTAGAAGTGATATGGCTTGTGTTCTTGAATTGCGAATAATAATGATAACGCAATGAGCGTCTGCTCTCCGCCAGAAAGCGAGGTAACATCAAAGTACTTCCCCTTACCCATCTTAATAGCAATATTCACCCCACCAGAAAAGATATCCTGTTTATTCTCAATCTCAAGCGCTGCAGTCCCTTTACGAGAAAGCTGTGAAAAGTTACGAACAAACAATTCGTTAATACCCCTGTACGTCTTCATGAATGTACGCTTCTTCTTCGCATCGATTTCATCAATAATCTTGAGAATTTCAAGTTTCTCCTTATCGAGAGTATCTACTTTTTCTTGTACCTTATCATATTCTGCCTTAACTTCGTCGTAGACTTCTAATGCTCGCATGTTAATTGAGCCAATCGTTTGAATAGTTGCTTTCGCTTTAGAAAGTCGTTCTTGGAGTGCTTCAATACTGCCAGGCAAGAGTTCGAACTCTCCACATTCAGCAAGTTCCATTTCTAACGCTTCTTTTTCAGCGTCAATCTTCGCATTACCGACTTTTAGGTAATTAATCTGGTCTTCGATTTGGCGCCACTGACTTTGTTGTGATGATAAATTATAACTCTCTTCTTGCACTTGCTTTTGCAATGCATCTCTCTGCTCAAATAGCTTCTTGAATCGAGCATTCATTTCCTCATCTTCTTTTTCTTTCTGAGCAAGAACTTTTTTCTTAGCATCAATCGCAGTTGTTAATTCAGCGATTTCCTCCTCAACTTCTTTTTTATCGCTTAAGCTTCGCTTTACAATACCGCGAATATTTTCAAGCTCTCGCTCTTTGTAGAGTAGCGTAGTATCCAAGTCTTTCTCAGTACGAGAGGATATTTCTTCAATTTCGCGTAGTGTCGCGGCATATCGTTCTTCAAGACTGCTCGTGTCCATCGTTTTCTTTTCTAGAGAATCACGACGCTTCTCAAGTTCTATAATCTCTTCCTTAAGCACTTTCTCTTGTTCTACACGTTCCTTAAGCAGTAATTGCTTATCCTTAACTAGCGTATGGTGTGTTCGTTCACGCTCAGCACGAGCAATCGCAACTTCTAACTCTGCAAGTTTTGTTCGTAAGTCCTCACGAACTTTTGAACTAGCAGCACGAGTTTGTTCTGCCTGAGTAATAATCTCTGTTGCTTCTTTAATTTTCTTCTCAGAATCATTGGTTACATGCTTGAAGTGTTCTTCCGTCATCGTATTCTGACAGAGTGGGCAGACATCAATATCTGCAATATTACCTTTGATTTCCTCTGCAGCGGCAATTTTTGACTGGGCAGCTGAGATTGATTCAATGGTTTTCACCACCTCATTTGCATGATGTTCAATTTGTTCTTTATGCGTTGTTGCATCAGAACGCATCGTTTCAAGCGCTGCCTCACACGCAACAATGTCCTTATGAATAAACCCTTGCGTCACCTCTTCAATCTGTTTGAGTAACGTATCAGACTCCGTACCAACTCTGACAACACTCGCTTCCTTATCCTTTAACCTATCTTTAAGCCCTTTGAGTTCAGACTTGAGTGCATACACCTTTTTGCGCTCATCTTCAAGTTGTGCTAAGAGCTCTTTTTTCTTAGCAAGTTCAGCTTGTTTTTTTGCTACAAGTGGTGACTCTTTTCTAAGTTCCGCAATTTCTTGTTCATGCTCTGGAATACTCGCTTGCATTTGCTCGATTCTCCTAGCAATTTCATCTTTTCGATTTGAGAAGTTCTCTCTACGAACACGCATGCCCTCAAGTTCAGCACGTAAATTAGCCACTGCATTACGCAACGTTTCTTGTTCAGTACCGGTAGAACGCTTGATATGCTCGTTAATCTTCTCAATCTCACCCTGAATTTTAGTAATGCCTTCCTCAACGGATTCAGCTTTTTGAAGCATCTCGTCTTTCTGCTTTGTCTTTTCCCCAATAGACTTTTGAATCGAAGCAAGTTCTTTCTCTTTATTGGAAAGTTTTTTTTGTACAATCGAAGCCCTAGCACGCTCAATTGTTTTTTCAAGATCCTTGAATTTCAACGCTTGTGAACGTTCTTGCTCTAAGTTCCTCAAAAAACCAGTTCGTTCTCTGAGTACTGCACCTACTTCTTTAAGCCGTGCCTCAGTTTTTTCAAGTTCCTTCATCGACTTTTCCTTTCGTGATTCATAAATTGCAATACCCGCAACTTCCTCCAAGATTTTTCGTCGCTCTTCAGGATGCATTTTTACAATCGCTTGAATTTGACCTTGGAGTACCAGGTTAAATCCATGTGGGTCAATCCCTGCTTGGGCAAGCGTCTCAATCACGTCACCACGGGTTTTTGTTTCCCCATTAATCTTGTAAATACTTTGACCTGACCGACGAACTATTCTTGTGAGTACCACTTCATCTTTTTGAATTGGAAACGTTCCCTTCTCATTATCAAATACAACATCAACCTTCGCTTCAGAAGCTGGCTTCTTTGTTTTTGTACCCATAAAGATTAAATTCTTAGCTTTTGCTGCACGCATCGACTTAATCGATAATCTCCCTAACGCAAAACAGAGTGCATCCGAGACATTAGACTTTCCCGAACCATTCGGTCCAACAACAACATTCATCTCAGGATCGAACGCTATTTCAGTCCTATTCGCGAATGATTTGAACCCGTGCATCACCAATTTCTTGATATACGTCATAGCGTACCCTCGAAAACCAGATATTTAAAGTACACGTCGCTCTAGAAGTCAGATAGTGAGCGTTGGTCTTTACTCGTGCTCCCAGCAGGATACATCTTTTTCCAGGTAGACCAAGATTTACGAAAAATGCCCGTATCCGCAAGTTCCTTACCCTTATTTTCTAGAAATGACTTGGTTTTAGGGTCTGCTGGATAGCCCGAACCGAAGTCTCCGTATTGCTGTTTAAGGCTCATAACAGCCTCCTCACGCGCAACTTTTGCTAAAATCGACCCAGCAGCAGCAGAAATATGATTTGCATCCGCCTTGTGCTCACAAATCACCTGAAGATTCGCTCGGGGATGTACGTATTCTAAGAGCGTACCACGCCAGGCCATCGTATTAACTGAAGGACAATCAACTACGACTTTGATTTGGGTATCTTTGTCATTGAGTTCATTTATTATATCCGCCGTTTTTTGTGCTTCAAGGGTGTTCAAATTTACCCCACCATCAACTGCCTTATCAATTTGAGCAGGCGTTGATTCAACAACATGATACTTTGTACAATTCTTCTTGATAATTGCAGCCATTCTGAGCCGAGACGAATGTGCTAAGGCTTTCGAATCAGTAATGCCTTCTTGTTTGAGAATCGCTTCTTGCTCAGGTGTTAAAAGCACACCTGCTAAATACATCGGGCCAATCAGCGGCCCTCGTCCTGCATCGTCAATACCAATAATCATAGATGACAAAAATAAGGAGTGTATAAAAATCATACTATTCTAGACGCGAGATAATTATAAACAAGCGAATCGATATGCACGTATGTCAACAACCATTGGATTTTCATCACTCGACCACATAGTCCTTGCATCAGACAATCAAGAAACAGAATATGATGGCGACAATCCCGTCTCAAAACAACCAGTTCAAAAAATAAAATATGGTAAGCACTGGGCGCTCGCATTTACTGGAGGGGGCGAATCAAAAGAACTCAATCGCTTCATCGGGATGCTCAAAGGACATGCACGGTACGGTTCGTCTAAAGAACAAGCTCAAGCAATGATTAGTAATGCGGTAGCAACAAAAGTCTTCCCTGAATTTTATGATTTGAATCGACGCATAGCACTCCGTGACAGAACTGATGAGTCAACGTATGAAATGCTCTTTTGTACGCGCAAACCAGAATTTGGGGTTTGGGAAGTTGATTCGTTTGGCAATTTACTCAGCGTAGATGAGAACCACTCATTTGATTATTTTACTGCCGGAACAGGCGGGGAAAAAGCAGAAAAATACATTGAACGCGTCTATCGCGAAAAAGCACTGAACGGTACACCAATCGATCGCGACGCACTTGATACCGGAACACTCATACAAATCGCGCGAGAAGCAGTAACCAGCGCACAAGAAGACCTTCAAACAGGATTTGGGTATGATTTACTTATCCTTCCCAAAGACACCACACACCCCATCGATTACCAAGGTGATGAAATCCAACGCACGCTCCAAGACGCGGAACGAAACTATATTCAAACACTTGTCGCACGCTACCGACCGCGCGAGGAAAGGAAGGATTAGCGGGGGCTAGAACGGACTTATCTCACCATACTCTTTTTCAATAGCACACGCTAAATTCCCAGCATCAATACGCTTCTCGCGAAACCACTTCACATTTAAAGGATCTCAAAGATACGGATTCTCAACAAGCTGATTTTCAATTTTATCCACTCGTTTTTGAAACGCACTATCAAACTTTTGCAATTTCTTATCAAACTGAGCTGAATGATAAAGTTTATACTTACCCATGCAAGAAAGAACTGCTTTTTCTTAAAGTACATTTGTATAGTTCTTAGGAACAGTAGTAGCAGGGGCGGGCGCTCAAAATCTATAATTTGGGCGGCTCAAATTCGTATGAATTTGACCATTTGAAAACTAAGTTAGATTAAGAGAGTAGCGGGAGTGGGATTTGAACCACACGACCTCGAGGTTATGGGCCTCGCGAGCACTCCAGACTGCTCCATCCCGCTATGATGTATAGTTACTGGGTTGAAACGTGCTTTTAAAGCTTGTCCTTGTGCCTTTGGTAGTCTCGCAGAATTTTAGCGTGGTCACTTGCTAATGTTTTAGGTATGCCTTTGACTACTTTGATATCTGCAGCGTCACTTCCGTTCTTGAGCTTGCCTTTCGCACCTCGAATGATAAATACGTGCGAGATAACATGGCCTCTCGGGTCACGTCGCGGGTCTGAATAGACATTGAATAATGTTAGATTCTTCTTTGTTGCTGTAAGACCTGTTTCTTCCTTAAGTTCTCGAATTGCAGTATGCTCTATTGTTTCCTCACCAATATCAAGTCCGCCACCAGGCATCGCCCACATGCCTTTCCAGGGTTCATGCCCTCGCTTCACGAGTACAATACCCCCTTCATGCTCAACTATCAAATCTGCAGCTGCCCAGAGCTGTGTTCGCTTACGCCACATTAGAACGTGCTCAACCCCGTTGATTCTTGAATATGATAGACTACTTGTTTGAGAATACTCCCATCTTCATACGCAGTAAATCCTAGTGTAAATATTCCTCCATCATTAGACCATATACGCTCGTAATATGCTCTAATTTCTTGTGCGAGCGCAGCATCACTACCAACTGTAACTTTAACATTACCTTCAAGATTTAAGTCATCAATATTTCTTCGAGTAATATTTGCTGAACCTAAGAAAATAATCATTCGCCCATTAGCTTTATGCACAACAATCATTTTGGTATGGAATTGCTCACCATTTGTGTTAAACCACCGTAATGATATTTCTCCATTCGTTGCCTTGACTAGTTCATACGCAACTTGCCGGTTAGGAATACCATTTTTTTCTCGTGAGAAGGCATCTTTGTTTGGGTCTAAAATTAGCCTTATAGCTACACCGCGACTGCTCGCATCTAGCAATGCCTGTACAACATCTTTGTCTGAAAGGTAGAACATTGCAATATCAATCGCATCACCTGCTGTAGTTGTTTCAAGTTCAGTCAATAATCCTCGCTTTATAGCCCCTTCACTCAAGAATTGTACTGTTGCCTCACCGGTCGCTCCCTCAGTCACGAAAGACGTATCTGGTTGCTCAAGAGCAGTACCTGAAAATGCAGCTATACCATACTCTGATTCTAAAATGTCTTCCCAGACACCACCCTCAATTTTAATCGCTACATTAGAATGGTAGCCACTTGCATCATGAGGATTAGCCGACGTGACAAAAGAGACTATTGACTCACCCTCATCAGCGACAATTAGTTTTCGATGATTTGCCTTAGTATTCAAGAGTGAAAGATAGGATCTTAGTGTAACGTCATGATCCGTATTCCCTAACGGATGTGCAAGCCACCCCTCACCTCGTGTTCCAAACCACTGTAAATATGTTCGCCACATACTTGAATAGAGCATATTCGAATCCCGTAATTTAGTCAAATCAGTTACTACAACAGTAACACCTGCATCTTTGAGTTCAGTAATAAGTTCGCTTTCATAACTTCCGTAAAAATTATTGATAGGGTCTGTTACAAACAGAATTTCCATTTCAGGATGCAATGATTTTCGCTCAATTAATTTATTCTTAAGCGTAGCACTTAAGGGTAATAGCTCATCTTTACCAGGATAGTCTTGATTGAATAAAAACATGTCAAGCACAATAAATCGTTCTGCCGAGTCAACAATAGAGTAGATTTCATCAAAAATTTCTTGTTCGTACACTCGTTCACCATCAGTATCCGTATACGTAAGATCATAGAGAAATGCAATATTTTCAGGAGGGAGGGAATGTATCTCTCCTTCAACACTCGTCCCTAGAGGCATTGGCTTGAGACTATTATGAGCCGAAACAGCAAGCCAGATAACAAAAACCGCAGTAATCGCTAATCTGAAATGAGGATGCTTCACTTTCTTTTCCATGATTAGAATAACCTTTTAGCTATTAAAAAGGCTTTGAAATTTCATCCTTCACACATTGAGATTCTTCGATAAAAACGGCGTTAACCAAAGCTTGATAAACCCTTTTTTAGGCAGTATTAGTATGAAAGACATTGTTATTCGCGGAGCGAAAGAGCATAATTTACAGAATATTACAGTGACATTACCACGGGACAAATTTATAGTCATAACTGGCCTGTCAGGATCTGGAAAATCAACACTTGCATTTGATACCTTGTACGCTGAGGGTCAGAGACGGTACGTAGAATCCTTATCCGCGTACGCACGGCAGTTCTTAGGTCTTATGAATAAGCCAGATGTTGAGTCAATCGATGGCTTGTCACCAGCGATTTCTATCGAGCAAAAAACAACTTCAAAAAATCCTCGTTCCACGGTAGGAACAACGACTGAAGTATATGACTATCTGAGACTCCTCTTTGCCCGTGTTGGAACACCGCACTGTCCAGACCACAATATCAAGATTGAAGCACAATCGCCAGAACGCATTGCACAACACATTGCTGAAGATCATGATGAAGATATAGTAATTATGGCCCCTATCATTCGCCAGAAAAAAGGAACATATGAACAACTCATTGTAGATCTCAATAAAGAAGGGTATACTCGGGTATACGTTGATGGGAAAATACAACGGACAGATGAGAAAGTTAATTTAGATCGGTACGTTAAACACGATATCTACGTTGTGATTGATAGAGTTAAACCAGAAGACTTATCACGTGTAACTGAAGCAACCGAAGCAGCACTCGGCAAGGGAGAGGGACTTGTTATGGTACAAGACAGCAAGGGCACTGTCAAAACATACTCCGCCAACTTAGCATGTCCAGAGTGTGGGATAGCATTTGAAGAACTCCAACCGCGCATGTTCTCGTTTAACAGTCCATTCGGCGCGTGCGAAGAATGTAACGGGCTTGGCATCCGCACAGAATTCGACCCTGACCTCATTATTCCAGACAAACGCAAAAGCATCATGGACGGAGCAATTGCCATCTATGGAAAACTCGACCTCACCTGGCGCGCGCAACAAATGCAAGTCGTCGCGCGCAAATACAAATTCGACTTATTTACCCCCATAGAAGACCTAACAAAAACACAGCTTGATGTGTTATTATACGGCACTGATAAGCCACTCAAAGGACGATGGTCTAACGGAGCGAGCATGAACCTTAAAGATGGATGGGAAGGGCTCATCCCTCAATCAGACAGACTCTATAAACAAACAGACTCAGACTGGCGGAGAAAAAACTTTGAAAAATACATGCAAACACATGAGTGTAAAGCGTGTGCAGGACGCCGCCTCAAAGAAAAAGTACTTGCTGTTAGAATTAATGATAAATCAATTATTGACGTAACTGATATGTCAGTTAGAGATTGTTTAGCGTTTTTTGAACAACTCACCCTGACCAAAAAAGAGACGCAAATCGCACGACTCATCTTAAAAGAAATTATTACACGACTAACGTTTTTGAATAATGTCGGTTTAGGCTATCTGAACTTATCACGACGAATGGGAACGTTATCAGGTGGAGAAGCACAACGAATTCGTTTAGCAACACAAATTGGAGCAAACCTGATGGGAATTCTATACATTCTTGACGAACCATCCATTGGCCTGCACCAACGAGATAATGCAAAACTCATCGATACACTTCACCGACTCCGAGACTTAGGAAACACATTAGTTGTTGTAGAACATGATGAAGAAACCATTGAGCGAGCAGACCATGTCGTAGATATTGGGCCTGGCGCAGGCATCCACGGTGGAAAAATTATCGCTGAAGGAACACCTGAGCAAATAAAGAAAAATAAAAACTCGCTCACTGGACAATACTTAGCAGGTACCAAGAAAATCAAGGTGCCAACTAAACGACGTGATAAAAATGGGAGCATCGAACTAACTGGATGCACCGAGCATAATCTCAAAAATATTGATGTCTCAATCCCAACAGGCGTCTTAACCTGTGTGACCGGCGTTTCAGGGAGTGGAAAATCAACCTTAATTCATGATATCCTGCATAAATCAATGGCGAAACAGTTTAACGGTTCAACCGATAAACCTGGAAAACACAAAAGCTTGAAGATTAATGGAGATATCGACAAGATAATCGTAATTGACCAAAGTCCGATTGGCCGAACACCACGAAGCAATCCAGCAACGTACATTAAAGTTTTCGATGATATTAGAACACTCTTTGCAACAACCAAAGACGCGCAAATGCGCGGTTTTAACCAAGGACGATTCTCATTTAATGTGAAAGGCGGGCGGTGTGAGAAATGTCAAGGAGACGGAACAATTAAAATCGAAATGAATTTCTTGCCAGACGTCTACGTTGAATGTGAGGAATGTAAAGGAAAACGCTATAATCGAGAAACACTCGAAGTACGCTACAAAGGGAAAAACATTGCTGAAGTGCTTGACATGAGTGTTGAAGAAGCACTTACGCATTTTGAAGCAGTACCATCAATCCATCGCAAAATAAAAACACTTCATGATGTTGGACTTGACTATATTAAATTAGGACAAAGTGCAACCACCTTATCAGGTGGGGAAGCACAACGAATTAAGTTAACACGAGAACTGGCAAAGCGAGGGACCGGTAAAACACTGTATCTCTTAGACGAGCCAACAACAGGACTGCACTTCCATGATATCAATATGCTCCTCGACGTACTCCACGGCCTCGTTTCAAAAGGGAATACCATGGTCGTTATTGAACATAATTTAGACGTTGTTAAATCAGCAGATTGGATTATAGACCTCGGCCCTGAAGGAGGGGACGAAGGAGGGACAATCGTAGCACAAGGAACACCTGAGGACATCGTCAAAGTCAAAGCTTCACATACTGGTCAGTTTTTGAAGAAAATAGTGTAATTACGGCCGAATCAGTAATCGTAAATCAGGGTTATTTTCCAATCGCCCTTTTTCTACAGCCCAATCAATCGATGCATTAGCATACTGCTCAGAGAGCTTTTCTAAAAATCCAGTCATTTGATAAAATTCATCCATTACACCATATTTTCTTGGCTGTGTGCCCATATCCCCAATGGTTATTTCAGCACAATCCCCCATTTCTTCATCCCCATTATGCATTAATGCCGCAATTGGAATGCCTTCATTAACAATAAGCCCCTCACCATGATTTCCTGCAGGAACCCAGCTACTTCCCAATTGCTTTGCAAAAGAATCTGAAATATCCTCATACATTGCATACAATGCATCTCTTCCTTCTTTAGAGGGTTTAAAACGGACTCCATAAAATGAACATCTTGCAGTATAGCGATCACCATCTCGTGAAAAGGTTGCTTGCAATCTACTGAATGGTTCTGGCAAAAGCACTTCTTCACCATAAATCCCCAATCGAGCAGGAGCAGGAGCAGGCCCTATAACCTCCTCACCATATGATTGTTCGGTATACCCCATTTGGTTTGGGGGATGAATAATCCGTTCCCCCGCAAAAATACCGTCTAATCGATCATAAAACCCAGTCGCATCAATTTCAAGCCGCATGCTTATTCAAAATAGAGAGTTCTTTTAAGGATTTATATGCAAACAAACCCTTTTTAATTCAGAAATTTTAAAGCTATCATGATCACACCACAAAAACTAACCGATCTCCCAACAGACCCTGGTTGTTATTTGTTCAAAGACAAAGACCAAAGGATTCTCTATGTGGGTAAAGGAAAGAACATTCGTAAACGTGTTAGTTCGTACTTTCAAAAAAAGGAACATGACCCTAAGACGTTACTCCTTATCAAACACATTCACTCAATAGACTTTATTGTTACTAAAACAGAAGTTGAAGCATTACTCCTTGAAAATAATCTAATAAAACTCCACTATCCTCGATTTAATATTGATCTCAAAGATTCTCGCAGGTACGCATACTTACGGTTAACCAAAGACGAGTTTCCGTATCTGGAAGTTGCTCGAATGCGTGATGCGCAAGGCGAATACTTCGGGCCGTTTACTCGTGGGCGCATGCGTCAGGAAGTGTACAAGCTCCTCACGCGAAGATTTGGCATCTTAGATCGGAAAGCTTCGCCGCTACGAGAAAAAATATTGCGTAAAAATCCAGAAGAATATAAGGCAAAACTCAAAATTGCTCGCAATATACTCAAAGGAAACGTTGACACTCTCATCACAAAACTAGAGAAAGAAATGCGCGATGCATCAGATAAAACAAATTATGAGTATGCGTTAGGCCTTAGAACAAAAATAGAAGCGCTTCAGATACTTAAAGAAAAACAAAATGTTGAACTCAGAAGAAGTTTTGAAGCAGATGTACTGCACTATGCAGTATCTGAAGGGAAAGTCTACTTACTTCTCTTTAATATTTACAAAGGAATACTCGAGAATAAACAACAATTTGAATTCGATTATTTTGAAGGATGTATTGAAGAATTTATTATACAATACTACGCCCTAACGCCCCCACCAAAAGAACTTATCGTCCCTGAAAAAGTCAATCCTGCAATTGCTGAAGCATTAACCCAAAACAGTGGTAAACCAGTAACTGTTACTCTCGCTAAGCGAGGAAGTAAGAAAGCATTATTAGACTTGGCATTTGCAAATGTTGTGCGTACCCACTTTGGCGAACGCGAAAAACTGCTTGACCTGCAAGATATGCTCAAGCTCGACCGATTACCAAGAGTCATAGAATGTTTTGACATATCACACCTCGGAGGCACCCATACAACAGCTTCAATGGTGCAATTTCGAGATGGAAAACCCTACAAAGACAATTACCGCCGATTCAAAATTAAAACAGTGCACGACGGAGACGACTTTGAAGCAATGCGCGAAGTCGTTCGACGCCGGTACATCAAAGTCGTCATGGACGAACTCCCCTTGCCAGATTTAATCGTTATTGACGGAGGCATTGGGCAACTCGGCGCAGCACAATCAATACTACGAGAACTTGGCCTCAAAGCAAATGTAATCTCACTCGCTAAAAAACTCGAAGAAATTTACATGCCAGGACGAAAACGACCAATGAAATTTAGCATTCGTAGACCCGGTCAAAAACTAATTCAGAACGTTCGTGATGAAGCACACCGGTTTGCATTGAAGTATAATAGATTACTACGCTCACGAGCTGCGACTGGAACATAACAGACTATAATAGTACCACTTTATCACGGTAAACTATAAATATTGTATTACGCAACTAGTATTCTATGGTAAAACCCCTCACCTGCTTTACTGTGGTACTGCTTGCTCTTGCACTGCTTTTTGGATTCACGTCTTTCTCAAAGCAAACGACTTCTCAGGAGGAAATCAGCAATCCAAAATCCCTTACTGGAATTGTTGAACAATCATTTAGATTTTTATCATTTGCAGATACTCCCGACAATGCTTTCTTTTGTGGCCTTGGAGGCACCCCTGGAGTTGATGCTAGACCAAGAAACAGTGGCTTTATGAAGGGAAAACCAGGAGATTGTGTTCCAATATCCCTTATTAATGGAAATCTAGAAATGATTTATGATTTAAACCCCGGGGCATTTGTAAATCCTGCGACGGGAGCTCCGGATCCTGCAGAAAAAGCTAAAGTAAGTAAAAAATTAGCTGCTGAAATTAACAAATGTATTCAAGAAAAAAATAGTGATACCAATCCAGACAATGATATCGATCTCACAGATGGCGTAAACCCTCATGGGACTCGCAGAGGTGAGTTTTCAAAAGAGTTTGCATCACTTATGGACTGTAAGAATAAAGCACTTGATGCTCTTAGAAGTGCACAACCTGCAACAGGTGGCCTTACAATCCCTGATGATGAAACATATGTTACTATTTACAAATGGTCTCGAGACAACCCCGATAATGAAGCAGGCACCGCATATGTTGGAGAAACGGATTGGTGTGCTCAGACAGCAGAAGCAATTGCTGACGGTCGCACTGTGATTATGACAGTTCTGCAACCTGCAGGGGATGATGGTAATCCACACTCAGTAACCGTTACTGCTGTTGATTGTACAACAACCCCACCCACCTTTACGGTTGTAGATTCAGGAAATGGAGTTGTAAACACAATCAACCTAGTACAAGATACAAACACAGGTAGAATTAGCATTCCAAACTCAGATACTATTGGCATGGAGCCTGGTGCGACAGTTAACGGTATTGTAGAAGTCGGCACTGATGCAGGACAATAAGATTATTTTAATTGTTCTAACATATTTTTAACCTGATCAACACGGACATATCTCAAACGACTATTCTCTGCAAGATGTAAGTAACCTTGTAAAGCGTCTTTAATCTCTGAACGATACAATCCTGAAACAGGTAGGTCTTCCTTGCCGAGCTCAACTACTTCAGCAGCATTATTAAGGTGCGAAATTACTGCACTTTCAGCATATCGCTGTAGTTTCTCTCTATCAGCGAGCAATTTTTTCCCCCCAAACGGACTTTCTTTGATTGCAATACGGCTAATCTCAGCTAATCGATTCGCCTTAAGTGGATTTGTGTTTGGGAGACTTGTAAGCGAATCAAGCACATCATTCATTTTTGTAGTGTATGCTGCAAGCTCTTTTTGGTTTAGCGTCCCACGAACTTCTTTTCCTTGTTGAATCCCTCCCTCAGCAATGCCAGTATAGAGTGTTGCTAAGTCATCTATGGTTGAATAGGTTGCGAGTTCTGTTTTTGACTTTGCAATTTCCTGTCCATAATCGACATAGCCCCCTTCCCCAAACACAAGTTGCTCAGGACGAAACCCATCAAGTTGGGTTTGTAATTCTTCATATGCATGCTTTAATGTAGGGTCTTTTTTGAGTGCAGCACTAAGAGGCTTTGTCCCCTCAAGTAATCGAACTACTCGTGCTGTTTTAAGCGGGTGAAACGAAGAATCTTCAAGATACATTCCAAGCCGAGCAGTAAGTGAACCGTATGAATCATCAGATGAAAGTAATGTTGCTATTTCAGCATCATTAAGGGCAAGTCCCTGTTCTGACAAGTCCCTACTTGCGATTAGTTTCGCTAACCGAGTAACATCATCCGCACTGCGCAGATCATACTTGGTAGTTCCGATAGTAAGGGCTGATTGAATATCAGGAATCGACCTACTTTCCTGGTTCTCCCGTGTCGGCTCTTGCGTAGTTCTACGATGTGAATAATCAGGGACAACACGCTCTTCTAAGGTCGTCTGAGGCACCTTTGACTCGTGATGCGTTTCATCATCATCATCATCTCGAGTAGAATAGAGCGTTCCCCCTATAATACCCCCTGCTGCGAGTGTTGGCAAAAGCCATTTTTTATAGTTCATACGATTATTAATGATCTCAAAGCATATAATAATGTTTCTCCCTGAAGAGTTACGACACGAAATCAAAAGCATAGCTTTTTAAGAGGTCAAACTATCAAGCAAGTATGAAACGAAAGAGTAAACCTCAAAAAAAAGGTGGACACAAAAAACATGGACCGCCACCGCCACGTGGACGAGGAAAACCATTAGCTAAAGCGCACCGAAAAGCACTAGCGGACATCTCTCATGCTGACAAAGGACTCGTTGAAGTACAAGGTATTGTTACGAAAATCACGCAAACAGGAGGCCCAACAGTGTTTGCAATCACTGACGGTACCGGCTCACTCGCTCTTAAAGGCTTTATTGGACCTGGAGAACGAGCATATCCTGAAATTGAAGAAGAACACGCTGTCAAAGCAGTCGTTGATATTGGTGAATTTCAGGGAGAACTAGAAGGGGAAATCAAGCGCATATCCAAACTAACTATTGAAGAACAAGTACAATTCCATAAAGATGTGGAACATACACAACGAGAACGAGCCAAAATTACTCCGCCCGACTTTTTAGTCAAAAGCCCAATCCTTGACAAACTTAGAGAACGATTTATTGATGCAGCAACACATATTCGATTAGCAGTCATTCAAGATAGACCAATAATTGTTCGTCACCACAATGATGCCGATGGGTATTCCTCAGGGTTTACGCTTGAACGAGCAATTTTGCCATTAATTACTGCACAACATAATTCAGTAAAAGCAGCATGGGAATACTTCCAACGAGCTCCTTGTGCAGCACCATTCTACGAAATAGATGATTCTATTCGTGATACTGCAAACTCACTGAGAAATGTAGCTAAGTTCTCTAATAAGATGCCTCTTATTGTAATCGCAGATAATGGATCAAGCCCTGAAGACCTTATGGCAATTAAGCAAGCAAAAGTACATGGTGCAGATGTTATTGTTGTTGATCATCACGGCTTTGACGAAGATGTTATTTCTGATGAAGTACTCACCCACATCAATCCATTCCTTGTTAATGAAGACGGGTCACACTATTCGGCAGGAATGCTTTGTACTGAACTTGCTCGATTCATCAACCCTGACGTAGAAAATATCTCTCAAATTCCAGCGATGGCCGGTTTTGCTGACCGTATCGAACTTGGAAACCCCTCCGTAATGGAAGACTACATGAAGATTGCAGAGAAAGAAGGATACAGTAAAGAACTCTTAAGCGATATCTCACTGGTCATTGATTATGTCTCTGCAAAAGTACGATTTATGGAAGTTCGTGAATATATTGAAGTCTTATTTGGCCAACCACGAGAAAAACAGAAGGAACTTGTTGGACTCATGGCACCATTCATTCGCAAACTAGACGCGAAAGGACTTGCAATAGGAAAATCAAATGCTCAACAAGAAACACTTGGTAAAACAACACTTCAGACAATCGAAATAGAAGCTACTTTCCCCGGATTTGGGTTCTTTCCAAAACCAGGACGTGCAGTTGGCCTCGTTCATGATGACCTTCAGAAAGAAAAAGGAATTACAAATCTCGTAACTGCAGGGATTATGAATACTGCAATTACCCTGCGCGCAACTGACGAAGCTAACTTTTCAGTTCATGAACTCCTCCACTACCTAAATGAAACAATCCCTGATAGTTTTGTTGAAGGTGGTGGGCACAAAAACGCTGGCTCACTCTCATTCTTACCGTATAAGAAAGAAGAAATTGTAAAAGCACTCAAAGAATTTATTTTATCACGACAATAATTATTGAATAATTATTTCGCCAATGAAACCCTCATGAAAAGGGGATGAATATGATACAGACCCAACATGTTCTTGCTCAAATGTGAATGACCAAGTTTCACCTGGACTAATTGTTTCTGAACTAAATAATCCAGGATTTCCTATATTCCTGACTTGCTGTTCACCATTACCCCTATTAGTCCAAATAACAGTATCCCCCACATTGATTATAAGATTCATTGGTTCAAAAGAATCATCAGTTATCGTGACACCATGGATACCTGAAGCAGTTAATTCTTCAAAATCATTAGGTACATCCCTCTCATTGGCAATGGGTACTCCAGCCCGTACAACCTCATTAATAACAATAGTTTGTTTTAGTTCTTCAGAAGAAAATGTCATTACAACAACTCCAAACAACACAACCATAATAAGTACGCCAAGATAAAATACGCCCTTATTCATTGGATATAAAAATAGAATGTTATATTTAAGTATTTACGTGAACCCTGCCACCTACAAGTTTAAATCTTTGCAAGCAATATACTTATCTGATGAAGCGATATGTTATTACTGGAGGGACTTCAAGTGGCAAAACATCAGCTCTTCTCGCACTTAACATCGATCATGGGATACCAACCGTTTTTGAGTCTGCAGAGAGTTATATTAGGCTTGAACAAGCTAAAGGACATGCAGAACCCTGGTCTGATTTAGCATCTTTTCAAACAGAGGTAGCTCGCCTCCATTATAAGTGGGAAACTGATTTTTACATGCATAGTCTTGGAAAAGTTGGTTCTGTAGTGCTTGATAGAAGCCCCATTGATTGTTTAGCGTTTTTACGTAGAGCAAACATGCACACACCGCCTACAATTGACAGCATCATTCAAAGTCTTGATCGCTATGATGGCGTTTTTCTTTTTGAAAATGTAGGACGCTTGGAACCAAGTGAAGTTAGAAGAGAAAATTTAGAGGATGCAATAGAACTTGAAGCATTACATGAGACTATTTACCGAGAGTTCGGGTATGATCCCATACGCGTTCCTGCAATGCCTCTAGAAGAGCGAGTACAGATAATCCTTGATCATTTAGAAAAATAGAAAGTGGTGAAAGTGAATTAATCCTGTACCTTTTTAGATTTGATTAAGTCATCTAATGCCTTAAGGACTCTAATATCACGGAGGTGTCTTTGATGCAACTCCCGTGTTTCTTTATCCCGATAGGTTTTTGGAAGATATCTTGTCTCTCCCCTTTCAAATTCTGATGTTACTGCATCACGAATTTCTTCTGTAATTTGAGGTGGGCTTTTCCGTATTTTACTGACGATACCGTACAATAGCGGTTGTGCTCGTTGATACATTTGTTCAAATACCATACCTGCAAAAGTACTTGTGCATATTTAAACTTTACTATTTGTAACTATTATTAAGTAATAACTATATTAGTTAGAATTATCTCTATTTTTTCGTTCCTTAACAAGAATCTGATTTACAGTGCTCTTCTTTCTAATAGGACGCCCTTTGTGAAACTCATGATTGAGCACTTCAGCAATTACTGAAAGCATCGGTTTACCAGCATGCCGCGAACCAACCCCATAGAGGTATGCTTCTTGTAAAGAAAGCTCGTACGCTCGAGAACGCTCATCATCATTCCATAATGTATTACCTCGAGCTAGTTGGTTTTGACGGACATTCAACACAACTTCCTCAGGACTCATAGCATGAACCCCGACCTTTCTCTCTAACGAAACAGTTCCCCCGCGCTTCCCATTAGCAACTTTTGCATCATGAGACAATGCATGAATACCAAGCCCTTCAGAAAAATTTCTCTCTCCAAACGATTTACGATGTTCATCGCTAATTTGCCTATATTCATCTAAATCATCAATGAGTCCGACATATGCCTTTACAAGCCTACCATCATGACCACGCAAGGCATTACGAATCGAGTTATTAGCAGTGCTTTGACTTACACCATACTTTTCTTGAACATCTAATTGTTCAGCAATTTCGCGAATTGACATTCCCTCACGAAACATATCTTCAACTTCAGCATACGAATCTCGAATAATCCTACCTACCTCTGCAGCGCGCCTTATCCCGCCATATTGCCTCTGTGAAACCATACAAATCTATCAAAAAAACCCTTTTTAGACGTATCGACGAAAAATATACGGCATAGGGTTGGAAAAATCAATATTTATAGCACCCTAACCACAACAGATTCACCTTACGAATCTGCAGGAATGCGGTATAGGGGAATCGAACCCCTGTCTGAACGTGTTTGCTTCGTATTGGTTTGTGAACCAATTTCGACCTTCTCTGGCTCAAACCTCCTCGAAACTCGGAGATTCGCTGCGGAAGGCGAAATGGCAACGTCCTGTTCTACCACTAAACTAATACCGCGTAGCAATCCCTTACTTTTTTGTTATATAAAACTATTGTACCACCCATATGTATAAAAAAAAGCGTTAATTTTGGCCGATTGTGAAATCACTTGAACGCATATTCAGCGAGAAAGATCAGACACTTTCATTTGAATTCTTCCCCCCAATACGAGAAAAAACGAAACATATACTTGAAGATACTATGAAAGCTCTCGCCCCATTTGGCCCGGACTTCATATCAGTCACAGATAGAAAACAAGGAGCATATCGCACAGACGCTATACAGACATGTGCGACATTCTCAGATACTACATCAATTCCGAGCATGGCACATCTTACATGCCATGCACTTGATGCATCAACGCTTTCCCACCACCTTACGGCAATGCATGATGAAGGAATTGATGCAGTGATGGCACTACGAGGAGATATTCCAAAAAAATCTAGAGCAACTTTTGATGCAACAAGCACGTATACCTATGCAAATGAACTTATCGAAGCAATAAAAAAAGATGGTCGATTTACAATTGGCTGTGCAGCATACCCCGATGGCCATCCAGAAGCAACCGCAAAACAAGAGGACTGGGATAGATTACGTCAGAAATTTGATGCTGGAGCTGACTTTGCAATCACTCAACTCTTTTTTGACAATGACGCATATACTGAAATGCGCGACTATCTAGGATCACATGGGGCCGAGCAACGAATTATTCCAGGCATACTCCCCCTCACAAATCTTGAAACAATTACAAAAACATGCAAGGCATGCCAAGTTACCCTACCCACAAGCCTAGCTCGACTAATAGAAAAATATGAAGGGAACCCCGTTGATGGTCGAAAAGCAGGAATAGAATATAGTATCAATCAATGCGATGACTTATTGGAATTTGTAGAGGCGCCAGGACTCCATATCTATTCAATGAATCGCTCAACAGCCCCTGCAGAACTGGTAACTGGCCTTCGACTTCTGGGCACCCCTATTTAGCCAATACGCTTAAAAACTGTTAACTCTTGCAAGAACCATCCATTTTGACTTGCTCATCGAGCAATCAGAGAGGCCCCGTAGGCTAGTGGTTAAACCGACTCGTTTACACCGAGTAGTCGGCAGTTCGATTCTGCCCGGGGCCACTCACTAACGTTCGCATCCCCGCGAGCATCCAACTTTTATTCAGCAAAAAGTTGTCAACTGCCCGGGGCCACTTCGAATCGAAGATACATTTAAATCAACATTTCGATCTTTTTCTACATGAATATAGAATCAGCATTTTCTACAAACGCGAAAATAATTAGGTGGGGCCCAAAGTATTCAGATAAAAAGATCTCTTATACCTGTATAGAATATGATGCCATTGCAAAAATAATAGTCATCCATACAGATCATCCTGATTATTATACTATGTATGGGAAGTTAGAAGAAGTTATTGGCACATTAGGCTCTAAATTCAATATAGAAGAATGCAATGTAAAAATTATCCATATAGGAGAGCAAGGAATAGATATTGATATCTGCCTACAATTACACCCGTTTGTAAAATCTATAATCATCAAAATCTTAGCGTTTATTGCATCTAATTTTTTTAAGAATACTGAAAACTGGATTTACACCATTGAAAACTAGCCCCTCATTTCTGACAGGCATATTTATTAATCTGCAATTTTAGCAAACCTCATGCGCAAAAAGCACCTTAGACGTGTTGGAGAATTCCAAGCTGGCGACAGAGTCACCCCAACAGGCAATTTTGACGTTGAAAAAATGTCATATGTACGAAAGCACAATGTAGGGATTGAAGTCCCTGAACGAGGGGAAGTATACACCGTAAGAGAGTACGGTTCATATGGTAACCTATTCAAAGGAAAACGTCGCAATGGCATTCGCCTTGAAGAAATACATAATCCTCGCTCTATTCTTGGAGGAATGCCTGAAGCGTACTTTGACGCTAGTAAATTTAGACTTCAAAGTGAATAAATTTTTTATGTTGAACATTTAATTTCATTTAGGTAATACTATAGAATCTTCCTTGCTGCCAATTTTCTGGCACAATAAATCGTCCGAGTTTGTTTATCCCTTCAACAGGTGCAATATACGGATGATTTTCTGAAAGAGGATTTTGTGCATCAATAAGGAACGGTTCACCCTTGTCAAACACAATATTATACGCGTGATGCCCCCCTCCAGAGCCTCCCATTACCTCAAGAACACCATCGTTAATAAGATATGCATCTCCCCCTCGTTGTGCTGCGAGTTGCACGAGCGCTGCTTTTTCGAGACATTGCCCTTTTCCAGCATTAAAGGCATCAGAAAGAGGTATTTTTGAACGAGTACCAAAAAGACTTCGCGTATCCGCGGATGAACCGCTCATTTTCCTTCGAATAGGTCCGTACGGCACTACGCCCTTTGGAAAATCACCGAGTTTTGTATCGAGACCCCCATCATCAATTTCATACGCTCGCGTACGTCCTTTGCTCAGTGTGTCCCCTTCTCTGAGTCGTGCAGTTATTTTATCAGGATGCTTTGCTACCATTTGTTCAAGCCATCCGCGTACGTTTTCTTTTTGTATGTTCATACATATTATATGTTTAAAGACTATATAAATATTGTTATTTGTACCTACTTGCAAGTGATAAATACCCTATATTCTTCAGTGTAGTAAAGGTTAAGAACAAACAAAAAAAATACTTTTGTATGCATATCGGACAAGATAGACGAGAAGACCATAGTGTACTTGAAATTGCTTTAACAAAAAATGATAAACATCTACTCAAGAGCGGGCATCCCCTTGTTTATCAGAATGTAGTCCTCTCAACCCGCGATGGTGTTAGACCAGGACGATATGAAGCAGGAATTGGTGTCCGTACACATTCCGACAACGGAACAATGAATGTTACAAATGATGAAAGACTCTACGTCTTTCTATCACCGCATATGACACAAAGTGAGTACGATTCCCTTGAAGGAACCTATATACCAATAACGTACCGACCAGAAGGCGATACTGATTCTACGCGGGCAGTACGACTTATTGATGCCGTTGAAACAAATACCCCCATCTCAAAATAAGTCAGAACAGCTCCTGAAATAGCCACACCGTTCACATCGCAATTTACATGTTCTTTCAATTAATTGAAACCCGCAAGCCTCACATACCAAATAATTATCTCCTTCTTGTTGCAAATTTATTCCTTGTTCTTTCATATGAAATCACTTACCTTGTGCTTAACTTCAAGCCAAATAAGCCATAAAACAAAGAGTCCAGCCTCTAGCGATGGTACAAAGACCCTCCCTATTTGTTCAGGTAGTCGCCCAACAAGATTAAACCCTATCGCAAAATGAGAGAGAGGATAGAGCGGCATTATCGTACCTCCAAAAATACTATCTAAGATCATATGAATGAGACTTCCAAAAGCTAACAAGTAGAAAACAATCGGTACTTTCAAATGATGTGTTCGTAAAAACTTCACATGTGATTTTCGAAAGATTATTGCAAGACCACAAAAAGCTAATGGAACAAACAACGTGTGTGCACCAGTACGGTGAATCGCGTCAAAATCGAGTCCGAATAAAAGATGCACTATAAAAAAAACTGCAACGTCAAGGTCAGGGATAATGCCTGCGATACCAGCAATAAGGACATAATGAAGTGGAAAGGTCCCCCTCCCATGGTTTCGTTCATAGATATCCTTGAACAGCGCTGCTAGTGTTAATGGTACAAGAATATGTAAGATTGCCTGAGGCATAGTATCACCTTACACTACTACATTACCCAGTCTTTTTAGAACTTGCCCCTCCTGAAAATGAAATATAACAATCTTTAAAACACTCGTTCGGCGTCATGCACAATGGCTTCAAAGTCAAGCGAGCTGCTTGAAACGCTGCAACAGTATGAGGGGAAAAAACTTCTAATAGCATTACAGGGACATCCAGATCCTGACTGTATCTCATCAGCAATGGCTCAAAAAGTCATTGCTGCAAAGCAAGGAGTTGCTTCAACTATCGCCTACGCTCGAGATATTAGTCATCAGGAAAATAGGGCGTTATCAAAACTATTGGGTATTGAAACAATAAAATACCCAGATAGTACGCTTGCATTTGAAGATTTTGCAGGGTACTGTGTTGTTGACTCACAATTGCCCGATGAAGCATTTCGTGAAGCACTCAAAGACCTACCGCTTGTATCTCGCGTTGACCATCACGATATAATTGATACAAGTATCCCTTCCCAGTTTGAAGATATTGATAAAACAGTAGGTGCTACTGCAACAACGTACGCAAAGTACCTTGAAGAACTAGGATTACTCTCTGAGGACTCTGAAGAAGATGCGAATTTAGCAACAGCTCTTGCCCACGGTATTCGTAGCGATACAGACAACCTCATAAATGCAAAACACAGCGATTATGGTGCGATAGCTTACCTTTCAAACTTTGCAGACCATAATCTCCTGCGTAAAATAAGCGTGCAAGCACTCTCCCCTCGCTCAATGGATATTATTCAGGATGCATATTCGAATAAAACAATAGAAGATAATTATTTACTCTCAGGAGTAGGAGTTGTGCGTCGTTCAGACCGTGATGCAATTCCGCAAGCAGCAGACTTTTTACTCCGACGAGCAGGCATTGATACAGTGCTCGTGTACGGAATTGTTGGTAACTCAATTGATGCTTCTCTACGAACAACTAATGACGGAATTCGCCCCTCAGATTTTATTAAAGAAACATTTCCAGAAGTTAAAGAAGGAGATTATGGCGGACGTTACGACAAAGGAGGCTTTCAACTCCCCCTCGGAATCTTTGGAAGCCTTGTTCGAGGGGATGAAGATCGACAAACATTAACTAACGTTGTTGATGCCTACATGCAACGAGGATTTTATGAAAAATTAGGTATTCGACGACGTGCTAAAGAAGGTGATGATGAACATTGATTTATCCTGCAATATCTCTCAAAAAATATCCGACGAGGAATGCAAGTACTGCTGCAATTCCCCCAATGAGTAATGTTTCAAAAGCTGAACGCCAGGGTTTGTTTTGTACAATGGTTCCCTTTACCCACCCGACGAGTCCGAGCGCAACAGCAGTTGCGATTACTGCAAACGTAAATCTATGCTCGATAAGCCCTGGAACAAACAACGTTAGAACAAACGGTGCTAACGGAATAAACCCAATTATTAGAAAGGATATAAACGTAACCCATCCATGTGCTCGCGCACCGTCAGCTCGTGAACGATAGTGTTTTTCATCCTTATGCCCCTTATGCACATCAGGCTCCGATTTAACAGATAAATATGCAGAGATGCCCATTGAAAACCCGTCAGCAATTAAATTTGCAAATCCTAAAATTATGATAACTCCAGAACTCAGTGATGCACCGACCGCACCAGCCATTACAGCTAATGTTGTTATAGCACCATCGATACCCCCATATACAAATTGTGGGACGTACGTTTTTTTTAGTAGTCGCTGCATAGTGTTAGTAATCGTCAAACGCTATATAACTATTTGTTTTATTATTATTAAGTAGTTACTAACCAAACACTTATATAGTCTCATGCGGACAACGTTTATATAACACTCACCATATATGCAATACAATGAAAGATACCAAACCTAACCTCGGCGATCAAATAAATGCACCAAGCACTTATGATTCTGAGCACCCTCGAGGAGACAGCATAGCCCAAAATACTGCAACGATTGAAGCAGAGAAAATCAAAAAAGACCTTGATGCATTCGCAAAAGAGATCACTAAAAAATTCAAATTTACTATTAGTCTTTCAGTACTCCCTGCACAGTCAGTTGAACTATTTGAAGAAGAAGCAAGTATGACTCAAGAAGAGAAAGATAAAAAACCAATGCACATCCTCATGCTTGTACCGGAAGATGAATACAAGAATATTCCTAAAAAAATAAAACCAGAAGTAGTAAAACTTGTGCAAGCCCATAAACAGAATGCTTGGGTGCACATCAAAACACCCGTTGACGTTTGGAATTATGGGATGGACTCAAAGCCAGAATTCGTAGATGCAATAGGCCATAGTTTTCCCATTCATGATACCGGCTTCTTAGGAGCGGTACGCGTATCAGTAATTCACAAAACGCTTGTTATGCGAAAATTCGATAAATATGTCGCAAGCTATGTGGTCGGAGGGAGCGTTGTACGTGGAACTGCAGACGACACCTCTGACGTCGACACATTTGTAGTCATTGATGATACCGATGTTAAACGCATGCCACGACTTCAACTACTGGAACGACTTCGAGGAATGATTTATGATTATATTAAAGAAGCAACAGCACTCGCAGGAGTAACCAATCCGTTAAACGTGCAAGTATACCTCTTAACTGACTTTTGGGATAATGTAAAAGATGCAAACCCTGTAATGTTTACCTTTATCCGAGACGGAGTACCACTCGCTGACCGCGGAACATTCCTTCCATGGAAACTACTTTTGCAAATGGGTAAGATAAAACCAACACCAGAAGCAGTTGATAAATTCATGAAGTTCGGCGACCAAACCGAAATGCTAGTAAATCGTAAACTCCTAGATTCGATGGTTGACATTTACTACGGAGTTGTCACCCCTATACAAGCACTTATGATGCTAGCAGGTCACGCACCACCAGCCCCGAAAACAATTGTACAAGAAGTCAAAGCACTCTTTGTCGATAAAGAAAAGCTCATGGGTCAAAAAGAACTTAAAACACTTGAGAAAGCAGTGAAATATTTCAAAGACTATGAACACGGAAAGTTGAAAAAAATCCCTGGGAAAGAAATTGATCAATTCTTCAAAGAAGCACAAGAATATGATAAAAAAATGAAAGAGCTCCGAAAAAAACTCGAACAACGAATGATTGAACAAAGTGCCTCACAAGTACATGATGAACTCTATGACATACTCAAGAAGATTTTAGGAACGAAAAGCAAGGAAGAACTCGCAAAACAATTCGAAAAGGAACTTGTAAAAACAGGTAAACTACAACGACGCTACGTGAATGTACTCAAAGAAGTGAGCACCTTAAAGCAAAAAGCAAAAGGCGGAAAAATGACACAAGCACATGTCGATAGCATACGACGAGATGGAGAAGAACTGGTACGAGCACTTGTAGAATATTCACAACGAAAAGAACTTATCGCAGTTGAAAAAGGAGTATTTCCAGTAGCACACGGTAAAGACAAACGATCAGAACTCGTTATGACCGATCTTGGAGCATTCCTCGTATCAGGTGCAACAATACAAGCAATTACAGAAAAAGGCCTTGTAGCAAGCGATGCTACCGCATTTGATACTGCAATCAGGCAAACAAAAGACCGTACAAACGTTGAAGTACCATCTCGCGTTCTTAAAACACTAAGTAAAGAACTTGGGGACTTTACTATAACGACCTAGAGTTATCCTAAACGTTTAAAAAGCCTTAGTAACACCCATTCAGACTATGGAAGGTATTGTAGTACAATTTAGACGGGGACGGCACAGAATTCATGAGCGCCATTACCTCTTAGACATTGGTTTAACTAGTCGAGACGAGGCAATGAAAATGGTGCAAAAAAAGGTAACTTGGACCTCACCAGCAGGAAAAGAGATTCACGGTACAATCAGTTCAGCACACGGTAATAAAGGCCTTGTACGCGCAATATTTGAAAAAGGACTTCCTGGACAGGCAGTAACTACAAATATTGTTGTTGATGCTCCAGCAGCGCCTGAGAAGAAGGCTAGCCCTGCTAAGAAGGAGGCAAAGAAGTAACATGGCAGGTCTTCGAAAAGCATCATCATATTCTAAGCGAATGAATCGCCCCTATACGCGAAAATCAAAGAAAAAGAGTAAAGCATACATCAAAGTAGCACCACACAACAAGATTGTGAAATATAACTTAGGTAACGTTCAAGCATATAATGAAGGAAAATTCAAGTATTACCTCCATTTTGTAGCACAAGAAAATGCAAATATTCGAGACAACGCCCTTGAAGCAGGACGATTAATCATTAACAAAACACTTGAAAAAAATGTCCCAAAACAATATTATTTTGAAATCAAAGTCTACCCACACCATATTCTGCGAAACAACAAAACTGCAGCAGGTGCTGGAGCTGACCGTCTGTCATCCGGTATGAAGCACTCATTCGGTATAATTGAAGGACGAGCAGCACAAGTACAACCAGGTAAAGAAATCTTTCTTGTAGCGTGTGAGAACGAACAGGCAGTACGAGTAGCACGACGAGCCCTCACAATGGTTAAACCAAAAATGCCTGTTAAAAGTAAAATATTACTTGAGAAAAAGAACTAATTTTGTTCAAAGTGCATAGCACGAATATCTTCTTTTAACCCTTCAGGATCATCATCTGGATGGAGTTCCATTTCAAACACATAATGACCATATACATGTGTTAAGGTACTATCATTTGTTGCATTTACTTTTGCAGGCATGTAATTGTTAGGTGAGGAAATTATTTAAATCTAGTGTGCGTACGGCCATCATGGGCAATGTATGGCGATCACTTGGAGTACTTTCATTACTTTTAGGAGCAATTATGCTACTTAGTACGGTACAAGGCATTACGGGATTTACTATTTCTGAAGGACTAGCAGGGAGTATGACCTCAGCAGGCGGTGTTGTGTTTGTTCTTGTCGGGACATTACTTGTGTTTGCAAGTATGAGGTATGCATAATGAGCTTTAGAGTTGTTGGCAGAAGCTTAGGAGTAGGGCTCATTGTTGCAGGAACGCTCTTTATGGTTAACACGTTTTCAGGCATTACTGGCATGGTAGTAATTGATTCAATGCCTGCGGGAGAAAGTTCAGTCTGGGGCATTGCATGCATCCTAGGAGGGCTTGTAATAAACGTTATGAGCAGACAAAGTGATAAAGGTGATCTTGAGCGAAAAGCAGGTGAACTAACCAAAATTAACCGCGAAATACGAGATCATAAAGTAGGCACTGCACGAGAACTCGTTTCACATGCAAAAAAATTAGGCTATGAAGTTGAAGAGAAAGGCTCTAAATACACTATTCGAGATGAAGAAGGCCATAAAATAACCACGTTTGACCGAAGATTACGAAGTAAAGGAACCTATGTTACTGAACTTAAAGCATTACGAGACAACTATGATGCTTCAGCAAGTTACGAAGCAGCATAAGCGTATACTCTAAGCGCATTAGATTTATTAACTTTCAAAAACAATCACTTTCATGGAAGGAAAAGAGCGTGATTCACTCATTAAGTGGTTCTCAGAATTATCAAATGATGATGTAGCAATAGCCGGTGGTAAAGGAGCGAGCCTTGCAGAAATGTATAATGCTAAGTTTCCAGTACCCCCAGGATTTGTCGTTACCGCAAAAGCTTACCAGCATTTTATCGAATTTGCACGTATAGCAGACACGATTAAACACTTACTGCAAGGCATTGATATTGAAAACACTAACGAACTCACCGCAGCATCTGAAAAAATACGCCATGCAATTGAACATTCACCGATGCCACAAGATCTTGCTGATGCAATAACTGAAGCATATGACATTTTAGACGTTGATAAGCAAGAGCTCTCAACTAATAAGCATGCTAGCGAAGATGCACTTGATATTCTGCGAGTTTCCCACGAACCCCCTTTTGTTGCCGTTCGATCAAGCGCTACTACAGAAGACCTCGTAGATGCGAGTTTCGCAGGGCAACAAGATTCATATCTGAATATTAAAGGAGGAGACCACCTCATTATAGCTGTTAAAAAAGCATTTTCTTCACTCTTTACTCCACGAGCAATTTATTATCGAACAAAGAAAGGATTTGCCCATGATAAAGCATACCTTGCAGTTGTCGTACAAACAATGGTCGCTGCAGACAAATCAGGCGTTATGTTCTCTCGAAACCCCTTGAAAAACGATCCAAATATTATCATTGAATCAGTATGGGGGCTTGGCGTTGGGATTGTCTCAGGACAAATCGTGCCAGACCATTATGCAGTCACACCAGACCTTGAAATAGTTGATAGAAAAATAGCATTTAAGCGAGCAGCATACACCCGTAACTCCTCCGGTAAAAATGAATTCGTGAAATTAACTGAGGAACGAGGGCGTCAAGAAGTGCTTTCAGGCCACGAAGTTAAAGTCTTAGCGCAGCTGGCTAAACGACTTGAAGCACACTACAAAAAACCACAAGACATTGAATTCGCGATTACTGAAGGGACAATTTACATTACCCAATCACGCCCCATCACCACTGAAGTAAAGGTTAGCGAGGGAGAGGTAACAGGCGAAGTACTTCTAAAAGGACTCCCTGCATCTCCAGGCGTTGCACCAGGAAGAGTGCGTATCATTCACGATATCTCAGAACTTTCTAAAGTAGAACAAGGAGACGTACTTGTAACCACCATGACTAATCCAGATATGGTTGTATCAATGCAAAAAGCAGCTGCAATAGTGACTGATGAAGGAGGGGTAACTTCACACGCTGCAATTGTCTCACGAGAAATGGGGATTCCTGCAGTTGTAGGCACGGATAATGCAACACAGACACTTAAAGACGGACAAGAAGTTACGGTTGACGGATTTACTGGTAGAGTCTTAGCAGGCAAGGGTGAAGCTAAACAAGTAACAATAGAACCAATAGTCCCAACAAACACCACTATCAAAGTTATTGTAGACCTGCCCGAATATGCACAGCGAGCAGCACTATCCCAATCAAAAGCAGTAGGGCTCGTACGGCTTGAAGGAATAATAGCTAGCATTGGAAAACACCCAGCATGGTTTGTTACCGAACAAAAAATCAAAGAGTATGTAGCAGCACTTTTTGAAGGTATGAAAACTATTGCTACACCGTTTGAAAGCGTGTGGTTTAGAACAAGTGATGTTCGCTCAGACGAGTACGCAACGTTAGCAGGAGCTCCTGAAGACAAAGAGGCCAACCCCATGCTTGGTAATCATGGAATACGCTTCAGCTTGCAAAATCAAGATATTTTAGAAGCAGAATTTACCGCGATTAAAGAACTTTCTGATGAATTTCCGAATAAAACAATTGGTGTTATGCTCCCACAAGTTATTTCTGTTGATGAGGTACAAGATGCGAAAGCTATTTTTGCAAACATGCATATGCCTAAAAACGTCCAGTTTGGGATTATGATTGAAACACCTGCTGCAGTGCAAATCATCAATGATTTATGTGAAGTTGGCATTGACTTTGTAAGTTTTGGAACAAACGATTTAACACAATATACCCTCGCACTTGATAGAAATAATGAACACGTACAACACCTCTATGATGAAATGAATCCTGCAGTTCTTAACTCTATACGGTATGTTATTCGACGATGTAAAAAGTATGGCGTGAAAACATCAATTTGTGGCCAGGCAGGTAGCAAGCCAAAGATGGCAGCATTCTTAGTGCAAGAAGGAATCGATAGTATTTCAGTTAATGCTGATGCTGCTAAGAACGTTTCTGAAGTTGTTGCGCAAATAGAACAACAGGCCACTGGAGCACCACCTAAAGAACCAGTGGTTGCGCAACCAGCACCACAATCGCCAGTGGTGGAACCACAGCAATCCCAAGAACACCCACCAGTAGAAAATCAATCCGTAAAAGACTCCCCTCAGGCAGAACAACAAGTAAACAATTCACCTCCAGAACCCGAGCAATCAGCACCTCCGCAAATGCATCAAGCTACACAACTTGTAGATAAGCAACATTCACAACAACCAGCACATCACCAATCAATGCGTGATGAACTAGAACAACAAATGCGTGAAAAGCAAGAAAAAACCGCTGGGCAAGAAGACGAAACTGAAGCATTACTTGCTGAATGGGACTATGAAGATAGCCAGAATACGCAAGTAACACGTGAGGCAGACTCACAAGAATCAGAGCAACAACCGATTCCTTCTTCGCAATCAACGTATCACGAAGACGAGTATAACCCAGGGGTTGAACACTCCCCTGCAGAAGATATTCCTTCACTGAATGATGCAATACCAGTTGACTCTGATGAGTTTGTAGCACCATCCTCGCAAGGGCAAGAACTTGAACTTGATGAGCATCAGCCCACATTTGAAGAGCAAGAAGAAGCAGTGTTTGAAGATGAGATAGAACAAGAGATTAAAGATTCTGAAGTTCGAGAAGCCGTTAAGAAACAAATGTTTGGTCAGGATGCACAACAGTCAGGCGAAGAGCAATCTCAAGAGCAACCTAAGGAAGAGAAGAAAGATACTGTTCTAGACATATTTTAGGTGTTACCTTTTTGAAGTAATGACATAATAGAAACATTTAAATACTCAATACGTTTACAAAAAATAAGATGACATACGAAATCGCACTACAAAAAGCACAGGATCTTGAAGGAATCCTTCAGACCGAAAAAGGACGAAAAAGTAGTTATACGCCAGTTCGATCAGACGCTGAAAACATCTACCGAACTGAGTCCGCAAACAAACTCGTAGGTCACGAAGTTCTAGAAGACCAAATATATATTTCAAACCCTGAAGATATCGCAAACATTGCTGACCCTCGAAAAAGAAAACAAGCGTACGAAGTAGGACGAGTTCTACAAGACAGAGAAACACGACGAGAACTTACTAACGCAATGGTTGAAGATTCAGCATACACCATTCAAGAAACCGTTGTAACAGGACAAGATGAAGAAACAGGTGAAGACATTACAGAAACACGAGACGTGATTAACCCAGCATTTTCAAAAGTAGCATACGCAATTGGCTCTAACCAACGAATGCTCGAATTCGCAGACGATTCATCCCGAAATATTCTTACAGGAGCTATCAAATACAGTATCCTTCAGCAAATGGTTGAAGATAATAACTTTAGTAATGCTTCACGAGAATTTATGGGCGAAATTGAACAAAGCGCTAAAATGGCAGCAGCCTATGATAAAGCAATTAGTGAAGGCCGAACAGAAGAAGAAGCTGAAGCACTTATGTCAATCGCACCAAACCTTCATGATACTCCAGCACAGAGATACCTCCGAGCAGGAGCAGCCGCAGCATATGAAGAAGAGCAAGGCATCATGCGAAACCGATTCGGTGACGACTTTAGACCTAAGATTGCACAAGCATCAAGCAATGTGATTAAGAACCTCGTAACGAGCGGAGATCCAGAACTTGAAACAAGTGCTCAGAGCCTGTTCTACGAGGCACTCACCGGACGTGGATTCGGAGCTCGAAAGTACGGTTCAGCTTAACCACAGCTAACCTTACGCATCGCTTTCTGACGAGCCTTGAGACTGTTGCAATAATTGATCGATAATTTCTGTCATTCGTTGCATGAACTGTCCAGCACGATCTTGCCACATGTCAATTTCTTGACCCTTAAGTGAAACAGCGTGTCCCCTATCAACAGCCTTATGTAATTGGAATGCAAGAGTGAACCACTCAACCATTTCCTTAGAAATCATATTTTGAGGAACAAATAAGTCCCTCATCATAGCAGGAATATGTTCTGGAGAAGGAGGGAGCTTACCAAGAGTAATAAGTGCAGCCTGGGCTGAGTCCACCATTGTCCAGTACACACCCTCAATCGCCATTCGTTGTGCGTGCTCACTCCTTGCTAGGTGATACGGGGCACGTTGCAGTGCTGCATATACAGCTTCGGGCGTAGCATGAATTTTACCCTTAAGCAACAATGCCTTGAGAGGATTGAAAAACCCCCCAATATCAATAAGGGCACGACCATACCTGAGAATATTAATAACTACAGGATCACCATGCATTAAATCATCCCACCACGTTGATAATTTCACAGTGTTCACATGCAAGTCCTTACGGTACGTGCTTAACGCAATAAGCTTAGCAAGCTCTTCACGATACCATGCAACAAGCTCCATGTCCCATTCAATAGCTGCGTCATCAACAATTAAGATAATATCAATATCTGAATCAGTATTGGCAGTATCCTTTGCCTGAGAACCAAATAAGATACTTGCTTTCACAATATTCTCAAACCGCTTATGCACCTCAGCAGCAAAATCCATTGCGATATCAGTAGGAGTTGTTAAGCCCGACTTCTTATTCGCACGACGAGTTTGTGTAGTCTTAAGTGACTTTCTCACTTGCTCAACTTTTTTGACAACATCCTTTGGTTTAACCCGATTAGAAGATTTTTTAGAAGATGACTTCTTTGATGATTTTTTCTTAGACTTTTTTTTAGCAGCAGCATTTCTTTTAGGAGGGCTTTTAGGAGCCATGCCCCCAGCTACAGAATCAATAGCTGCAATTAATGCATCATGAGAAGCTCCGCCTGAAGAACTTTTCTTTTGTTTGCCATGCGTTGTTTTTTTGCGTTTAATAACAGTCACTTCCTCAACAGTATGCCCCGGGCGTTTATTGACCACTTTTTTTATATCCATGTACACCTCGTACGTATTATCAAAGTACGTGTGAGCGATTTAAAATACTTGCTACGATAAGGAAGTACCACTCATACGATTAACACCACCCTGTACCTGACCACCAAGTTCTATTGGAAGGGTTGTAAAGCCCGCCCCATAGAGAGAATGATGAATATCCGGATTAAGTCCTCGACCAGCAAAATACGGATTGGCTCCTGCAGCAGCCTGCCATTGTGGTGCCATGTGCATAGCATAGAGCGGAGAGCCAAAGGCTTCCATTGTTTCACGAAACGGCGTAACTTGGAAATGCTGATACCAACCACCCGTTTCTACAATTTTCTTAATTTTTCGCTTTTGCGTATTAAACTTATCAATTAACTCCATATGGTCTTTAGTTGGAACATTACCCATCCCCATCGGAAGTTCCGTGTGCGATAACCCAAAATTATCAGACAAATGCACGTGTTTTACCATATCCGCAACTTTTTCAGTTTCCTTAACCGTATCTTTTTCATCATACCCAAACTTACGAATCATATTAATGTGCCCAACATCCCAGGTAACTCCGAGCAATTTATCAGCTTGTTCCTTAGCTTTTTTGTATGACATATTCTTCTCACTCATTGCTCGCTTGATGAATTTATCCCTGCTTTTATCAACCAAATCACGCAAATCCGCTCCCTTGTGTAACCCACTACCTGCAGGAGGATTCTCAATGCTTATAATAGGAGCGCTACCCTCGAACTTCTCATATCCTCGATAGGCAACATTCGCAAACGTATCAGACGCCTTATCAATAGCCCAATCTCTTAAAGGCATTTGCGTTTGAGGAGCTTCCTCAATAGTGCTTAATGTATTAATCCCGTCCATAACAAGACGCCCGAACTCAGTGATTCTTGAAGGGTCATTCGCTACAGTCTGAATTTCTTTAGCAGCACGCTCCTGATACTTATCCAAGATCTTAATTGTTTTTTTATCACCCTGATCCTGAGCAGCCTCATACGCCTGGTTGTATAATCGTTGCAAATCATTATAAGCATCACGCAAGTATACACTTCCTTGTGTCAATTCATCACGCCCCCGCATAAGATATCGCTGCTCTTCAGGACTACATGATTGTAAAAATGCATTCGCAGCTTCGGGATCCTTAACTGATTGTTTAAAGAAATTAATTCTTCCTTGACGCGCACCCTTTCTTAATCTATTCTCATACTCAGTATTTTCATCCTCATTAAGCGCTCGCTGGATAGTAGTGTACCCATTATTTGCATGCATTGTCGCACCTTGCAATTGACGATTCCAAGCCTCACTATTCTGTTCCTTAAGTTTATCCTTAATAACATCTGGAAGTGCATCTTTACCGTGCTTAAAGAAGTCCTTAGTGGGAGGGCCGATATTTGCGAACTGCCCCGTTCTAGAATCAACAACCATCATCGAGGTTACAACTTCTTTCCCATCAGGCATTTTTTGCACCACTTCAGGGTCAGGCAATCCATTACTTGAGTGAAATGTGACCACCATGTTCCCCTTAGGGTCCATTCGTTGCGCTCGTTCAATCGCACTATACATTTCTTCTTCAGCATGCTGGCGTTGCGTTTCATCCCATCCTTGTTTAGTAACCCCTGTTGCTTCAACAAGCGGACCGTGGAAGGTGAAATCAACACCTGTTAATTTACGTAACCGATTAAGCTCATCCCATTGCTGATCAGGAACATAGTCAAGCTGATCCATGCTAATCCCTTGCACTTCAATCGTACTCGCACCAGTGTTTAACTTTTCAGACGTTGATTTGAGTAAATTAGAGGTTCTTGGGTCGTGCGTAAATCCAATATCCCGAATGTTAACATTACTGTACCCTGAAAAATTATTATACATTGGCCCAGACGGACCTGCAGGGTCAAAACCGTAATCTGCCCCTTCGTAAAATTGATGATAGCCGCTCATAGTGTAGTACCCCAAGCATTTTATTTAAAGTGTTGCGTTTAGACTTCGTACCTTCGTCGTTCTTCAATTTCTTCACGCGTATTGCGACGCTCAGGTTCATTTCTTATTTCTCGTTGCACTACTTTTTCTATAGATTCTCGCGCAAGCGCAGTGTTATGCGCAACACCGTGATGTTGCACAACAGTATGTGTTGGCTGCAACGATGAAACACGCAATCCCTCACCTACGTTTCGCTCACCTTCAAGTCGCGTGTCATACGCATTCGCAGTATATGCTTCCCTGACAGGCACGTACTCGCTACTGAATTCTTCTTGATTCGCCCTTCGTTCTCTTTGAACAGATTGTTCTTGCATAGTAAGCTGCTGTTGCCCCTGTATTGGGAGAGTAGTATCAAATTCATTTCTGGCAGTACCCGAAACAGTTTCTAGAAATTCATGTACTTCATCATCTGCAACTTCCCTCTCAAGCTCAGAAGGAGCTTCATCTTCTTCCTCAATAATTTTTGGAGTCCCCATTAGCGTTATTATGTTTCAAAAGGATCTGCGTGAGAAGCCATACCATGCGCTTTTTTATACACGTCATACAACCTATAACACTTTTCACGAGCCATCAAAATAGCTTGTGAGCGAAACACTTCCTCGAACTTATCATCACTTTCAATACCTTTTGTTAAATCTTTTTTTTCATCAGGCTTTTTCTTATCTTTTTTCTTACCAAAAAGTGAACCGAACAAAGCAGTGAATGGATTAAGATCATCAGGCTTTTCTTTCTCTTCAGCCGCATCTTCTTTTTTTTCTTCTTTTTTATCAAGGAAATGATCAATATCTTCTTTGATGTGTTTGAGCGTTTCAGTCGTAGCACCCTCAATTAATTTCATAACCTCCCCAAACTGTGTGTCCTTAATTGTTTCATGAAACATTTTGAGCTCTTCATCATTAAGCGCATAACTGGTAAATTTCATCTCAACCTTACCTCCATACGAATAATCACCTCTTTGATTAATTCGTTGAGGCATTGTACGATACTTTAATTCAACAATAACTAAGGGATGGTACGTTCGCGCATCAGGACGCTTGTAAATCTTTGGTAATAATCCCTCGCTAAGATCATCTTTTGGGTCGTACTTCCCACTCGCAACAAGCGTTAGTTCTTGCAGTGTCGTGCTAAAAATATTCACGAGTGACGGATCAGATTGCAAATCACGTGCATTATTATCACTCATTTCAAGCTGTGTTGCCGCACGCAAGTATGGATACACCCAGCGCGAATACATGTTGATCGTATCAACTTGATTCTTCAAATATTGCTTTTCAATACTGTATCGCTTACGAAGTTCTCGCTCAGACTCACGTAACCACATGTAAAACTCATCAACTCGTTGCATCACAATATGCTTCACACGATCATTTAAGTCAAGCTCTTTTACTTCCTCAAGTGTTTTAGCTTTCATGAACGCATCAATCACAGTTACATAATCATATTGTGCGGCGAGTTGCTTAAGCGACGTCGTACCACGTTTAGCAAAATCAACCGTGTCCATCCAAATTTGCTTGAGCGATAAAATAGCTGATTCTTTTGTAGCAGGTTTATCACTCTTAAGATTATCATAGAGCGCTAATCGAATTTCGAAATCCTTTAAGTCGTAGACAATATTCAGCACCGATTTCACCATTTGACCAACAGTGCCTAAAATCTTCATTCCTTCCTCCTGCATACGCGTTCGCTTTTGACCGAACTCACCGTAATGACCCGAACCCGGAGATGAAACAAACGTGTCAACCACTTTAGTAACCTTATCAGAAGACTTTTGCAAGAAGTCAAGTAACCAGAAATACACAGGTTCTAACTGTTCTGAAAATGAATCATACACTAACGTATGACGCTCAATAGGATACTTTTTCCCCCACGTATTAAGAGGATCGCGATACGCTGCTGCTGCATCAAACGTCATGTCATCAGGTTCGATAACCTTTGCCTCCTTAGCAGCAGCTACATACCCCTCTTTCTTTACAATTGATTTTACTTTGGCGCGAACGGATTTGTGACAGTATACGTCAGGACTTACCGCAGCTACCACTGCATGAATATTAGTCATACTTCACCTGTGTGAAAGAGTACTAGTATTTATATAAAGGTTAGCAGATTAATTTTTCCATGCGTGAACTTACCCACATCATTGCACCGCCAGAGCCAAAAGCTATTTGGCGAGGAATTGGTTTTATAACAGAGATAAACGGTCTAAAATATTCTGAAACGAGCGAGCGCCCCATAACGTACGAGCAATGGGAACGCCTTGAATCACTCGATGCAATGACACCCATTTCAGGGAGGCATGAAATAGAAGATGATGAACGCGTATATCTCAGCCCTCAAAACGAGGTTGTAATAGGAGGTCCTTCACGAACAGAAATGGAGCAAGGAAAGTACCTATTTGCTCGAACAGTAACACGACTTGATTATTCTTGAGAACTATAACATTTAAGTATTTGCTACCCGTTACAGTAGTATGAAATGGTTAAAAAAGAGGCGTGGTGATGACGTTGTTGATTTAACACATATGAACATTCCACAAAGACCAGCCCCTCGAGAAACAGTACCTGTTAACGCGCACGGCATGGTTGATTTATCACAGACAAGCCCCCCGCCAAGCCCTACTCCCACTCAAAACACAACAAGCGTTTCTCCAAACATGGATTTCTTAGGAAGCATGGCAAGTGCTTCACAAACACCCCAACAACAACCAAGCACTCCAAGCCCAGGGAATATTACTTCAACACTCCGGGCAGCACGGGGGGCAACACCTCATGCAGCAATTAATGAAGTCAAACTAAAAGTTGATGATCACGATTTTAAAATGCAACAACTCGAAAAACGTATTGCTGATTTAGAAGATAAATTACGGCGTTTTGACGCGTACTAAAGTGTTGCAGCACGTTTCTTCCTAGGAATTGGTTCTTGCCCTCGAGGAATGCCTCGTGTCCGAAGATTATGTAACCCGGTTGTGAGAGAACGCTTTAGCGCAAGCGGTACATTCATACGCTTCGTGCCTCTAAACGCTTTTTCACCATCATACTTAGCACGCATCAAGTCCCGTCCGAATTCATACGGATACTTTTTGAGTTCCCGACTCATTTCTAAAAAAGTAGCAGGACGAAATTCAACCCTCCCAATCTCATGGCCAGGAGTAATGAGCCCGTGCTTTTTAGGATCATGACGTATAACAGCAATTGAATAGACTACATTTTCAACGTTACGAAAACCGGGCAATCCCGAAAGATCTACCGCGCCAGTAATTCCTGGAACAATATAATCTTCAGAAGGAACCTCAATACCTAACTCTTCCTTAAACCCTCGTTGCATAGCACTAAATCCGTCTTCACCACGCTCAATATGCTCTCCAACAAACGGCCAGAAAATATTTTGGCGGTATTCCTTACCCTTACCACCCTCAACATAGAGTAAACGGTCACCTTTCGGATTAAATACGAGCCCAACAGCTACCCTATGCAAATAGCCACGACCAGATTTTTTGTCTTTAACCGAGTGAATTCTTTCCCGGTCCATGAACTCTCCAGTTAGGCTGCCGTCCTCGTTGACAATATCAACTAATGCCATATAAAACCCCCAAAAAGTAGCTTTAAATACCTATTGAACGACGAGGGAGCATGAAAGATTTGACAAATGAAATACGAGCGTACGCCTTGCAAAACGCACTAGAATATGGTAAAGCAAACGAGAAAAATGTCTTACCAAAACTCTTTCAGCACGGGCTAGACAAAAAAGATATCAAATCAGTCATGCCTACAATTACGAAAGTGGTTGCTGAAGTAAACGCTATGAGTGAGGAGGAACGAACACACGCATTTGCAGATGCAAAGCAGTATGTGAAAGAACGAGTAGAACAGGAAAAAGTATTACCTGAACTTCCAGGAATGGAAAACGTAAAACAACCAGTGTTTCGACTCGCACCGTTTCCTTCAGGAGCATTGCATTTAGGTAATGCAAAAACATTTTTGTTAAATGACCTATACGCGCAAAAGTATAATGGAAAAACCATTCTTGTTATGGACGATACCATTGGAAGTGTGCAAAAACCAATTACTGAGCAAGGATATGCCTTAATTGAAGATGCACTCGAATACTTACAAGCACAGTATGATACCAAAGTCATTTACAAATCAGACCGTATCAAAACCTACTACGAGTATGCTGAGAAACTCATTGAAGGTGGGAATGCGTATGTCTGTCATTGTACACAAGAAAAACTCGCTGAGAATCGGAAGAACGCGAGTGAATGCGCATGCCGTCACTATCCCGTTGATGAACAACAGAAGCGATGGAAAGCAATGTTTGATGCAGAAGAAGGAAGCGCAACACTGAGAATAAAGACTGATATGCAGCACAAGAATCCAGCGTTTCGTGATAGAGTATTGTTTAGAATAGCTGACCGCGAGCATCCTCGCGTCGGTACTACCTATCGCGTTTGGCCAACACTTGAAATGACCTGGGCAGTCGATGATCATTTACTAGGCATGACGCACATTTTGCGGGGGTCAGACCTCATGATGGAAACAGAAATGGAACAGTACATCTGGGACCTCTGGGGATGGGACCACCCTGTAATAATCCACACTGGACGAATGAACATAGTTGAGAACGGAAAGAAATTATTATCAAAATCAAAAGCGCAACAAGAAGTAACTTCAGGCGAGTACGAACAAGGATGGTACGACCCACGAACCTGGAGCGTGCAAAGCCTCGCACGACGAGGAATAACCCCACAAGCAATACGCCAATTCGTTGAGGAAATAGGACTGAACAAACAAGACATTACAGTACCAATCGATGCACTCTATGCTTTAAATCGAAAAATAATTGATGAACACGCAATCAGATTCACACTCATACAAACCCCGCAAGAACTTGATATTCAAGGAGGAAGCGTACCAAACGTAGAACTCAAACTCCACCCTGACAAACAAGAAACACGCGTTGTAAAAACAGAACACGTGTACATCGAACAAGCAGACTATGCAAAACATGTTGGTAAAGAAGTACGCCTACTCCACCTGTGCAATGTAGAACTCAAAAAAGAGCATGCTGAATTTACTTCAACCGATAATAAAAAAGTGCCAAAACTAAGTTGGACAGGAAACCCAGCAGATATTCGTGTGCTCATGCCCGACGGCAAGTGGGTTGAAGGAATAACCGACATTGGAGTTAAAGACCTCAAGGAAGGACAACTCGTACAATTCGAACGATTCGGATTCGCACGCTTCGACCAAGTCAAAGATGACTACTACGAGTTTTGGTACGCCCACAAATAATTCTGAAAACTTTTTATAGTACATACTGCTTTATTGATAATGAAGAAAAGAGGGTTGAGTCCAATAGTTACGAGCGTACTTCTAATACTCATGGTCGTCGGTGCAATAGGACTTATTTGGGGTATTATTCGCGGAGCAATTGAAACAACAGGGGAAGAGTTTGATTCAGGAGCAACGTGCTTTAGTGTTAGAATGGACGCGTTGCGATGTGTTGAAGGTAATCCTTTTAATGGAGAAATTACTGTTTTTAGGAATGCTGGAGGTCCAAATACCCCCTTAGGCTTCCGTATAGTGAGTGAGTCAAACGGAAATGTAATTGAGAGCGGGGCTGGAGAAGACTTACTCGAAGCAGAGGCAATACCCATTGCTAATAATGCACAATTTTTTGCTAATGATGAAATCTGGATTGAGGCACGATTACCTAACGGAGATTATTGTCCTCGAGATGGAGCATCAGTGATTTGTTCACTCCCTTAAGTATGTAACTCTTCTAGAAAACTTTATAAAGAAAAGAACTCTTTAACAGCCATGATGAAGAAAAAGGGGTTGAGTCCAGTTGTCGCGAACGTGCTGATCATCTTACTCGTTATTGCGGCTGTTGCTATCGTTTGGGCGGTTGTCCGAAGCGCTATTGACAACGCAAGCGGGGAATTTGAATCTGGCGCTAATTGCTTACCAATTGCAATGGAAGTCCAAAGTTGTACTATCGATGGAACTACAAGCGCTGTTAGCGTAAGCGTAATCCGTAACAGCGGAGGTCCAGATGCCGCACTTGGGTTCCGAATCATCGGTGATGAAGGGAACACATTTGACGCTCCTCCAGTCAATGCACTCGTAGAAGCTAATTCTACAGTTGTTGCTGCAGGTGTAGATGCGTTTAACTCGGGTGAAGCAATTCAAATAGCTCCAGAGCTACCGAATGGCGACTTTTGTCCGGCGATTGGTCAACCAGTTACCTGTAATTGAACGACCAAAAATTTGTTTTTTATTTTTTTAACACTTTTTTTATTAGGAGAAACTTTCAATGAGTTGGTATGAAGTAGAAGCGAAGTTTCGCGTTGATGAACCAGATACAATGCGGGAGAAATTAGCGCAACTTGGCGAACGCGAGAAAATCAAAGAGAAAAAAGATATTTATTATTATTTACCACCGCAAAAAATGCCTCCGCACAAGAAGTTGCGAGTGCGCGATAATGCAGAACACTACGAAGTTAATTTTAAAGTGACTGATAGCGATGTTAACGCAGTATATGCAAAGAAAGAAACTGAATTCACGGTTTCTGATAAAGAAAATTTTATTGACCTCATCAAACACTTCGGTTTTGAAGAATATATTACTAAAACAAAAACTACTGAGCGTTTTGTAACGCCTGATGGAGTAGGGCTTGAGCTCAACTACTTACACGAGCTTGACAGCTGGTTTTTAGAGATAGAAATACTAACGCAGAAAGAACATATCAAACAAGCTCGCAAACGCATTGTAGAGTTGCGCAAAGCACTTGGATTAACCGCCCAGGATACTGAAACTCGCGGATACACCCGTGAAATGTGGGAGAAAACGCACCCTACTACTAAAACTAAGAATGTACTTAAGAAACGTACAAAACACCCTGCTCAGGGTACCCTACCGACAAAACGTTCGAGGGCAAAATCATCACGTAAGAAAACAACTACCAAGAAAAAGCGTTAGAACCTACTACATTACTTTTTAGCAGGCTTTTTTTCAGCTTTATCTTCGTCTTCAATACGCTTCTTTTCTTTTTCAAGCTCTTTTTTCAGACGGTCAAGCTCATGAATCTTAGCTTCAATATCCTCAGGAGTTGGTTCTGCAGCTGCAGCTTCTGCTTCGCCACCAGCTGAAGGAGCACCACCCATGCTTGCAGCACCAGGGATTTTCTTAATATAATCCATGACTGAAGAACTCTCCATCTTCAAAACAGTCTTTGAGGAATCTTCAATGTGAGCTTTGAGGATTTCCATGCCTGAAAGTACTGAATTAATAATCCATAATTTCTTACCTTCAATCTTTTGAATAACTGCAATAATCTTCTTAATACTCTCAGTCATTGAACGATTCTTCATCTCATCTTCGAGAATACCTTCTAAAGCATCAAGATCAATGTTAGAGTGAGAATCAAGCTTTTCAGGTGTTTTCTCATTAATCGTATCAAGCATTTGTACCATGATTTGCTCACCAAGTGTAAATGCAGCTACTTTTTTCTGTCCTGGAACAAAATAATCAATTTGATGTAGATGCTGATTCGTTTCAAAATCAAGAACGAAAAATCCTGCTACTAAGAATGCGTTCGGATGATTATTCTTAAAATCCTTAAATTCTTTCGTAGCTTCTAATTGTTCAACAAACGGTTGTAATTTCATCTCTTTTACCTCGATACTAGCCTGACGAGCATGTCCTTTATAAGTTTTTAGTCAATGACGCTTATAGTGTTTGAACGGTCTTGCAAGCTCTTCTGCTAACTCATTCACAAAATCATCTTGTGTAACCCCAAATTTAGGCTTTTGACCCCTTGGACGGACTGCTAGAGTATTCTTTTCTACTTCTTTATCACCAATAACGACTATATAGTTGATTTTCATCATTTCAGCATCACGAATCTTACCTTCGATAGGTACTTCCTTAACATCAGTATCAACACGTAGTCCTGCTTCACGCAATTCCTGCCCTACTCTCTCCGTTTCTTTAACGGTTCGCTCAGTAAACGAAATAACTCGCACCTGAACAGGGGCAAGCCATAACGGCAACTTCCCTTCAGTTTGCTCTAGTAAGTACGCGATAAACCGTTCATAACTCCCAAGTACCGCTCGGTGAATGATAATAGGATGTTGTTTTTCACCTTTCTCATCAACGTAGGTTAAGCCCATACGCTTAGGAACTACAATATCAACTTGTGCCGTTGCAATCGTCTCTTCCTTACCGAGTGAGTTCTTAATTTGCACATCAATTTTAGGACCGTAAAATGCTGCTTCACCTTTTTCCTTAATAATCTTCTTACCTGATGCTTTCATTGCTGCTTCAATCTCTTTTGATGCATGCTCCCATTCAGCAGCATCGCCAGTGTACTTGTCAGGATTACTCTTAAAATCAGGTAATGACAATCTAAACCAGTAATCTTTGATACCTACTATCTTATAGACTTCATCAAACATATCCATTACTTTCTCAAACTCGTCTTTAAGCTGGTCAGGTGTTACATAGAGATGTGAATCGTTTTGAACAAACCCTTTCACACGAATCAACCCATACGTTACACCCGATAACTCATTACGATAGGTCATACCCGCTTCAGCTAACCGCAATGGCAAATCACGGTAACTTGTTACGAGCTTATTGTAAATCATGTGATGGTGCGGGCAATTCATAGGTTTAAGATAATAATCAACCCCTTCAATCACGATTGGGGAATACATGCTGTCAGCATAATACGGTAAATGCCCTGATTTTTCATACAAGTGCCCTTTCGTAATATGCGGTGTTGAAACATACTTGTACCCGTACTTCTCCTCGACTTTACGCATGAAATTAAGCAACTTATGCTTAATGTGCTCCCCGTTAGGCAACCATAATGGTAGTCCTGAACCGACCTCGTCAGAAAAATGGAATAAGTTAAGATCTTCACCTAAAATACGATGGTCATTCGGTTTTAACTTTCTTCGATCAAGAATAATTTTTTGCGGTGCGTGCTGTGCTTTTTTTGCTTGTGGAGCAACAGCATCTGGCTGCTTCCCAAACACTTTTGATAATTCAGATAACGGATGTCCTTTGACTTTCAACTCAAACATTTTGTAGTAGCCAAACGGTGCACGAGCAACCTTGTATTTCTCTTGTTTCAAATGCTTCTCCATTTTCTCCATTAAGGTCAATGCCATTGACGGACTACAGAGATTAGAGGACAAATGCGCATATGGGTACAACACGATATGTTTTGTTTTGACGTCAGCCGCGGTTTTCTCAATCGCTTTCAAGCTTTCTGCAACTTCTTTGTCAGTGTCACCCTTCTCACCCGCAGTCAGCACTACCAAACATTCTTTCACTTCATGAATGTCCTTGTTGTCAAGCTCTTCAGCGTCTTTAACCGCTTTCTTAAGCGCTTGATAGCGAATATAATCACAGTGTAATGTAATAATTCTCATACGCGGCTTACGAGAGAGTGCTATATAAGGATTTCGCGGGCACTATGCACAGATTATACGCATTGTTAATTTGTATCTACAAGGTAGTGGTTACATATAGAAAGTTTTAAAAAGGAATTTTGAGATACGAACCCGCATGAAAAAAGAAAAAAATCTTGTAGGAAAAGTACTTGACACAGCACTAGCAGGGCTTACCGTAACAGTACTTGGCCTTGGAAGTAAGTATATCGATCAGCATGTACAAAAAGCGCCTCAGGCAGAACCACTGCATTCTGAAGCAGTATTCCAAGCTGAAGCAGAAGGCATTCCCCTCACAACCTATCTCTCACAACAATCTGAATCACTTACACCCCCAGCAGATAAGAAACCCTCAGTGCCTACCGTACCACGAGCAACAGTCGTACTTGACCCAGGCCATGGGATGAGTAATGCCACAAAAGGACTGTACGATCCAGGAGCAGTACATGGAACTTTGCGAGAATCAGACTTAGTACTTGATCAAGCACTCAAAGTAGGCGAATTACTAAAAGAGAATAATATTAACGTTCTCTACACACGAGACGATCATACCGATATCACACCACTCAAAACACGAGCACAATACGCAAATACAAACAAAGCGGATCTGTTTGTAAGCTTGCACGTAAATGCATTTACTAATGACAAAGCACAAGGAGTGCGTGTGTACCATCATCCAGGATCAACGAAAGGACACGCGCTCGGACGAGAATTGCAAGATGGTATCGAGGACAGTCTTGAAGCAAGCGTGCTAGGATTCTCACAATCCTATGAAGGGCTCAGAAGCGGTAATTTCAACGTTCTTAGAAACACGACTATGCCAGCAGCACTTGTAGAATCAGGATTTATTACGAACGCTCGCGATCGAAAATACCTTACTGAACATGAAGATAGTATTGCAGAAGGCATTGCAAATGGAATACTTGATTATTTGAACGCTAACCCTTCCAAATAAACTTCTCAATTGTTTTCTTCGTAACTTTCGCACGCGCTTTTTGATGACTCACTAAAAACTCGTTGACTTTTTCAATTAAGATTGCTTTAAGTTCGCCGGAAAGTAACTTTCCTGCCTTGTAATCATCGTGAATTATCTTGAGTTTTTTGTCATCCGGCTCAAACATAATACGTAAATACTGATACGCAACATCAATGTCAGGATTACCACCCTTCTTACGATGCTCTTCAACAGTATCCTTACCTCCTGAGAACGCATACTTGTTAATTTTCTTCTTAACAGCCTTTGCATCATCAGTGAGTGCAATATACGATGTTGGGTCCGAAGATGACATCTTACCATCAGCACCTTTCAACGGAGGCATGAACGGACATTGAATCGAAGCAGGTTTTGGATACCCAAGTTTTGGGAGAATATCTCGTGTTAACCTAAAGTGCGGGTCTTGGTCAACCGCATGCGGGATAAGGCACGGCATCTTCTTATTATGTACTATGGACGGTAAAAATGCAGGTACAGCTTGCATTGAGGTATAAAAAATCTGTCCAATGTTAGAGCTTTCGTTCATACCAAATGTTGCCTTTACCATTGAAAACGTAATTTTTTTTGCAACTTTAATCGCCTCAGGATACAACACATCCGCGTGCTTTGTATCAATCACAAAATGCGTTTTCTTCGGATCAAACCCTAGCGCGATAATATCTTTCATATTTTCCACCATGTACTCATTCACTTGCTCTGTTGTCAAATCCTTAAACAAGAACTTCTCATCATCAGTAAACTGAAACCATAATTCACATCCAAACGTGTCCTGCAACCATTTTGTAAACTGCCAGACGAGCGTATGTCCTAGATGAATCGGACCTGACGGACCAATACCCGTATAGAGGAAGAACTTGTTTCCCTTATCAAATTGATCAAGCAACCAATTCATATCTCTATGCGCGTAAAAAATGCCTCGCCGCAACATAAAGTGTGAATCGCCAGCAGCTTTTTCAAAACGCTGCAAAAGTTTGTCATCAATGGATTGCAATCCAAACTCTTTCGCTAAACGAGCATAATCAACCGTGCCCTGCACGTCAAAGGGCGTAACTGAAAAACTCTTTTTTGCCATATAAGCACTAGATATTCCACATTTATAATAGTACCGCCCGACAACATTTATATAGCTTCTCGACGTGGGTAGAGCATGAAAAGAGGGTTACTCCTAGCTATTGTTCTAGCTTTAGCGGTAGTACCAGTGACATCTGCTGAATTATTCTTTACCCAACCAAACACGGTCTATAATGTAGGAGATGATTTAACAATTACCGTCACCCTCCAACCAAATAATGATGCTAACGACTTTCTAGTTGTCAACCTTGCATGCAGCAGTGGAGCTGTAGAAGTATATCGTAATGCCATAAATCTTGATGGCGGTGAAGAAAAAGCAGTTCCAATAGCAATTACACTCGACTCAACAGTACTTGATGGAACACGCGGAGCCTGCACCTTACAAGCAGGCCACGGAGCAGAAACAGGGACAAGTCAAGAATTTGAGATAACTGACGGCATTGACGTTTTTGCAGATATTGATGTGCAAGTAATCGATCCAGGACAAACATTTGTGATTAGTGGAACTGCTACAAAACGCAACGGTCACGCAGTACAAGGATTTGTTGAAGCACGCATTAATGATCTTGACCTCTCAGTAACCAAAACAGTGAGTGACGGAGTCTTTGAAGTTCCTCTCACGGTTCCTCCAACCGCACAACCAGGATCACACACACTCCTCCTACGGGTATTTGAAGAAGATATGAGCGGCAGCGTTAATAATGAAGGGACCGTTAATGAAGTCATTGATGTACGAGAAGTACTCACTGACATCAAAATAGAAGTAGGCTCACAAAATGTACTGCCAGGAACATCACTTCTCTATACCGTAAACGGCATTAACCAAGTACAAGATGTTGCTTCAGGAGACCTTAGCATTACACTCTACACACCAAGCAATACTATCTACCAAAAAATTGTTGTATCATCAGGAGAGGAGCAAGTACTAGAAATAGGAGAGAATTTTGAAGCGGGGTATTGGAAAATAGAAGCTCAAACAGGAGCGATAACTAGAAAGAAATTATTTTATGTTGAAGAATTCGCAACAGCACACTTCACAGTATTAGGCGATACACTCATAGTAACTAACACAGGCAATGTTGCGTATGAGAAATCAGTTGAAGTCTCAATTGGGTCAGGAACTGAGATAGTACAGATGAGCATCCAAGTCGGAGAAGTTGATAAATTCAGACTTAAAGCCCCCGATGGAGAATATGACATCAGCGTTGATGATGGTACAGAACCAAAACAATTAGGGCGAGTCCCCCTAACAGGTAATGCAATCAGTATTGATGATGTGCAAGAAGGATTTGTCGGTCTTGCAACAAGCACTGCAGGACTTGTACTAGGAGGGCTCATACTCTTACTACTCATCATAATAGTCTACGCCCACCTACTTAAACGCCAAGCAATTCATGTAAAAGCACGAGGGCCAATCGTAATACGAGACCCTAACAGCCCAACAATAAGCCCACCCCCACAAACACAAGAAAACCCCCTTCCCCGTATTAGTTCAACACCAACAACAAGTACATCACCTAAAAAAGAACAATCAGTACACGCGACACCACAAACAAGTAAAAATGAAGTTGATGATGGCATGACTGAAGAAGCAACGATACTTGTAATACATGTGCGCTCAGAACTCTCAGAAAACAATGCCCCCGTTCTCAATCAAGCATTATCAAAAGCGAAAAAAGAAGGTGCAAACATCTATGTGGATGGAGATTACCGTATCGCTATTTTTTCACCACTACTCACTAAAAAAATAGATAGTTCATTCCTCGCTATTACAATCGCTAGTGAGATTGAATCAATGCTAACAACGTACAACGCAAAAGCAAAAGAAAAAATTGACTTTGGCATTGGCGTTAACACCGGACAAATAATCTCAGAAAAGAAACATGGTAAGTTTACATTTATGTCACGAGGAAGCATTATTCCGAGTGCAAAACGACTTGCAACATCAGTGCGTGAAGAAACACTTCTGAGTAATGATGCGCGAAAACGAATGATGAGTTATGCTAAAACAGCACCAGTACCTGAAAAGAACGGTTGGCGCTTAGTAAATGTGATTGATCGAAGAGAATTTAAGAACCTGCAAAAACGCCTTTAAGCAACATCAGAAAAATCAATTATTTTTTCTAAACCATGCGAGACTACACGAACAGGATTACTAGGACCTGCAGGAGGGAATCCGTATCGAGCATTAGTTTCTTCAATTAATTGGCGTTTACGCATAGCCCCATATTCTTTCTTTTTTTCATCACCATAAGGGTCCCCTAAGGCTGGCATGCCAGAATGAGCAGTACCCATGATTGCCCCATGGTACTCTGCAGTGTAAAAAGGCCCTTTTACCATTAACTCTTTTTCATTATTGGTAAGAGTCAGAAATATTTAAGGATTCCTATACAAAGATTAATAAATAGCACATAACTCATACAAACGAGGTGAATAATGACTCAAAAAGAAGTCAAACATGTTTTTGGTATCGGACCGATGAAATATACTGGACTAACCACCGGTATGCGCAATCGTAGACAGCGAAAAGAAATGGAAGAACGCGTAGCACAAGGAATTTCCCGTATAATACGTCAATTTAAACATTCAGGCATTCGTACAGTAACACATGCTGACCTTCGTGCCCATAAAGACCGTGTTGATGAAGAACTTGTATGTGCACTAACCGGAGAAATAGTTGCTACAGAAGATGAGATTCTATTCAAACCACATTTTAAATTCCCACGACCACGAACCGGAGAAGATCGCGATATAATGCGAACATTTTTACGAGAACACCCGCACTATTCATTTTCATTAAAAGGCAATCCTGACTTTCGAAAGACTTCGTTTGCAAATGCCCTCACTGCTGCATTTGCATTTGGCGTTTCTCTGAGACAGTATGAACGAGGGAATAATGAGTCAGCAGAGCACGCAGCACATGTTAGTGCTCACCACACAAAACTGCATGAACTCGGTGCATAAGTAGCCTACACTTACCCTGTCTGATACACTTGTTTTTTTGCAATTATACTAACCGCTCGTATATCTTACATAAAAATGCGCATAAGCTTTTATAGACGTAGCATTTTGACCTTGCATGAAACGACTTTCTTTTAGTGCTGATGGCTCCTTAACAGGTGTAGACTCAGCACCACTGCCTAAAAAGCGAGGGATGCATGTAAATCCAACTCAGATTCGCCGAGCAACTGATGCCCCACCACCAGAAAAAGAAATCCTTAGAACCTCTCAAGATCTTGATTTTTTACAACAAGAAGAGGAAACACTAGATGTATATGAAGACTCATTTTGGAGCCTCCATAAAAAAGATGGCACGCTTCTTGAGCCACTCCCCTTTTCAAACGGTAAAACGCAACGAGACGTTGTAGAACAAGTAGTAGAACACATACAGCACGGTAAAAAAGTTATTTTTATTCATGGCGTGTGTGGAACTGGAAAATCAGCGATAGCGCTTAACATTGCACGAGCACTTAACGGTAAAGCAGGAATTGTTGTGCCGATTAAAACACTTCAAAAACAGTATGAGCATGACTACGTACATAATACATTTGTTCGCAAACTTAACGGTCAAAAAATGAAGATAGCAATGATTACCGGACGTGACAATCATGATTCAATCATTGAACCAGGCGTTTCTTGTGCAGACCCGAATTTGCCCGATACAATCAAACTAACTGATCGCAATATGGAAAAACTCAAAGACTACTATTTGAAAAATCCATTTACTAACTCAAAAAACCCCCCATCACTCAAGCACATGAAGCGAATCTCTGTCGCACCCGCAAACCCACACTGGAGCCCCATAATGCCTGCAGAGATAGAACTGAACGTGCTCAAAGACGCTACCAAACGCAAATATATGGGCATGTACGGGCGTGAATTTGTTTTCTATCATCGTAAACCAGGTTGTTCTTATTATGACCAGTATTTAGCATATATGGATGCTGACGTGATAATTTACAACGCAGCGAAATACTTAGCAGAAAGTGCTATGGGCCGAAAACCCCAAACTACAGTTGACATCATTGATGAAGCAGATGAATTTCTAGATAGTTTATCAAACCAAAAAGCACTGAATTTAACACGGTTAGATAATGCCTTGCGCATGCTCGTACCCGACTCTGAACAAGCAAAAGAATCAATACGTAAAATTCTTAATTTCATAGACGCACAATTAACACGAGTTCGCGCCTTAGGCATTGATGAAGAGCAAATCGTTCCAATTCATGAAACACCACTTATAGAAATATTAGAACTTGTAAACGATGATTCAGAACTCCAATCAGAAATTGCGATTGATGAAATGAATTATGCTAACAATCTCGTTGAAGCAGCAGAGAATTTTAAAGACGCACTACGAGACACGTACTGCTTATTTCGCAAAGATGATCAAAACGTATTTGCAGAACTCGTAACAACTAACTTAGCACAGAAATTTAATACGCTAGTTGATGGTAACCGCGCACTCGTCCTCATGAGCGGGACCCTGCATTCCCCCGCAGTTCTCGAACACATTTTTGGCATTGAAGACTTTACCATTGTTGAAGCAGAAACATTAAACCAAGGTTCAATCGAAATTCATCGAGTCGGTAAAGAATTTGATTGCCGTTACTCCAACTTTGCCTCAAAACAATTTTCTCGCCATGACTATTTGAACGCTCTTAGAACAGTCGTGAACCGGTCAACAAAACCAGCCTTAGTGCACGTTAATGCATTTTCAGACCTGCCAAACCAAGAGGAAACCATGATGTTTAACATGCAAGGCGTTATAGAGCGAGAAGAACTCAGACAAAAGCAATTCACTGATAAAATAGGGAAACGCGTAACGGACTTTAAAGAAGGACTTCATGACGTACTCTTTACAACCAAAGCTGCACGAGGAATTGACTTTCCAGGTGATACATGCAAATCAGTAATATTTACAAAATATCCAAACCCGAACGTGAAAGACTTGTTTTTCCAAATCTTGCAGAAAACTCACCCAGATTACTATTGGGAATTTTATCGTGATAAAGCATGGCGAGAATTCTTACAACGATTATATCGGGCAGTGCGTTCACGCAATGACCACGTATACGTGTTATCACCAGATACACGCGTATTAGAAGCGGTTAGGACGTTGCAGACTACTGGCGGTCAGTAGCATAAATAAGTGATCCTTCAGACCTAACCTTCTTTCTCAGCTCATCGAATACTTTTTGCATATTTCCTGAACGAATATACTCTGCAGTAGCACTTGTTACATCACCATCTCGACCAAACAGCACGTCACCAGCCCCATCAGTAAATACGAGAATAGTATCATCCTCATCACGCTTCCATGAACCTGCCTCGATATAATGATCTGCTGTAGGCTCGCCCGTTAGCACCCCGTACGAGTGTTGATTGCCTGGCCGATTACGAAATTCACCCCTCACAATTTGCCGAGCACGATTATGTTTCCAGCTCAGAGTTCCTTCACGCTCCATTGAAGCAAGCTCGGCATTATGCCCTGCAAACTCCGCAAGAGATTTAGGAGGGTCGCCCTGAACCTTATCAACTAAATCACCATTAGCATTTATTCTAGCAATACCAGCATCAGTGATGTACGCCCAATGCACTACACCCTCATCAACATGCGCAACGGCAGCAACACACCCTGGAAGGTCACGTTCAAGATAATTAGTTGGGGTGTAACCAATCATAACCCTCCCATTACGCGAACTAATTTCATGTGTTCGTGCAAGCTCACGATTCGCATACCGCATCGCTTCCCATAACCCTCGCGAACCATTATTCTCCTTAAACGCTTCATGAACAGAATACGTTACGATATCAGCAGCGTTCTTCGCAGGACTGGGACGAGGATAATTGAAAAATATACCCAGAGCACCTAGTGGATCAGCCGTTGCGGCACGACCATTTTGTAAGTCCCGCGTAACACCATCAGCAACAACCATAAGCCCACGTTTAGGATTGAAAAATAATGATTCCTCGTCGGGAAAGCGAATAATTTTCATTCTACCGTTTCGAGCCGTAGTTCCATTCATTTCCATACTCAAAAATCCCTCGTTTAGTTTTTAAGGTTTTGCGAGAGGCATACCCTTAAAATCCCTATTTACGTATTTTTTGTATGAGCTTTTGGCCAATCGTAAAAAAAGCTGTCAAAGATGCAGACATAATCCTATTCGTAGTGGATGCTCGAATGCCAGAACTCTCAGATAATCAAAACGTGCAGTATCTCGCCCACAAGCATCATAAGCCATTTTTACGCGTAGTAAACAAGATAGATTTAGTCTCTAAACAGCGACTTTCAGCATTACAAAAACGCATGCCGTACGCATTTTTTGTATCAGGCACGAAAAACCTCGGAATGCGCAAACTCAAAACAGGCATTTTAATCGAAGCTAAACGTAATAAGCTTGAAGATCCACTCATCTCAGTCTGCGGGTATCCGAACATGGGTAAATCAGCCATTATAAACGCACTTGCAAAACGATCTAAAGCAGCAGTTTCTCGCGTTGCAGGAACCACAAAAGGCATTCAATGGGTGCGCGCAGGGAATTTGCGAATCGCAGATAGTCCAGGCGTAGTACCGCTTGAAGATAATGAGCTGAAACTAGGCGTTTTAGGAGCAAAAAATCCTGAAAAACTCCGTAAACCCGACAAAGTCGCAATGGAAATAATCAAGATTTTTATGGAAGGAAAACCAGAAGCCCTCACTGAAAAATATGGTGTTGTAATCGAAGAAGATATGGACGAATATGACGTATTACTTGAAGTAGGAAAAGCACGTAACTTCCTCATCAAAGGCGGGGAAGTCGATGAAAATCGTACTATTATTGCACTTATCCGCGACTGGCAAAGTGGGAAGTTAGGATTCTAACCCAAACCCTTATATACCCACAAACTAATTTTTAGGTATTATAGCATAATTGAAACACATTAGCATAATCGTTGGAGAAAAAACTCGTTTTTTTCTCAGTGTACCACACACATGAAAACATTTCAAGAACTCGGAATTGCACCCGCAATTCTTCAAGCAATAGAAGAGCTCAAATTCAAAGCTCCATCTGAAATTCAGGCAAAAGCGATACCGCTCGTGCTCGAAGGAAAAGATATCATAGCTGGCTCGGCAACTGGTTCAGGAAAAACACTCGCGTTTGGAGCGGGACTACTCCAAAAATGTGAACAGGGTAAAGGAGTGCAAGGACTGGTTTTAACACCAACACGAGAACTCGCAGAACAAGTCTGCAGTGCTCTGAAGCGATTTAGTAAGCACAAACCGCTCTCAATCGTCCCAGTCTACGGCGGTGTATCTATCGAACCTCAAATTAAGCAATTACCAGAAGCTGACATTGTTGTTGGAACACCAGGACGAATACTCGACCACTTAGAACGTCGAACTATCAGACTTGATGAAGTGCACACCCTCGTACTTGATGAAGCAGACCGCATGCTAGACATGGGATTCATTGATGATATGACAAGCATTATCAGTAATTGTCCAGACACGCGCCAAACACTCTTGTTCTCAGCAACTATTTCACAAGACATAACCCATATTGCACAACGCTACATGAACAACCCAGTTGAAGTAGCAGCTATTGAACACGTTGATGCCTCAAAACTTACCCAAGTGTATTATGATATTCCAGATAACTTGAAATTCTCACTCTTAGTACACCTCCTTAAAAGCGAGAAAGAAGGGTTTGTTATGGTCTTCTGTAACACGCGAAGTAACACTGACTTTGTCGCAGACAACCTTAAACGAAATGATATTGACGCACTCGCGATTCACGGTGGGTTCTCACAAGATAAGCGAAGTAAAACACTGACTAAATTCCATGATAAAAAAGCAACTATTCTTGTCTGTACTGATGTTGCAGCACGAGGACTGGATATTAAGAGCGTATCACACGTCTATAACTACGATATTCCTAAAGACGCAAAAGAATACGTGCATCGAATCGGGCGAACAGCTCGAGCAGGCCGAGAAGGCAAAGCAATCAACATTATATGTAGTCGCGATTATGAAAACTTCTCAAATGTCATGCGACACAATGAAGGACTCGAAATTACGCGTGCAGAAACACCAAAAATAGACCGTGTACGTATTCACATACCAGATAGAAATGGCCGTGGCAATCGAAACGGTGGAAAGTATCGTCGTGATGACCGTCGAGGAAGTTCACGACAAGGAAACCGAAGAAACGACTCCCGTTCTCACGACCGCAAACCACGTCGAGACAACAACCATACCCCTCGAAGAGAATCACGAGATTAAACGTAACACCCTTTTTTTGTGTATCCTATGCTAGAAACTACTAATTACCTACTCCTTGTAAGATGGAGTATAGCAAGCCAAATACAAACAAGCCCTGTCATAAGATTAATTCCTAGAATAATAAAATGCCCTCTTGCAATCCCCTCAACTGATAATGCAGCAATAAGCACATCACCAACTAAGAACGCTATTTTTGCAAGAACAGTTTCAAGCCCAAAAAGCACAATAACTTCATTCGTAAAAAAGTACACTGCATTATATGCTAAGATAATAAATCCTACAATAAAACCAACAGACGCAACAAGTATTCTCACCACGCCATTCTTTTGTTTTACTTGATCCATTACTGATTCATGAAACTAGGATTTAAGATACTATGCCTACGTTCTTATTCCTTGCCAAAATATGCTCGACCAATATAATCAATTATATATGCTAAGCTTAAATAGACACCTACAAATTGAATTCAAAAGACTATATCCACGAGACCCTTGCAAATTCCCCTGCAAGATCCAATACTAATCTGATTACTTAAAATCTGCTCACCTAGTATAATTAAAACTCCAAATGGAATATACAAAACTAGCGATATTGGAAATGTTGCGAGATGAATAAACCCTAATATTCTTAGTATTTTCCCAACAGATTTCTTTCTTACCGATTTAGAAAAGTAAGACATGCAAAAACCCAAGCACACTACAAGAGCAGAAACTAATAGGGTATACAAAAATATCCTCTCTTCTGCAAACAAGACATTTGTCAAAGGTGTAAGCGAAAGCAATAGCTTAAAATCACCTGAATAGATGATAGGGACAAATCCGAATAAAAATAATGGAATTGTAGCTATAAGCGAAAATAGCTTAGCAGTCTTAAGAAACTCTTTCTAAAACTCTTTTTTGTTAACTGAAGCACTTTTCATTCAAAGCTATGTATCTAGGAGACTATTAAAAATTACGCACCTCGATGATGCTTCTCCGTACTCACAAGTCGCTTCAAAGGATTTGTTGCTTTGATAATAGCAGTTACTGAATTTTGATTGAAGCCCTTGTATCCTTGTCTTCGCTGAAGATTCTCCATGTGTGACCCAATCGCGCCACGCGCAATAAACCCATGATATTGTTCAGCAGTTATTGATTCATCATCAAGCAATTTTTTCACTCGTTTCTTGTCCACTCGCCACCGTTCTCCTTCAGTAAACGCTTGCTTTAAGAATGGAAAATTAGAGAATGGTTTCATCATATTCACCCCTTCTCTCTTTAAGTCCTTCGTTAACGCTTTGAAATTAAACCGTGCTTCTAAATGATGCATTCCAGCCTGAAGGATACTCTCCCCGTGCAAGCCAATCCATAATCCCACAGTACCTAATTCTTTCTGAGGAGCAAGCCCCATATGAGCAAAATCCTTATCTTTTTCCTTATTTGTAATATCCACATCTGCAAAAATAACAATATCACATGCTGGATGTTCTAACACTTGGGCTCCCCAACCTGCTTTTTCACCAGCATAAAATCGTTCACGACACTCATACCCCATCAGTTCAAAAATAGCTATGAGATCTGCAAAGTGTTCTCGTGAAGACCGATAAGTATGATGATCATGATTCCCCCATCCTAAACCTACTCTGTTTTGTCGTTTGAATTGGGTCAATCCAGCTTTATTTCTGCTCATCCAATAGTCACGTTCAGCACGAAAGAACGCATCAGCCGTGCGTGCAGGCGAGAGTTTTTTGAGCGTATCAACAACACTCTTTCTAACATGCCCCATACCATGCGTGTCCGTTGAAAAATTACGTTTACGCCTCATAAACGTGTTAAGTGCTCGCTTGTATGAATTCGCATCGCGAACTTCATCAGGAATAATGAAATCTTTTGAACCACGCCGTTCAATCGCACTAAATACAAATCGTTTTTCAACATTTAGAATCGCTTTTCGCATCGGGCCGAATTCTTCACCCAAAATCTTTCCTCGTTTACCTATTTTTTTAACACAATCATCAAGATTATCAGGTTTGAGCGCGAGTTCATACCGTTCTTCACGGTCAAGCAATACTGGCGGGAAGACCGTTCCTGAATGGCGAAAAACCGTAATACCGTCCCTGCGCTGAGCTGCAGGATCTTCAACAAACCCAAGCGTTTTAAGCTCATATGCACTCAATCTGCTTTCAGGCACAACAATATGATCAATCCAATCAAGGAGTTCAGTAGAGGTTTCTTTTTGTAATCGCTTAGAAACTTTACGCGCAAACAAATTATTCTTCAGGAAAAACTTAACCTCACCCAATAAAACTTTCTCAGCTTGCGGATGTACTTCCCAGTCAAACCCCTTCACAAACCCCTTTTTAGCACTTGCTTTGCCCATGAAAAAGGGTAAATCAAAGGAGGTTCTTAAAGATTTTGGGAACTCCATCATTTCGAAATCTATTTAAGACACTAAGACTCAATTGCAACATGAAACAGTTACTAAAAAAGTGGTGGTTTTGGGCAATTCTCGCCGTAGTCGCTTACATTGTATATATTGCAATACGTGGAAAAGCATGCGGCGTACTTACCTATGATGGCGGGGGGCCTCCAACAGGATCAAGAACAATTTACATTAGTTGGGCAGATTATTTTTCAAGCGGCTGTGTTGAATAATCAATCAACATTAGTAAATTTTAACGTTTTTTAGAAGGATGCTTCTTAGGTGCATGATCATTATAGATATACATGAACATGAACTGCGTTGCGAGAGCTCCGAAGAGATGCCACAAGAAGTGCGTGCCCATAGGCAAGAGAGCGTACTTGTCAACTGTTCTAAAGGTGAGTGCAAGTGCGAAACTGCCTAAGGCGTAGAGTATGAGATGAACATTCTTCCACTTAGTTTTATACAGATAGCGAGCTATAGGTCCTAAAATCAATACTGCAATCATAGAGTATCCGATACTTGGCCCGCCACGAATTTCAAACACTGCAAATACCAAGTACATTACGACAAACGGAAACGCAATAAGGAGTGGTACACCCCACAACGGTAATCCTTGCTTGCGATAATAATAGATTGAAGCACTTAGTCCTAAAATCATGATTGGCATCCAGTCAAGAAACAACCAGAGGTTGCTTGAACGTGTTGCGTGAAACATTGTCCCCCCAATAAACCCAATGAACAGAACAGGAATTGCAAACGCGAGAAACCGATGCTTGTGCACATTCGTAAACACTTTTTTCGCCCAGTACACAACAATCGCTAAGAACGCAAGATTAGAAAATGTATTAAACGGTTCGACCGGAAATCGCCCCGCGACCGTCTCCGTGTACCGCGGACCAGAATCGAGAATTGTATCACCTAAAGCCATAGTTCTTTTGACAATTATACCTTAATATGCTCTGTGATTGGTGGCACGTCAAACATGATATTTGGATTTAAGACGTCGTGCGGGTCAAAAATGTCCTTGAGCTTTTTCATATAGCGATACATGAGGCGTGATTCCATTTCTAAATACCTCGAACGGCATCGTCCCGCATTGTGTTCACCCACGAGCGTGCCACCGTACTTTGCTACGATTCGAAAAATGTTTTCTCCGACTTTGTCAAGTTTTTGCGGTGTTCGTTTCATATCAATAAATGGCCGCAGATGAATGCTCCCAATACCCGCATGACCGAACGCTGCAATTGGGACTTTTGCTCGCTTAGCATACGCTTTCACTTCTTTGATCACTTGCGCAAAATCTTTTGGATGAATTGTTGTATCATCAATGCCTGAAGGGAGTTGCATCCCAATCTTTCGCGCTTGATGCTCAAGTGTTGGGAGTGCTTTTGCACGAATATTCCACAGCCTTGGTTGTTCTTTCCCTACAACCTCACGCCAAGCAAGTGCTGGTTTTGCAATTCGTGAAATATCAACCCCTTCCTCTTCAAAAATAGCTATGAATGCTCCGATACTATCCTTAAAGTAATACTCAGTTCCTTTCCAAGTACTCACGAGTTCTTCACCGAAATACTGTATTGAAACTGGTTTTTTACGCAAGAGTGAATCAAGCATAGGTTGCATAGACTCAATGTCATTGAAGTGAATTAAGAACACACTCTCTGTTGGTTTGTACTTTGGTAGTGCTAATCGTACTTCAGTCATTAAGAGCAACGTACCAACACTGCCTACGATAAGCTGGGTTGTTAACTTGTTTATATTTGTCTCTTCTAAAAATGCTTTAAGATTGTAGCCTCCTGCAACAGGAGGGCGTTTTTTCAAGTACGTTACGAGCGCTTTGTTTTGCTTAATCTCTCGTTGTAAATCCTTAATTTGTTTTGCGAGTTCTTTGGGAATTGTTTTTGCAGTGTCGAGTACCCATCCGTCAGCTGTAACACCACGAACAGACTTAACCTGCTTATCCATCGCACCATACTTGAGCACTCGCGCACCAATCGAGCGCGTATTCACACACCCCCCGATTGCACAATCACCATGCCAGGGCACTGACGGGAACATGTAGCCTGCTTTTTGGACGTGCGGAGTTAAGACTTTAAGAAGCGTACCTGAACCCGCAACCGTTGTTGGCCCAATTTTAGCAATATGATTGAAGTGCTTGGTAAAATCAATAATGATGCCCTTGTTGATTGCGGCGCCTGACAAGCCCGTGCCACCACCACGACCCGTAATGCATAACCCATGTTCTTTCGCAAACAACACTGTTTCACTTACTGCATGCTCACTTTGCGGGAATACAACCGCTAGCGGATCAACTTTGTAGACACTTCTATCACGACTATACTTCTTAATCACGCTCTTCGTATGCGAATACTTTACCATTGTTTCACCTCAATAAGATAACACAGTAGCTTTTAATAAACATTATGTGTTAACCCTGTTAATGAAGAACACCGACCAAACCAGAGCAATCATTAGCGGATTGCTTATTGTTCTGCTCTTTATTGGTTCATCACTCCTAGTCCACCAATATGAAGAACCAATAAAGGAAAACCTCTCAATGGGGATTGGAGAAATGCCAGCATATATTTTGTTAGCGGTTATTGCAACAGTCATCGCGCCAGTAAGTATGATGCCACTCATCCCAATGGCAGCAATGATGTGGGGATGGCAGACCGCAGCACTCATTAGTGCACTCGGATGGTTTATCGGAGCATGCATTGCATTCTGGCTCGCACGACAGTTTGGGGTTCCGTTATTACAAAAAATAACTAATGTTGATCATCTCAAAACACTTGAGAATTATGTACCGGAGAAGAATGTTTTTTGGAGCATTGTGCTCTTGCGCGCAACACTACCTGTTGATATTCTGAGCTATGCATTAGGACTGTTTAGTCGAATATCGTTTTCAACATACGCCCTTGCAACAGCACTCGGCATTTTACCATTTGCATTTATTTTTGCATATGTTGGGACAATACCCCTATTGTATCAAATAGTCGCATTAGTAGCTATTGGTATTTTCGTGTTCATTTGTTTGCGAACATATCACAAACGAGCGAAAAAGCAAGGCTTATAACATAAAACCACTTGGTAGAATTATGGAAAAAAGAGGGCTCGTAGGAATATTACTCATAATACTACTTCTCGGAGGAGTCGCTGTCGGAACCTACTTCATACTACAAGCACTCGACACCACAACAAACACAGACGACACTGATGCAAACATAGAGGACGGAACAACACAAAACCAAGAAGGACAAGAAGATGAAGAAGACACTGGACAGAATGAAACTGAAACACCAGAAACTAACCAAACAAACACACCAGAACAAAACCAAACAAATAACACTGCAGGAAATGAAACCAACACAACAACCTCTCAGAATACGGCAAGTAACACAGCGCCAGAGTCTGCAATTAATATTACCCTAGGCAATGAAACCTACACGGTATTTGAGAAATTTTATGGTACCACGCCAGAAGACATCATTTTAGAAATTACCCAGTTAGCGAATGGCCAGTATGTCTTTCTCATGAGTTCAGAAACGGGTAGCGGACTTAATGCTCATCAATTTGAGGTTACACCTTATTTAGTACAAACTGATTCTCTAGGAAATTCATGCAGCTCTAGCGAGGCATGTGTAGACAACAACTCCTCTCTCTTTTATGCCAGTGCCAAAACAAGCGTCTATAATGATTCATGGATTCCCGCTGGAATGGTGCAAGCGAGCGGAGGAGATTTCTTTGTGGCAAGTGCCAATCCAAAATTTGGCAGTTACGCAGGAGTCAACTCATATCTTACAAAGGTTGATTCTGAAGGAACGGTACAAGAAACATATCAATACTTACTCGATGATGCGCTCTTCTTTAATCAAATCGACATTGCTTCTGATGGAAATTTATTACTTGGAGCTGGAAAAGTCAACGATCCTTTCTGGATTTCAGGAATCGGCAATGATGTTCCTTCTTACTTTATGCTGCTGAAGATTGATACTTCCGGAGCAATACTGTGGAATAAAACATTTTCATTTTCTGATACTGATGTTAATGCAATGATCGCAACAGACGATGGAGGAAGCATATTAGTTGGAAAAGAACAACAGAACAATATACAGAGAGGAATTATTAAAAAATTAGATGTGAACGGAAATATTGAATGGAATGTAACCGTGATTAAACAAGACCACATAGGCTTTTCATCGGTTGAACAACTAGGAAACGAGGGATACATTATTGGAGGATTCATCCGGATCATAAGCCCCCAAAATGCTAGTATTAGCGAAACACAAGGATACTTGGCAAAAATAGACCCTTCCGGTACTATCGAATGGGAATATGATTATGGAGGGCCAGGAACACAGGAATTTAATGCTGTTAAACCAACAGAGGATGAGGGATATGCTGCAATAGGATTACAACGAGGGGTTGCGGCCGATACACGAAGCGTTTACTTTGTTAAAGTTGACTCTGAAGGCTTAATCCAATCAGAACAATTTTTAGGTAGCGGTATACCAGGGCTTGGAGCCAAAAATATCGGATATGATATTATACAAAACCAGGAAGGAGGATAC
>JAYONY010000002.1:174975-216573 GCA_038121585.1 archaeon | reverse complement strand
GATACACACTTGTCGGATCAACCTCACCCTCATTCTCAGATATTAACGGATTTATTATGCAAACCGATCCTTTAGGCAACACGGCATGATTACGCGTACACTTATAACTTCAAAATACTTATTTTCACAATGGAAAAAAGAGGCGGCTTAGGTGCATTAGCTATACTAATCGCAATACTCGGCATAGCTGCTATGGGCGGCTACTTTGTACTACAGGCACTCGACACCACAACAGACTCAGACGAAACAAACCCTGACATAGAGGATGGAACAACACAAAACCAAGAAGGAACAGAAGAAGAACCAGAACAAAACGAAACAGAAACACCAGAAACTAACCAAACAAACACCCCAGAACAAAACCAAACAAATAACACTGCAGGTAATGAAACAAACACAACAACAAATAATGAGACAAATCAGTCAAACACACAGATACCACTTACAACATTCACTATCCCTGGAGATGATGGATTTTATCTTGCTGAAATAGTAGATGATACATTAACACTAGAACTCATAACAACTATCAATATGACAACAGATAATGATTATTCACGAACAGTGTTGTATAACGATGGCCACTACTATGCGATCGCACAACTTGACGGTGTTACATCATATTTGTTAGAATCAACAGATCTTGCTTCCTGGTCACTTGTAGCCGAAGAATATACTGGCTACGGTAACTTAGGTAAAGCGTGGGAACTCGACACGTGTAACGACAAGCTTATTGCTTCATTTTATGATACCTCAGCGCCACAATTCGAAGAATTCTCAATCATTACCTCAACTGATGGCGTAACGTGGAACACTAGCACGTACCCAGGAGCAAAAAATCTAGGACTTAAAGATGGGAAAAATGTTGCTTGTGGTGAAGAAGCAATTGTAACAATTGACTATTATAGCATAGATAATGGTGCAACATGGAATGATACCATCCTCCCACAAGACAAACCATTCTCTAACGTGCTATTTGATGGAACTCAAATTGTCGCATTCCAAACATACCTTATCGAAAACGGTCAGCCACCAATAGTAGATATCTACACTACAACCGACGGCTCACAATGGAACCTCCTAACCTCAATACCAAACGCAAAGATTAACGGACCGGTAGCATATTATGACGGAACAATAGTTGTAAGTGCATCATTTAATGACACAGAAGGATTATACACAACGACAGATTATGAAAACTGGGACCTCTTGATTGAACTTGAACCACCATGCGATGCAGTGTACGGTCTTGTATATGAAGATAATGCACTCCTCGCATCTATTATGCGCGGAATATATTATTTTGATACTGATACAAATAGGTACAAATGTAATATTGGCCTCAACTACCAACCTGCAATGGGTACGCACTACGAATTTTGGTATTCAACAGATAATTTGCAAACATTCAACTACGTAAATCAATCAGCGCAACCGTTTAATTATAAGAGACCTACAACGCTGAATAAAATCCCACCCGTACCATCGTAAACATTAGTTTTATAATGCATTAACCCATAGTAACTACATGAAGAACGAGGTGCCATATAGTATTCAAACAGCTGACGTGCTTGTTATTGGTTCTGGCGGTGCAGGTGTTCGAGCAACTATCGAGCTGCATGACCGAGGGGTTGACGTGCTCATGGTTGGTAAATGCAAGAAGCGTGAAGCACATACGATATGGGCGACAGGCGGTATTAACGCGGCGCTCGGAACCATGGACAAAAAAGATTCATGGCAACTCCACGCCGCAGACACGATTCGAGATGGTGAATTCATTAATGATACTGACGCAGTTATTACCTTGTGTAAAAATGCACCTAAAGCAGTGCAAGAACTTGCAAAATGGGGCTGTCCATTCCATAAAGAGAAGAATGGTAAAATTTCACAACGATTCTTCGGTGCGGCAACGTACCGCCGCGCATGCTTTGTAGGTGACAAAACCGGTAAAGCAATTCTTAATACCTTAATTGACCAAGCTTTGAAACGAAAAGTGCGATTCAAACCTGAAGTGTATATTACCCGTCTTCTCAAAGACGGACAGGGTGCCGCGAACGGTGCTGTAGGACTTGACCTGCGCACCGGACGATTCATTGTCTTCCACGCAAAAGCAGTGATTATGGCAGCTGGTGGGCACTCGCGCATGTTCAAACGCTCATCATCACTTTTCTGGGAGAATAACGGTGATGGCATCGCACTTGCACATGGTGCAGGCGCTGCATTCATGGACATGGAAATGTTTCAATTCCACCCGACAGGCATGGTTCATCCGAAAGTTGCTGAAGGAGTGCTTGTTACCGAAGCAGTCAGAGGAGAAGGAGGAATACTCACCAACAGTAAAGGTGAACGCTTCATGGATAAGTATGACCCACAACGAATGGAACTTTCCGCACGAGACATTGTTGCACGCGCTAACTATAATGAAATCTATAACGGTCGAGGCACAAAACACAACGCAGTCTATCTTGACATTACTCACAGGCCAAAAAGTTACATCTTAAAACGCTTACCGCGCATGTATGAACAATTCAAAAAATATGCAAAAGTAGATATTTCAAAAGAAAAAATGGAAGTTGCCCCAACCGCACACTACTCAATGGGAGGCATTTTCGTTGACCACACCACCGGTAGAACTACTATTGAAAACCTCTACGCTATCGGAGAAGTAACTGCTGGGACGCACGGAGGCAATCGCTTAGGCGGTAATTCCCTTGCTGAAATCGTCGTGTTCGGACGGCTCACCGGCGCAAACGTTGCAAAAGATGTGAAACAACGAAAACACACACCGCTCGAATACGCGCAAATAGAAGAAGCCATTACAAACGTACAATCACTCACAAACGCAAAAACAGGGGTTGACCCAATCAAAGCAAAACAAGACATTCAAGAACTCATGTGGAAAGGCGTCGGAGTAGTCAGAAACGCAAAAGGCATGCAACAAGCACAACGAGCTCTGAAAAAATATAAGCGTATCAAACTCAAAACAGGGAAAAAACTAGTTGCAAACGAAAAACTCATCGCAGCACTCGATGTGCATAATATGATTCCAACGTGTGAGATGATACTGACCTCCGCTCTCGAGCGAACTGAAAGCCGGGCAGCACACTACCGCTCAGACTATCCCAAAATGCAAGCAAAATGGAAGAAGAATATTATCATTCAAGGGAATGGAAAAGGAAACTACACTATGAAAAAGCGTCCTGTCAAACCAGTGCCTAAGAGTGTAGCAAAACATATTGAAAAACGAGTTATTGATACGCACCATCACCATATGCTCGAGTGAACACTTTTAAAGCTCGAACGCAATACAATCAAATGGAAGAAAGAGGGAGCATTGGAATAATCATTATCGTAGCACTCTTTATCGTGCTCGGAATACTTCTGACCCTACTATTATTCCTACCTGAACAAACATCAGAAACTCAAACAAATCCTGCAGAAGGTTTCTCCATGAATGCACCTTTTTTAATAGAAGCAGGAACAGTTAATCCAGACAGAGTAGTGTTTGCGGTCACCAATACAGATCCAGACGACTATGTAATTGATTTTATCAATATTGCAGCATGTGATAATAATGGAGTTGAGACGGACATCCCAATAGACCCTCAAGAAACACTCGTCATTGAATACCCATGTGACACAGGTAACCTACAAGTAGGAGATGAAATTAGTAATTCCCTCTTCTGAATCTCCTACTTTAACCCAGACACCAATCAAGGAACAGGCTCACAAGGATCAATAGATCTGACGGTCAGCGATGACAACTTTTACACAGAAAATGAGGATTATACAAGTAGTGACGCAATAGTACTCGAAGATAATGGCCCAGTCATTTGTGAGAACGAAGACGAACCCTTCGAGTGTGATGATGGCTTCATCGCATTCCCAGACCCATTTAATAATTGCGAATACATTTGCCCAGGCGACTTTGTAAATAATCAAACCAATAATGGAACAAATATCACTGATGGTAATGGAGCCGTAGGAAATACTGCCCCTTTACTCAATATTACCGGCCTTCTCAACTTAACAACTTGTGAAGGCTATAATGTAACAGTACTGCAAGGAGGGGCAAATAGCAGCACTAACGGACGATTTGAACTTTCAATTCTGAAAGAAGGTAAGGAGGTATTAACAGTCATGAGTGTTGAAGAACTTGTTACGGGAGATTTACTTGTAGGAGCAGTTGGACGTGAATCCTTTCAAGACTTCCTTGATTGGGACAGTTTCCACTTACTTAAAATATCGCCTACCTTTGAACTAGAATGTCTAGAAATACCAGAACTTCACACTATGAACAATACACTAATTACAACTGGCCAAATCTTTTGGACTCAAGAAATCACTTCAACACCATTTCCACTTATTGATATTTCTGAAGGGGGAGGCTTTTACTTTATTGAACATAATGATCCCTCTGCAAATGAAACTAATGAAACAGTTCAAATGATTAAATATTCGTTTGATGGAACTCTGGCATGGACGCTAGACTTGCCAACAATTTCCCGCACACATCCTTACAGCGGCATCATTAAATCACTTGATGATCATGTGATTTTTATGGGCAGAGACAGGGAAGGAGCAACACCACCAAATAGACTTCTGAAAATTACTGAAACAGGAGAGCTCGTTAATGATGCGCTAATAGACAATTTACTTGTGGAAAATGACACCACAACTGCATACAATGATAAATATATCTCAATACACCCTGTCGTTGAGGGATATATCATTATTGGCTATAGAGATGACTCCTTTAGTTCAGAACAAGGAATTATTAAGAAAGTAGCCTTAAATTATACTACCGAATGGGAAACTTTAGGAGAAGCGGGAGATATGATGCGATTTTTTGATATAATAGAAACAAATGATAATTCATTTGCAACTATAGGAGTGGACTATGGCTCAGATTCCTTCGCCCCAATACTTACCTCACTCACCATATTTAATCAAGAAGGCGATTTAATAATGAACCAAACGTACGACGTAACTGATTCAACTAACCCTAAAACACTGCTCCAAACAGGAGACGGTGACTTTGTACTTAATGACCTACACCTCATACGCGTGAGCGAAAATGGCCAACTCGAATGGGACAAGCTACTTAGTCAATCAGCAAACATGCTCAAAGTTATCGAAATGGCAAATGGTGACTTAACAGGCGTTGGTCTCCGCAATACTCCAATAGGCATAGACATGTACATCGCTCGCGTTGATCCTAACGGAAATTTTGCATAAGTAAACTATAAAAGTGCTTTTTCTTATCATACGCTATGCAAAAAAGAAGTGTGAAAACTACTATCATAGTGTTACTTTTAGCAAGCATTATTACACTACCAATCGCAAGCGCATTCATAGGCATTGACATAACCCAAGAAGTAGTTTCTGAAACTGAGTCAGATATTACGATGGTGTATGATTTAGAACAAACATTTGCATCTGCTGCAGAGTTTATGCGTGCATTTGCAGGCGGGGCCGGTGGCCTTTCAGAAGCAGAAATAGATGCGCAAATAGCTGCTGCTGAGCAACAATTTTTACAAAACCTTAGTACTGCATGTGATACGATAACTGACAATGCTGATTTTGAAAATTCCATACCTGAAGCAACAGTTACCTTACTAGAATGTGAAGTTGATGAATTTGTTATTACCTTTGAATTTATCTATGAAACAGAAACGCCACAATATACTACTGATGCAGATGGCACTATCACGTTTATGAACCCATTCTATTCTGAACTGAGTAACTTAAACGGGGTTGCAGGTCAGACCGGTCCAGACACTCCTTCTTTTGACTTAGAAAATGAGGAGATACTCACCATGCTTCAAGAAGCAGGTTTTGCGTTTAGCTACACACTCATTATGCCAGGGACTATTCAGAGCACTACGATAGGAACAGCTAGTGGAGACACAGTGACCATTTCCCTTGAAGAATTAGTTGCCACTGATACTACAGACCTTGTAGTAACCTCACAAGCAACACAAGCGAGCACCCTATTTACTGAAGACACTACACTTACCTGGTTATTAGGGGTTGGAATATTACTACTCCTTGCATTAATCCTCATAATTATACTCACAAAAAGTAATGTGCACCCACTCATTGGCGTACTTATCCTCATACTCCTCGTAGGAGGAGGGCTATTTGGTATCTACTACTATATCCAGAGTGGTATTTAAGAAAACTATAAAATCACTCATTCATTACTGAACATATGGAAAAAAGAGGTAATGATACAGGCATTACAGTAATCGCAATTATTGCAGGAGTAATCATTCTTGGAATTGGAGCATTACTATTCTTGCAACCCTCACTAGATGATAGTATGACTATGAATGAGACGAATGCAACAACTGATTCTCAATCACCTGAAACCTCCTCGTTCGCCACTTTCCTAGAAAGTAATACTGCTATTCTTGCGGGAATCGCTGTAGGAGCACTCCTCATACTAATCATGACCTTACTCGTTTCACTCATGTTTAAGAATGGCCATATCACACTAGCCTTACTCTTCCTCCTCATAGCTGCAATAATTATTGGAGGCTTAATTGTAGCTTACCGCTTTTTAGTACAGCCAAACTAACAACACATTCTTAAACATGACAAGAATAATAAAACTATGAAAAAAGAATCTATGATTGCTATAGTCGTTGTTGGGATAGTCATTATTGCAGGTATACTTGTTATGCTGCAGAAGTCGCCAGAGATAACCTCATTTGAAGAATGCGCAGCTGCGGGTAATCCAATAATGAAAAGTTATCCGCGACAATGCAGCGCTAATGGACAAACATTTGTTGAACAAGTAGAGCTGCCAACAGAGAATGAAGGATCTCTGCTTGGAATGTATTTTTTAGAAGCAATGTCTTCTAAAGCAATAGAGCTTAATGGCGGGAATATTCCAGTTGAAGGATTTACTCTAGACATGTATTTGCCAATCTTCACTAACTTACAAGCTTCAGATTTTGCTGATGTACGTGCTATCGGAGGGCATTACGATTATGAAAACGGAGAACTTACGTTCCACTCTGATTCTCCAATACTTATTACTTCAGCTGACGGTTCAATGAATGCTCAAGGCATGCAGGACTTGCTCGAAAATCTAGAATCACGACTCGGCACTACGATTACGACAGAAGCTGACGTTGATGCACTTATTGAAACACTGATTTAAATATTTGAATACCCACATTGTATAATGAGAAAAAAAGTACTTTTTGATACGTCACTCTCAGAAAAAAATATCGAGCATCGTGATACCCTACTTAACATTCTCTCAGAGTATTGCGAACCCCAAAATGCATCACTCCTAGAAGTTGTAAGTGGTAACGGGAAATACGGAACACTACTCGGTCCTTTCGTACGAAAATATAGAGGTATTGATATAGACAAAGAATACGTTCAGATAGCACAACGAGAACGACCACAAGAAGGAGATATTTCCTACACCCTAGGCGACATGCATGCAATTCCTTACACAGAACAATTTGACATTATTCTTTATGCGCGATCACTCCATTTTACAGACAATCACAAAAAAGCATTTGAAGAAGCTGCTCGTGTGCTCAAACCAGAAGGAATACTCATGATTATAGAACCAGCTCAAAAACGAACTGGTTGGGGAGCAACATTCCTTAATTTTGGCCATAAAGACTATGATGCAAAACAATGTGATACAAAACTAGCTCAGATACAAGCGACTGAAGACTGGATTCAACGCCAAGACTTTTTTGAAATAGCGTTTCACAAAACACTCGGAAAAAACAATCAAAAAATCTACGTTCTACGCAGACCCTAACAAATATACGAATGCTTAAGTAGTTCCTAGAATTCTATCGTATAGAGGTGTAGCATGGTACAAAAAGAAGCGTTTCGTATAGAAAAAGACATTATGGGCCCTGTGAGAGTGCCTCAAAACGCCTATTATGGTAATCAGACAGTGCGAGCAGCAACTAACTTTCCAATTTCCGGACTGCGTATCAACCCCGCACTTACGACCGCACTGATAGAAATAAAAAAAGCAGCTGCTCAGGCAAACTACGCTTGTAAAACGCTTGACGCAAAACGAAAAAATGCAATTGTAAAAGCATGTAATGAAGTTCTCAAACATCCAGATCAATATGTAGACCAATTCATCATTGACGTATTCCAGGCAGGAGCTGGAACACCATGGCATATGAATGTGAATGAAGTGCTAACTAATAAAGCACTTGAAATAATGAAAAAAGAGAAAGGAGACTATGCCACACTTGACCCGCACGATCACGTTAACAAAAGTCAATCTACTAATGACGTAATGATGAGTGCTTTACGCATTGCAACACTCACCCAACTCAACCTCCTGCATATAGCACTTACCGATTTTATAAAAGCCCTCACCAAAAAAGGAACAGAGTTTAAACGATTAACCAAAGCAGGAAGAACACATATGCAAGATGCAGTTCCAATAACGCTCGGACAAGAATTTGATGCTTGGGCGGCAACACTATCGAAACGAAAGAAAATTCTGGCAATATCTGAAAAAAATATTTGCTCATTACACTTAGGAGGAACTGCTGTTGGAACAGGATTTAATGTTCCAAAAGGATTTGACAGAGAAGTTATAACTACACTTAAAAAAAATACAAAACTACCACTCACCCGGGCTACGAACAAAGTAGAGCAAACACAGTTCTTAAGTGATTTTCTCGATGTTTCAGGAGCACTACGCACACTTGCGACAGACCTTACAAAAATAGCTAATGACCTTCGACTCCTCTCTTCAGGACCTCGCACAGGGATAGGAGAGATTACCCTGCCGCAAGTAGAACCGGGATCCTCAATAATGCCTGCAAAATTCAATCCTTCAATGGTAGAAATGCTCAATATGATTTGTTTTCAAGTAATGGGTAATGATCACACAATACAACAAGCAGCAGAAGCGGGACAGCTCGAACTCAACGTTTTTGGACCAGTACTTGCCCATAATTTACTTATGAGCATTACCATACTTGCATCAGGACTTACCCAAACAACAACACGCTGCATTACAGGTATTGCAGCAAACAAGAAAACACTACAGCACTATCTTGAAATGAGCCCTGCAATAGGGACTGTGCTATCACCAGTAATTGGGTACGAACAAACAGCAATACTCATTCAAAAAGCGATTACCAGTGATAAAAGTGTTAAACAAGTAGCTATTGAGGAGGGCGTTATCAGCAAACGCGTTGCCGATAAACTATTTACCCTATGAATATCTTACGTTCAGCAATAATCATCGCTATACTCATAATTCTTGTTGGCATCTTTGTAGCACTCGTAGTAGTGCCTGAAGAAGTTGTCGGAAAAACACTTCCCGAACTACTCGGACTTGATGAACCATCAGAAGATGAACCCTCAGTAGACCCTGTAACAGGAGAGCCAGTACCACGACCTACAGGAGGAGCCGGTAGCTCTAGCGGGGGCGGAGGGGGGAGTAGCTCAACGTCATCCCCAGGAGGATTCGTAGAACCAACCTGTTTCTTAGGAGACTCTTCATATTCCCTGAGCAGTAGAGCAACACAAGAAACATGCATTACTGAAGCAGGAAGTATTTGTGAACAAAAAGAAGTTGCATGCTCGATAGTTATCACGAATTTAGAAGAAGAAACAACAGGTGAATTCCTTGTTGAGGTAGTAATTTACCAAACAGGAGCAGGACCACCACCATACGATCTTGCAAATATTAGTTCAATACTCAACCCTGATCAAGAACAAACAATAGGCCATACATTTACCTTAACAAGTACTGGAGCGACAGGATCTGCGAACCAAGCCTATACCTGCGTTTTTTCAGCATTAAGCGTTCCTGAAGAAGAAGTGTGTCCTGAGATTGTTTAGTACTCAAGACCCTTACGAGCTAAAAATCCAGCGTCATAAGGGTGCTTTATCTTTTTAATCTCCGTAATTAAATCAGCACGATCAAACACTTTAGGAAGTTCCTTATGCGAACCAGTAAGAATTAATTCCTTATCCTTAGGCTTAGCATCAATTAAAGCGAGAATATCATCTTCAGATACAAGCCCTAATTGGACAGCATATAAAATCTCATCAGCAATAATAATATCCGTTTTACCTACAAATAACGATTTTACAAAATCAACAGCCTTCTTAACAGCATCAATCTGATTTTGAGTTGGTTTACCAACAACCCATCCATCAGTACCAAATCGCTTAACTGAGAATGAATCAAACGTTTCAAGCGCTCGAATCTCACCAGGATTATCAATTTCTGGATCACCAACCCCATTTTTCATGAATTGGACGAGGTGTACATTGTAACCATTACCGCAAGCACGTAAAGCAGTACCTAATGCCGCTGTCGTTTTACCCTTACCATTACCCCAAAATACTTGAATAAATCCAAGACCAACTTGTTTCATCCAGAGACACAACCCTACTAGTTTATAGCATTTGCTATACTACTCTAAAAAATAAAGAAGAAAAAAATAAAAAATAATGTAAAAAATTAGGCTACAGCGTTTAGTGTTGTCTCAAAAGCCGCAAAAGGTTGCGCCCCGCTTACAAGCTGGGTACCACCAGGACCTTCAATAACAAACCCAGGTGTTCCACGAACGCCAGCTGCTTGGCCTGACTGCATGTCTTCTTGTGCTTCAGCTCGGTACTTGCCTGATTCCATACATTCATCGAATGCTGCAACGTCAAGTCCAATATCTGCTGCCCATTGAGAATATGCTGCAGCGCTTAATGCTTGCTGATTTTCAAAAATGACATCATGCATTTCCCAAAATGCATCAGGATCCTGTTCACCAGCACATTCTGTTGCTTCAGCAGCAGGCTGTGCTTGTGGGTGGAAACTGAGTGGGAAGTCACGCATAACTAACTTTGCCTTACCAGAGTCAATCCATTCTTGTTGAATTGAAGGAAGTGTTTGTTGATAGAATCGACCACAGAATGGACATTCATAGTCTGAATATTCATAAATTGTGATTGGAGCATCAATATCACCTTTGTAATAGTCTTCTTCAGGGTCAAACGCCTTCACATTGACTTGTGATGGAGCACTTGGAGCGCTAGGAGCGCTTGGTTGGGGTTCACCAACAACAGCTGCTGTTGGAGCGCCACCATTGAGCATGAAGAAGAGCCCTACGATAACAACACCCGCCAAGATAAACGTGGAATATTTCCAGAGTGTTTCTTTCTTGATAGTAATTGTCTCGTCCTTTGCTACTGGTTGAGCTTTGGGAGTTTCTGTTTGTTCACTCATTAATTACATTAACCTCCTTTCACCTGTCTTCTCGCCCTCGTTTTACCGAGGGTGTTTTCATTGGTGAGGATGTAGTTTTGGCAATTTTCGCACACTAATAAACCTTTGGATACTCGATATACAGTATGCCCGACGATAGCAATCGCTAAAAATGATAATTCAACGCCATGAAACGGTAAAACCGTCAAAAAAGCAGTGCTTACTCCAAGCACTGGCAAAATACCAAGCCCGCAAACAGCACATCCAGGCGCAATAGCTGCAAGAGCAACCCCTGCAGAACCGACAAGCGAGGTTCGCTTAGATGACTTAGAAGACATCCCAATATGCACTTTATACGAAACTATACTTATGAGCATGCCAAGCAATACACTAACAACAAGCAAGCTTACAAAAGAAAGAACAGTTATTGTTTCCATTAACCCAACTGAAAGCACCCATATGAAAGGAATAGATGCGAAAAAACCATTAGCGCTGATAAATGAAGCGATAGTTGCAAAATCAATTATGACCACATTTACAAAATAAAAGAGTGCTGCAACACCTATCGTCAACACAATATATCTTGGTTTGCTAAAAATAATTTTCCATACATCAATAACTCTCATCGTACCATATTACACCAATCGAATCCTACCTTTGAGCCCTTTATACACAAAAAAAAGACCTGTTAGAATGTATGCCCCTAACACTATAGGTTGATAGAAGATTAGCAATCCTAAAATTTTAGTGTAGGTAATATAATTTGGTCCTGATTCAATGGGCACTCGAATAAAAGCACTAATGAGTAAAACTGCTAGAATACCGACTCCCAGATACAACGCTGTTTTTTGTCTCATGGAATATTTTAAAAAATAATAGTACTTATAGCTTATGAAAGAAAGATGGTGCAACTAAAACGAGAACTCGGCCTTGTACAAACAACATTCGCAGGAATAGGAATAATTCTTGGAGCCGGTATTTATGCTTTAATAGGTATTGCAGCAGGAGCCACCGGCAATACGATCTGGTTAAGTTTTCTCATAGCAACAGTAGTAGCTTTATTTTCAGGACTTAGTTATGCTGAACTCAGTTCAAAATATGATGGTGACGGAGGAGAATATACGTATTGTGAGAAAGCATTTGGGCACAAGGTAGCATGGGTCGTTGCGTTGTTCACAATTTTTATTGGAGTAGTGAGTGCCGCGACAGTCGCACTTGGATTTGCAGGCTATATCGGTTCAATGATTCCTATTCCTTACATGGTTGGCGCCCTAGGCATTATTGCAATAATGAGTTTTCTTAACTATTGGGGCATTAAAGATAGTAATCGCTTCAATATGCTCTCGACATCAATTGAATTTATCGGGCTACTCATTATTATCGTCCTTGGTATAGGATATTATGGAACAGCAGATATTTTTGCACGACCACAGGGCTGGGAAGGGGTCTTCAAAGCAGGAGCACTCGTCTTTTTCTCATTTATGGGTTTTGAAACTATTGTGAAACTCAGAGAAGAAACTAAAAATCCTCAGCGAACAATACCCTTAGCAATTATCATTTCAATAGTCATTACTGCCATTGTATACGTACTCGTTTCAATAGCAGCAGTAAATTTACTCCCCGCAGACCAACTAGCCACTTCGTCTAGTCCGCTCGCTGACGTTGCAGCAGTACGAATGGGCGGAGCTGCATTTATTGTGCTTGCAATAATCGCTCTTTTCTCTACCTCAAACACCGTACTCCTCACTATGCTTACCACTTCTCGACTCGTGTATGGCATGGGCTCTGAAGGGTCACTTCCTAAGCGATTTGCAAAAATTAGTGTTAAGCGACACACCCCACACATTGCTGTCCTTGTAACAGGGATTGTAACCGCACTCCTCGCACTCATAGGGAATATAGAACTAGTAGCTAACATTACTTCAGCATTACTCTTTGGAACGTTCGCCCTTATTAATCTAGCAACGATAGTACTCCGTTATAAAGAGCCACGCAATCATGCAACGTTTAAAATGCCACTCAATATTGGAAAATTCCCAGTGCTAGCTGCGATTGGCGTTATTATATCACTTGTAATGCTCGTTTTTAGTTTTACCAATATATTCTAATTATACAAAAAGATATAAGCACTAACAACTCTCTTTTTTCATGGGTTCAGGATATGCCGTCGGAGAAATCATGGTACGTGATGTAGCTACAATTGCGCCGACAGTCTCACTTGTGGCGTGTGCTCGGGCAATGCGAGAACAAAAAGTAGGGTGCCTCGTAGTTACAGAAGGTGAACAAGTTGTTGGCATTCTTACTGAGCAAGATATTGCTCGCAAAGTAGTAGCAGAAGGCCTTGATCCCGAACAAAACACTGTTGCTGAGATAATGTCACGCACTGTGGAAACAATTTCACCAGATAAAGATTTACAAGACGCAGTACTCTTAATGGGAAATAATGAAATCAAACATTTGCCAGTCATTCATGAAGGAAAACTTATGGGCATTCTTACAGCAAAAGATATTATTTTTGTAGAACCAACCCTCATTGAAAAACTTACTTTTAACGTTTCAATGCAACGTCAGCCCTAACTTTATATACGAATACTAACCTAAGAGTGTATGCATAAAAAAGGGTCTTTCTTCGGTGTTTTACTACTGTTCATCTTACTTGTCGCACTTGGTTTTTCGCTATACTTCCTTATTGAAAGTTTCCCAACTGACCCAGTCGCTTTTCGTAGAGTCAACCCGTTCGGACAATCAGAGACGATAGAATACGCTACTAGCGATCAGTTTTATGAAAATATGCGATTTCCGACGCGAGACATTGGCTACCGTGTTGAAAGCCAGTGTGGTTCGAGAGAGAATGAAGTTGAGCGAGCATTTGCACAACTAAATCAGCAGACAGTACTGACGTTTTACAAAACAAATCAAGACCCTCAAATAGAAATTGTTTGTTCAGCATTACCGAATGAACCTGCGATTAATGAAGGGTACTTTGTAGCAGGGGAAGGAGGGCCAACACAAGTTATAAACACGAGTCTTTATGCAGTTATATTAGAGGGAAAAGTAGCATTATTTCGCGAAGAACAGTGTGATGATCCAAAAATCGCACTTCATGAAATATTACATGTGCTAGGATTTGACCACAATCAAAATCCAACGAGTATCCTCTACCCAACACTCGATTGTGATCAAGCCCTCGATTCTGAAATTGTTAGCGATATAAACTCCCTTTATACTCAACCAGGAGCTGCTGATTTGAAAATAGAAAGTGTTAGTGCAGAAAAAACAGGGAGATACCTTAATTTTGAAATTGAAGTAGTCAATCAAGGACTCCTCCCAACCCAAAACGCAGAACTCGCCGTGTATCATGATGGGACACGCGTTCTTTTTGAAGGCGATGCTGACACATTACTCCTTGGAAATCTAGATGTTGGAACAAAAAAAATACTTACAGTGACTAATGCCCGAGTTGATCGTTCAACACAACAAATAACATTTAGTGTTGATCCAATAAATAGCATTGAAGAATTATACGAAAATAATAATGAAATCGTACTTACGCTTGAGAGCCAGTAGCTACGTTTTCCCCATTCCATTCTTGCAAGTTACTCGGACGAGAAAATGACGAAGGTTTAGGAGCGCTTCTAGTATGTACTAACCTAGCAACGAGTGCAAGAATACCAATAAGTACTACACCGCTAATAGCAATAATAATAGGGACTAGCACGAAAATACTATGTCCTGCATTGTTTTTTTCCACAACTGCTTTGGGAGACTCACCCTCTAGAGAAGTGTATGCTATACAATCCCGCTCGCTACTGAGCACGGGATTACTACTTCTATCATAATATCTCCAATCATCATTCTCCTCATCAAAAACAATACGATAATTATGCCCTGCTTGGCCTCTGCGCGTGAGTGTGACAATAGCTTCAAGATCAGTTTGGGAAATATCAATAACACCTCGTGCATTTAAGAATACCAGTTCCTGACGCATTGCTTCTTGCCAGCTTACATATGGAGAAGTAGTCGGTACAATATCGACAATGACTAAATCTTCAGTTCCCACAATACGGTAGGAATCAAGTAATTCCTCAAGATCATCGCTGATATTAGTTAGACGCAGTAAATCATCAATACCCTTCTTTTGATTTTTAGAAACACACCGAGAAGATGTAGGGGTAGGAATGCAAATACCTGAACATTGCTCGCTACATTCTGCAAGTCCAGAAGAAATTTCTAACGTCACCTCGCTACGTCCCGGAAGAGTTGAGGCATCAAGAATTACTGAGCCTTGATTGAATCGACACTCACTCGAGGAGCAATCAACCTGCCACCTTCCAATAGAAGATGCAAGATTATCCTTTACTGTGCCCTGAGCAGAATTTGAGAGTAATTTAAGGTATGGCTCTCGATTTTCCTCGATTTCTGTTGGTAATTGAAGCCGTACTGATACCCCTCGTGACTGCCCTAATTCTTCTAATAATACAATAAGAGATGCATCATATTGTGCTGGGAACGCAACACCCTGTCCTAAACGCTCATTGTTTGAAGGTACATTCGCAAGAGAATACTGAGGGATAACTACCTCAACAGCATACTCTTCAGAAGAAGTTACACAACTAGCTCCTGCAACAAATGACAAACTCATAAGCAACACCCCAATCACTAAGAAAGACTTCATTACTTACCGTCGAGAATTTTCTATATAAGTTTTGCTGGATTTGAGTATATATCTCAACGATTTCTTTATAAAAAAAGAACTCTTACTGAACACATGAAAAAAGCCCTTCTGGTAACACTTATTATTGTGCTCCTAGGTAGCGCAGTACTTGCAAAGGTTAGCCCTCCAAACCAAGCCCATATCGTACCTGAAGCTCTCGAGCGCCTTAAGACAGAAGACCGTATTCAAGTCATAGTAGGGACTTATGATACACCCACCACTTTTGGAACAAGTTCTTCTAATCGAAACGACCTTGCTAAAGGTGGATTTGTAACTGAAGTAACTCTCTCAGAACTTGAATCACTTCGTAACCAACCAGGAGTACGTTATATCGAGCCAGTACGCACCTTTGAAACAACATTACAGGACGCTGTAACTATCATTAATGCCTCCAATACGTGGAACTTACAAGTAAGCGATGTGAACATCACAGGGATTGATCAAACAATTTGTATTATTGATACAGGAATTAATTACACTCACCCAGACCTACTTGGAAAAAATGCTACTATGTGTAATCTTAATTGTACGGGCGCATCCTGCGTTGAAAATTGTGCTACAACAGACTTAAACGGGCATGGAACACACGTTGCAGGCATAGCAGCTGCACAAGGAACGATTAACGGAATTGCACAGGGGGCAAATGTGATAGGACTTAAAGTATTTCCAGGAGCATCACGAACAGGAGCAACAACTACTGGGATTAAGAACGCTATTGATTGGTGTGTTGCGAATGCCAATACGTACGATATCTCAGCAATTTCCCTGAGTTTAGGAACTTCATCGCTATACGATGATTATTGCGGGGCGCAATTCATTAGTTTTAACAATTCGATAAATGATGCAGTAGCACAAAATATCTCAGTTATCGTATCAACAGGTAATGCTGGCAGCGGCATTCCTCGTAACACAACCCATATAGCCTCACCAGCATGTATTGCTAACGCAATACCCGTATCTGCGACAGATGACGATGATAGCATCGCATCATATGGCCATTACAATACCTTAGTTAAGCTCTTCGCTCCAGGAACTGCAATTAATTCAACCTGCATCCCCACTGAAAGCAGTACAGGATATTGTACAAAGTCAGGTACTTCCATGGCAACACCAATGGTTTCAGGAAGTATAGCACTACTCAACCACCTCCTGACCGCAACAGGACAATCAAATACTCCTTCACAGCTTGAGACATTGCTTGCGACTACAGGGGTAACAGTGACTGATGGAACCAGTAATTTCTCACGAATAAACATTATAGCAGCAGCGCTAGAAAGTGATACTCTCGCCCCTACCGTAACCCTTATTGAACCAAGCAATGCAGAGGTTAGCCTCATTGTCAATAAAACATTCACATGCAATGCAGTTGACTGGCAACTCGTAAATGCAACACTCTCCATTTGGAATAGTACAGGACTCTATACTCAAACAACACAATCCCTTTCGGGAACTAACGATTCCCTAACAGAAAATATCACTGCCATGCCTTACGGAACCTACACTTGGAATTGTGAGGGAGTAGATGCTGCAGGTAATAGTGCAGTTGCAAGCACTAACAATACCTTTACTATCGGAGGCATTAGCGTCACACTGGATAGCCCAACTGATGCATCGTACACTAATGAAGCAAACCAAAATTTCACCTGTAGCGCCACTTCAGAACCAGGAGTGCCAACAGCCAATCTTACGTTTGTAGTATATAATGTGAGCGGGACAAAAATCTATGAAACAACATCAGATAATCCAGCAAATACTACCGATGCAACACTTACCACCAACTATTCAATCAGCGATGAACAAACCTATAGTTGGAATTGCCTAGGCGTTAATAATGCAATAAATAGTTCGTATGCAAGCGCAAACTATTCAATCACATATGACATAACTTCACCTGAAGTTAGCCTAACAAGCCCTGCTGATAGTACAACCTATGATGCAAGCTCTCAATTCATTACATTTGCATTTAATGCAACAGACGCGTCACCACTTAATTGTTCAGTGTACTTACAAGGAAGCGAGAGCAATAGCACACTCTTTACTAATCTCACAAACCCTCTCACCATCACCCAAACAGTTGGTGAGGGGACGTATGTTTGGTCAATCACCTGCGCGGATTTAGCAGGTAATGCCAATAGCACCTCAAATCGAACATTTACCGTTGAAGAAACAGTAGCAGCTTCAGGAAGTAGCTCTGGTGGCGGCGGTGGAGGAGGGGGAGGAAGTTCTAGTAGTTCCTCAAGTAGTGGTGGAGCGCAAACCCTACCAGAATCAGAAACTGTTGAATCAGAACCCCTACCGGAACCAGAACCTCAACAAACCCCTGAAGAGGCTAATGCAGACTTTGTTACAACAGAAGAAGAACCTGAGCTTTCCCCAGTAGACTCCGAAACCGCAACACAACAAGTTATTCGTACGATAATGCCACTCTTCACTATTGGCATTATCATCTTCATCGCAATCATGTACCTCGCGCAGTATCTGAACTTGCAAAAACATAAACGTGTTCATCGCGCAGTACGACACGTGAGAACTAAGAGCAAGACAAGCAAGTGATAGGTTTATATACCCTAACTAAGTCTGATAAGTACCAGCCCAGACCTGCAATATTGGTCTGGGTCGATCCCTAATTTCTACGACTATACTCACTAGCAATTGTTTTAGCATGTACTTTATAGAAAAAAAAGGGGTTGCATAGTGCAACCCCAGTATCCCTCCACCAAGAATCGAACTTGGGTAACCCGGGAACTGCTTAGTTTCCGAGCCTCAAAGGTGCCGAGTATGCCTCATCCATTATCCCATCGGGACTGTCAGCATAGTGGTTGAATAACCTACAGCCGGATGCTCTACCATTGAGCTATAGAGGGCCTTACGCTGACCTAGAAGATGTGGCTTTTAAAGTTTACTCAGTGTGAGAATCACTTTGTTCTTGTAAGAAAGAAGTAGCATTTGACTCACCCTTACCTGCCTTTCCATTACGCTTATACGTAACGTGAGCTAGTGGTAATGCTAAGCGTCCGACAATACTGATCTTAGAGTACATAATGTATGTGAATACTCGTTCTTCACCAGCATCGAGCGTATGCATATTCCAACTAATTGTTCGGGCACTATGGTTAATGTGATCTGGTTTTCTAGCAAAACCCTCGTATAGTTTTGCAATACTTGGCAACCTATCAGTCAATACTGCATCAGTAACCTTTTTACGAGCCTTAACCTTGAGGCGTACACGCAACGCTAATTCCCCACCACGAGTCTTTACATACGTCACTCGCTTTTGAATCGTAACGATTTGAGCATTCATTCGCCAGATGATATAGATAAGAATTACTACAAAAAGAGCAAGTAGAAATGGCAACGTATAATTTGTAGTTGCAGTTACACTGTATGTTTCCCCAGGAGCAATAACCTGCTCCCATTCATAATACACGAATAACCCGCTTTTATCAACACGAGCTGGTTGTTCGGAAAAAACAGTGAATAAACGCGTTAGAATATTTTTTGACATGCTAATAGTTGCAATTTCATCAACATTACCCTCATTAGTCATACTAATAGTGCCTCGACGAATTATCATCCCACTACTCGCAGATGATTCTGATAATCCAGTTTCTGCTAAATACGTAATACTCTCTAATAATTCCCCAGAAGCTTCTTGAGCACCAATACCTACCCCAACAGCATACTCACCAGCACTAACCCCGCTTGGTTTTGTAACTGGAACGCGAAATTGCTTACTCTCATTTTTTGCAAAACTCTCAGTAATAGTAGTACTGAAGAAAGGAGAGTCAACCTCAAATGTTACATCCTCAAAAGTAAACCCAACTACATTATCAATCACAATAATAGCTTCCGAACTAGTAGGCGTTATACTCAGAGCTGTTACCTCAAAAGCATCTTCAATATCATAAATAGTGAAATCCATCCGCCCAACGTAAAATCCTAGATCCTCCCCTTTAATCTCATATTGGAATTGATACGCCCCCCTATATTCCTGAACGGTTTGCGGTACAGGCGTTACGATAACATCAAGCACTACCGTTTCATTATTTTCAATAGTGAAAAAACCCCCAGGTTCAAAATAAGGTTCTATAAGTGAATAAATCTGAAATGTATCCGTTACATCAGTATTCGTTACAGTAAACGTATACGTTGCGTTTGATTCAATACCTGCAATAATCACATCATCAATAGGTTCAATATCTACAAGCAGCGCAGGCCCTGGCACAGCCAAAACGCTCGTCATAGAGAGGATACACAGGGTAAGAAGGCCCCACACGTACTTCATGAGAAAAACGACCCATGGTGATTATATAAAGATATAGCTACTATTGTTTTAGGCCCTACCGGTAAGGTCGAAGAATGCTTTCATCTCTTCCTTAAAGCCAGTTACGGTATCACCAACCGCTCCTTCCTTCTCACTTACTCGTTGAGGGATAACGTACTTATGATATACTTCCTTCATCCACTTATGCGTATTAGTACCAGTCCACTTACTCTTGTAATCTTTCTCTAAAACTCCTTTAATCTTAATTTCTATTTTAAACTGCTGCATTGATTGCCTACGACCATCAATTTCTACTTGGACATCTTTTAGATTGTCCAGTTTCCAATCAAGCGTTACCTTACCCTTAAAATAATCAGTTAGAGTACGAGAACAAGACCATTTAAACTCTATTTCTTTAGCCTCACCAGTTACCTTCTCAGAATACTTCTCTTCAGAAACTTTCCAACCGCGGCTTGCAAGCCACTCATGACCATGCTTATATGCAGCCTTAAAATCACCAAGACCAGTATATGATATTTTAGCTGAACTTATTGTATCTTTTTCTACCATCTCTCTTTTGCTACAACATTAAAATTCTATTTAAACATATCTTTTACCGAGTTTCACCATGGCACATCATACACCTAGTTTTACCATCGAGCGAAAGCAAGGTTTCAAACTGACCGCACCCCTCGCAAAAACCCTCTTGCTCATTAGGACCATCATCAGATGATGGAATATTAAGTAAATCTTGCGCATCATGATACATTTGGGGGTCAACACTGAGAATATCCTTAAGTGTTAAAATACCCACAACCTTACCCCTTGATAATACAGGCAGTCTGCGAAACTTATGTTGCTTCATTTTTTCAAACGCTTCAGCAACCGTTGCAGCAGGCTTTATGACAGCTACTTTTTTCACTGCAACATCCTTAACCTCAATATCTCGCAAAGAAAGATTAGGCCGTTTTGTCATAGCCCAAAGAATATCTCGTGCAGTAATAATGCCTAGTAAAACCTCTTTTTTCGTAACGAGGAGCGTATTAACACGCTTCGTTATGAGTTTTCTCGCACAATCATAGAGACTTGCGTTAGGGGGAACAGCGGCGATGGTGCGCGTCATGACATCACCTACTGCTACGCGGCGAACCATGTTTTTATCAAGTTTTTGAATAATATATAGGTTTGCATGTGACCCATTTGCTCCAGCCCCTACATCTTTTTAAACTTCCCACAAGTTGCTTTGCCATGAGCGATAAACAACCAGTCTATGTAATGCCCGAAAATGTCAGTAGAACACTCGGTCGCGACGCACAACGCAATAATATATTTGCAGCTAAAATCATCGCCGATATTGTAAAAACTACTTTAGGACCTAAAGGCATGGATAAAATGCTCGTTGATGCAACAGGAGAAATAATTGTTACTAATGATGGAGTTACCATCTTACAAGAAATGGAACTCGACCATCCCGCAGCTAAAATGATTGTTGAAATCGCTAAAACCCAAGAAGAAGAAGTAGGGGATGGAACAACTACTGTTGCAATGCTAGCTGGAAAACTACTTGAAAACGCTGAAGACTTACTCGATAAAAAAATTCACCCAACCGTAATCGCAAAAGGATACCAACTCGCTGAAAGCTTTGCAAACAAAACACTCAAAGAATTAGCACTACCCGTTGACAATCACGATATTCTGCGCAGTGCTGCGATGACCGCCATGACCGGGAAAGGAGCTGAAGGACACCGTGAACATTTAGCAAAACTCATTGTATCAGCAGTTGATAAAATCAGTTCTGGACGAGAGCTCGATGTGCACGATATTAAAATAGAAACGCAAAAAGGAATGAGTGTTGCAGAAAGTGAAATGATTGAAGGCCTTGTTCTCGATAAAGAACGCGCAAATTCTGATATGCCAATGAAAATCGAAGAAGCAAAAATCGCACTACTAGATTTTCCGTTAGAGCTTAAAAATCCGGAAATAGAAACAAAAGTATCCATTTCAACACCACAGCAACTCCAAGAATTCATCACTGCAGAAGAAGCAACACTCAAGAATATGACTGAAACAATTATTCGCTCAGGAGCAAACGTGGTATTCTGTCAAAAAGGAATTGATGATATTGCACAATACTACTTGGCACGAGCAGGAATCCTTGGTTGTCGACGCGTAGCAAAATCAGACATGCAAAAACTAGCACGAGCAACATCAGGCAAGATACTTTCAACCATTGAAGAACTTAAAACTGAAGACTTAGGGTACGCACAAAAAGTTGAAGAAGTACAAAAAAATGAAGAAGGGATGATTTACGTTCGTGGATGCCGTAATCCACGCGCTGTAACACTTCTTATTCGAGGGACGACCGAGCACGTAGCCAGTGAAATCGAACGAGCAGTCAAAGACGGCCTTGGTGATGTAGCAGCAGCAATTAAAGACGGTTTTGTAGTCGCAGGCGGAGGGGCTATAGAAATCGCATTAGCAAAACGTTTGCGAGACTATTCCAATACACTCGGAGGACGAGAACAACTTGCAGTCGTAGAATTTGCAAATGCGCTCGAAAGCATTCCTGAAGCACTCGCAGAAAATGCGGGCCTAGACCCTATCACGACACTCACTGAACTCAAACAACAACACGAAACAGGCGCTACAACAGTAGGTCTTAATTTATTCAAAGGACGAGTCGAAGACGCATTTAAAGCAGGAATAATCGAGCCTCTCAAAGTGAAAACACAAGCATTACAATCAGCAACAGAAGTTGCAGCAATGATACTCAGAATAGACGATGTACTAATCGCTTCTGGTGGAAAAAGCGGAATGCCAACTGGAGGAGGAGTTCCTCCCCAGTACGCTGGCATGGATTGAAGTCCGTTCTCAACAGCGAGGAACCGCGCAGCTCTTGGCGAGCAGGACCGCAGCAAATGAGAATCGGACTGAACACTGGAATTCTAAAAATTGTGAGTGAATAAACTACCCCCCTATCTAAGCAGTTAGGCCCCTGAGAAGATTTTAGAAGTAAATAATTAGATGATTATTTACTTCTTCTTCATTAAGCGATTCCACCCTAGAATTTGTGTTAATGCTGCAACTCCCCAAAAGGTCCAATGCACAAGGATTGCAAGGACTACAGAAATAAGCCCAATACTCGCCATTACTACTACACGCATGTCTTTCGCCATATAGAACTGCCCATACGAATCTTTATAAAATTCTGCTTACCTAGTATAAAATGAAAAGCGGTCAACTACTCGCCGTAGTATTCATGCTATTACTTTCTATTAGCTTTGTATTTGCTGCCGGAACAAGTACGCAAACGCGTGACGGCCCTTCAATTGCTGTGACTACAACCGATGCGCAAGCAGCTGCTCGTGATCACTTAGCCGCTTGCGATTCAATCGTTGATCGACAAGAGCGAATTAAATGTCGTCTTCAAGCAGCACGTACTGTAGCTTCAGAAGGACCGATTGATTATGAACGAGACGTTATTCCAGAAGCATGTAAGCGGCTGCAAGCCGCAACTGATGTTGAAATCACCTCAATTACTCAGTGTCGGCGATTGTACAATAGTTTACAAGGATGTTATGATTTGCGCGGAGAAGAAAAAATGGCGTGCTTTAGAGAAAGCGCAGGTATTGAAGGACAAACAGTTCGTGAAGCAGCTAAAGAAAAAGTACGCCACTACATTGTAGCAGTACTCTATGACGTGCAAGAACGACTTGAGCATGCAGTTGAAGAAGGCAACGTAGACGCTGAAGCTGCAGCAGAAATTATTGAACTCATTGTTACTGTTAAAGAAGATATTATGAATGGAGAATCACGTGAAATTATCAAACCGAAAATTCAGGAAATACGAGAAAAACTACAATCACTTAATCAATTAACAGTAGAGGATGCAGCAGATGAATAAGAAAGAAAAGAAAATACTGATTTGGGCACTTATTGCACTAGCAGTTATTATTGTAGGAGTGCTTTTAATGCAAAGTAGCGGACCGAGCACGAATACTTCTTCTGGAACAACGGTTGAAGCAGGAACAAGCCAAGTCGCTGGTGACGTTCCCCTTGACACGAACGAAGAAGCCTTGAACGAAATCGATGCTGCGCTAGACTTACTTGAATAACTTTATACAATAGACTTCACAAAAGTGTATGCCTCTTCATAAGCTTTTTCAGCGTGCTTATCAAGAATAAATACATGATAGGATTTAGGAATTGTAATAACTCTACTTCTATTATCCTTTACTTTTTGCACGATGTAATCCGCACTTCCTTCTCGTGTGACACTGTCTCCCTCTGTTTGCATAACTAAAACGGGACATTCTATAGTGTGCACCGCCTTCTTAGAAGCATCAACTACTTTGAGCATTTGTTTAAGTGAGCGCAGAGGAATTTGATTATATGCAACACGCTTTCCAAGCACTCGCTCTTTTGTTTGCTCATCAGGAAACGTGTATCTCTTCTTTTGATATAATTTTAAATTTCGTAGCAAAGGAAGTGCGAAATACCTCCTCAAGCGTTCACGATGGAAATACACAGGTGTAGCAAGCGTAATAACCCCCTTAATCTTAGAAGAATGACTTGCCTTAACTAATGCTAGATTGCCCCCAAATGAATTACCTATTAAAAAAATCTGATTATACTCTTGAGCAAGTAAATCGATAGATTCCTCAACAGCTTCGATCCACTGCTCATATTTTGTAATACTTAACCGTGCGGGGTTTGTACCATGTCCGGGCAAAAGTGGGCAGTACGCACTAATTCCCTTTTTTTGTAAGTACTTCGCCATCTGGCGAAACTCAGAGGGGCTTGAGGTAAACCCATGCAATAATAACGCAACTTTCTTTGTGGTCTTAGCACGTAAAAAAAACGGTTCGGCACCTTTCATGATTGGAACAGGCCCTTTGGAACGTCGCTTAATCAGAAAAACTTGCGCCCCCTGATAAATTCTTGCAAACGCAAGTGCCCAAAGAATATAACTTAGCATGGTACGTGTGCGCTTTTCTTTCTACCTTGTTTTGCGAGTGCTTTTGCACGGCAATTCGCTCGAAATTCTTCAAAACATGCTTGTGAACAATTACCGTTGAGTTTCACTTGACATTCATTACATAAGGTAACGTACTTGTCACATGCTACATTACGACAATTCCTTAGTAAATCACAATCACCACCACATGCAGCGCACGCATTCATTTCATCCTTGCCGGTTTGTCCAACATCACTCATGAGTCGTTTATCAAATACGAAACACTTCCCTTCCCAGTGCGTGTTTGGGTGCTTTTGAATATAGGTGATAATCCCATTATGAAGTTGCGTAACATTGGTAAACCCTTGTTCTCGCATAAACGCTGTTGCTTTCTCACACCTAATACCGCCTGTACAGTATGTTACGATTTTCTTATCTTTTTTATCACCAAACATTTCAAGTACTTTCTGTGGAAATTCACGGAATGTTTTTATCGGCATTGTAACCGCATTCTTAAACTTCCCAACTTTCCACTCATAATCATTACGCGTATCAAGAACGATTATATCTTCATCAGCCTCATATATCTCTTTGAGCTCATCAGCAGTTGTATATGGAGCTGCATTTGCAATATCAATTTTTTCATGCATCGCTATTGTTTCATTCTTAACTAACACACGCATTTTTGTGAAAGGAATACTCGCTCCTTGCTCAACTTTGAAATCCATGTTCCTAAAACGCTCATCTTGCATGACAGCTGAAATGTATGCATCAGTTTGCTCTTGTGTACCACTCACTGACCCGTTTAAGCCCTCAGTAGCTACTAAAATACGTCCTTTCAGGCCCAGACTATCACAGAGTTTTTTATGCTCTTTCGCAAACAGTTCTGGATTTGCAATATCGCAAAACTGGTAATACAACAGGGTATTGTACTTATTTTCCATAGTGTAGTGCGTGAAAATGCCCTTATAAAATTTTATATAGGCCTTCTACCCAGTGAATCTATGGCACACAAACGTCTTTCCTTTCAAGATCAAATACAACGTAATAAACTCAAATCAGTAGCCTTAATTGGCTGTATCCTCATAGTATTCATACTTCTTGGCTACGTTATAGCACTCGTTATGGACCCTTCGTATTTCTTTATCATCATGATCTTCTCCATTATATTTTCTATGGGATACACTATTTTTAGCTACTATAATGCTGACAAAATCGCTATTGCGTCCGTTCGTGGCAAACCAGCCTCTAAAACAGAACATAGAGCACTCTACCATGCAGCTGAAAGTATGAGTTTAGCCTCAGGACTGCCAATGCCACGATTGTATGTTATGCAAGGCAATGAGATAAATGCGTTTGCATCAGGTCGCGATCCTAAACACGCAGTTATGTGTTTTACTGAAGGAGCGCTACGCAAACTTGACAAACAAGAGCTTGAAGGCGTAGTGGCTCACGAAATGGCACACATTGCAAATTTTGATATTCGATTTATGACACTCACTGCGGTGATGGTCGGTATGATTTCAATCTTAGCAGAAATCTTTTTGCATAGTTTATTCTTTTCAGGCGGTGGACGTGATCGTGATGGACGAACACAAATTATCCTGATAGCACTGGGGATTTTATTTGCAATACTCGCCCCACTCGTCGCTAATCTAGTATCACTCGCAATTTCAAGAAAACGAGAATACGGTGCTGATGCGACAGGCGTTAAATTTACACGGTACCCGCCAGGACTTGCACGTGCCCTCAAAAAAATAAAGGAAGAACACATGCCTGAAAAAGAAAAGAAAAAGTATGCGAAAGCAATGGCACCACTGTTCATTTCAGACCCGTTCAAGAAAAAAATTAAAGGTGCATTCTCAACACACCCACCTGTTGATGAACGAATTAAGCGCCTTGAAGCAATGTAGTTTGGTCGTCACTTTTGACTCGTACATAATTCGCGATAGCTATAAATACCCTGTAAGCATGCATTTAATATGGGAAACACTACACCGTTTTGGAATAATAAGAAACGTGTAGTATGCACAAAAACGATTATTTCTTACAAGTAAGTTTGTGCGTGGTGTCCCTTCACTCTTGAACCGCTAACCGATGCGCAAACACACCCAATCACCTGCTCAAGCCCGCGAGGGGCTCCCGAACCAGCCGTGCATACGTGCCGTTCTCGGACTACCAACAAAACTCCGTGATGCAGGACTGCGCTTTATTCGGAGAAACAAAGTAACTGAGCAAGGCCATGTTTCACCACACTGCCTCAAAGCACATTTGATTACTAAAGCGTACGAGTTTCACGTTTCAGAACGTCAAATCAGACAACTTAAAACCTTGTTTAAATCACGCGTAGGATATCAAGGATATTATTTAGATGCGGGGAAACTACGTAAAGTGCCGGTCAGAGTGTAACTAGAATCCTGCGGTCTCTAACAAAGCCCTTTGAGACTCACTGTTAGACTTACCATGCCCCTTATTAGCATATTTCATTAGGGAGTTAACACCATCTTGCTTGCTCCATGAATCATATGCTGAGTGTGCAAGCATTAATGCATGACCCTTAACAGCGCATTCAGTCTCAGGATCAGTAAACTCTACTTTTCGAAACTCCCTACTTGAAAGTTGCTTTAGCCCATCTGGACTAATTGGTTGCCCCTGATATTCCGCATTTAGTAAAAATTTTCGAATAGTTGCGTTATCTTGTAAATCATAGTCTGAAATATTCGCTATCCAATTAGCCCTTAAACCACTATATTCGAGCAATCCATCTAGTATGTTCCGATTACTTGTTGCTAAGTGTTTGAGAGAATCATCTTGCTGTATTCTATCTAAGTTTAATCGCTCTTCAAGTGGGCGACCATGGTTGTATTCAGCTACGCCTTTAAGCATCATGAAATAATGGAGCGATACTTCCCGACCCTCAATATTTACTTTTTTTCCACGCAGACCATCAAACTTCTTTGGCTTAAGCCAGTCACGCTCAGAATGCACTTGCAAAAGAACACTCCTTACTTTTGCAGGGTCGGAATAGATACCATATAAACGCTCATCACCATCTTCTCGTCTTTGAGTTGCTACTGCCTCTCCGATAGGAATGTTTGTAGCCCTTCTCAGCTCATCTAAAGAAACGACCGAATTATCGTGCGAATATGCTTTTTGCAAACTTTCTCCTGAGAAATTTCTATATCCCGGAATATCAAACTGCAGTTTTCTAAAGTCTAGACCATTTCCTTCCCAATTAGACCATTCATCATTATCCATCTTAGAAAGCAAAATCTCTCGCAGTTTATCATCATCTACCTTCATATCTTTCACTAATCGCGTTTTACTCTCAATACCTGCTGTATCAAACACTTGTCTAAGAAACTTGCTATTTCTACGCCAATTTACACATTTTCCAATATTTGTGTCTGTCTCAGTATCCATAGGTGCAAAATACGTGCCATGTTTATTGTTTATATCTTCAATTGCAAGATGCCTAAGCAACATTTGCCCTTTTATTGAGCGTCCCTTGTAAGTAAACTTTGTTTTACCAAAACTATCTAGTGTAGGCTCCATTTTCGCCCATTCATTACGAGTATGTGCAGATAAGAGCATCTCTTCTAATACTTTAGGCTGTGAATACGTAAATTCTTCAATCCCTACATCACTTAACATTCGTCTTAAGTGTGCCTTCGTAGAATATTCCCTATCAGCAGGAAACTCGTTTGCATATTTCTCAATGAGCTCCTTGCCGGTGACAGTTTCGCCATCTACTTGTAGCCGTGCTCGATAAAATGCTTGGTGAGCTACCGGTTTTTCACTCCATTTTTCACGACTTGCAAAGCTAAGCGCCGCTTTCTTAAACGGTTCCTTTTCGTCAGCAATGAGCTTTTCTAACATTGTACAAACCTATTACTATTATTTAGTGGTAGCTAATATCTATTTAAATCTAACTATGTTCTGCCTTAAACCTTAGAAGAGCGCATTAGTATTCTCGTTGCAGCGGAGGACTTTCTTGCTGTTTCAACATTGCATGCACATGCTTGAGATACGGCGTCGGGGTGCTCGCTGCCATTTTCTCAACAATAAGCTCTGGGGTTGAATGTGCTAGTCTTCCTAAAACGGGATTATGGTCTACAATAAGTTCTAATGCGTCATCGAGTCCTTTCGCTTCAATACCGTCAATACGTGCTTTCTGAGGCAGTACTTTAGCTATTTCATGCCCTAAGTGTGTTGCAATAATCACAAAACACCCTTGCCTTATGAAATAGTCTGCAGTAGCACAAATCATTTTACCCGCAACACCCGGTTCCGTCACTGCTTCAATCTCATCAGCTAAAATTAATGTGCTTTCATTCGGGACAATCTTGTCCATTTGTGATAAAAGGGTTTCAAACGCTCCCTTACTCATCGACCCCTTATTCTTTGCAAAATAGTAGATATCTGTGAAGAGCGGCGTTTCAAACTGGCCGTTTGTCGGCACTCCAAGCTGGTATAGAATATAGAGTTGTAACATGTGTTCTAAAAGCGTGGTCTTGCCCCCACTATTTGCTCCGGTAAGAATGGAACATTGTGCATCTGAACTCAACGAGAACGAGATAGGTTGCGCATTCTCAAGGAATATATTTCGCGATTCACGCACTGTAATTGCCCCAGCACCTGAGGGAAAACTCCGGGTTTGCTGTAAATACGACGCGATACCAGCTGCAAAATCAAATAACAACAACTCAGTCTCAAGTTGTGCAAGCTTGCTCGGAAGCGCTCGTAATGCAGTAGCGTGTTTTCGCACAACCGCAGCCCTATCTGTAAACTCATTCGCTTTTTGGAGTTGAATACGCTTTTGCACTTCTTCTTCATCAATCGTTATAGGAATCGAAGTAGAAAAAATCTCAAGAGGGTACCCTGATTCCTTAATTGCATCACGCATAATTTGTTCAATTTCAGGAGGAAACCGTTGCTTACTCATCATCGCAAACAGTGCATCACCACCAATAGACATAGTTTTCATACGCTCAGAAATCGTATGGTTAATATCTATGAGTGAACCTTCAAGTTCTTTAGGATCAATTGTTTGAATCTCGGTCCCTTCAATTAAAGAAAGTAAGGGCTTTAACTCTGCAACAATTTGATTGATTTGAGCACTTGTCCTGTGTGCCGATAATACCTCAAGATTTTCTTTCCAACCAGATAGAAGTTCAACAAAACGCTCTAGATAGACATCATCAAGTGTTTCAATAAAGACACTCTGAGGCAATTGCTCCAAGGATAATTTATACTGATCACAATCAATCACTTGCACTAAATCATAATTTTGTAATTGTTCAACATCATGGGGGGAAATAAGGTATTTCGAAGCACACTCAATTTTTTGGAGTTCAGTAAACGTCTGTTCGTCTTCAGTCACCACAATTACATTATATGTTGGCTTCCAGAATGGCCGAGGCTTCTTAATATTTTTTAGAAACGCAGTGTCAAGCACTGGCTGTGATTCCTTAAGATCTGCGAAAAACTCCTGTCGTTGTTTAATATCATCAAGGTTAGTAGTAAATGGAAATGCATGCCAAACACTCGCCGTATCTGAAAACCGAAAGCCTTTCGACAAGGTATTGAGCGTTTTTGTAACAACTGCTCTCGCATCGCGCGTCTTAAACAAACCCTCGCCCTCAGGCCTCACCGCTGTTTTAGTGGCAGAAAAAGGACTTAATTCATGTTCAGTGATAAATGAGGTAACCTCTCTTCGCATAGTCAAACTTGATAGTCAAACAGATTTAAGGATTGTGGTGCCCTCGAACTCTTTGTCTTTGGGGCTTGCGCCTGAGGTGTACTCCGAGCGGAGTATGCCCTCGAACTTTTATCTTGTGGGCATCCTGAGCAAGGTTGCCTTAAGTTACAAATTCTGATTACTTCTTCGACCCAGAACGTTTCTTCTTACCAGTTTTAGCAGATTTCTTGTATTTCTTAACGCCCCACCAGATAAGCCATCCTACAAGTACGTATGGAACAAGTCTAAAGATTAGATGGAGTACGCTATTTATTGAACTAACAAAGCTTCTGAACAAGTCACCAATACCAGTAAGGACAATGCCTGCAAATTCTGATTGTTCTTCAACTAAGTTAAAGGTAATTGTCGCATACGTTACGCGTTCTTCTTGATTATTGAGTCGTTCTTGTAAATACGCAATACGACGTTCTTGATAGTAGATCCTATCAGTAATCATGAGTTGTTCTTCAGCAGAATCAGCATCATTTAAGATGTTCTGGTACCTAATAAGTCGTGCTTGTTCTGCAGCAAGTTCATCAGCAAGGTCAACAAGATTACCTGTAATATCATCAGCGCTCATTGATACACGTTCCACTTCACCAAGCGATTTGAGATTATCCATTAGCGCATTTAGCGAATTGCTTGGAACACGAATAGAATAATACGCTTGCTGATATTCCGAGTTTCTGTTTTCATATACATTTGTGTTTTCGTTTAGAATAAACGCATCAGCATCAGAAACAAACCCCTTCACAGCAGCTTGTGCAGTATCAAAATCCCCTCGTTCAACTTCAGTTGTGAGTGACGCGTACGACACAATGCTTCGCTCTTCAACATCAGGAGCAATATCACTACCACTGCCTCCTGGGTACGGCATCCCAACAGCTGCATCCTCTGCCATCGTATTCGGCATGCCACGAGCATACCCTTCATCGTACATTTCATTGGCAAACCCACTTGAATAACTAGTGCCAATAACACCTATGTGGCCAACAAACGAAGTAAGTGTCAAAAGCACTATTATCGCAATAAGCAACACTAACCAATTCTCCTTTAGCGTAGTCAATTGCTTTTGAATTGTCATAGTGCAAGCAACACTACCCGCTATAAAAACGTTGTGAAAGAGTATTCTTCCAACCTAACAGTTATGTTTGACCCGCACGTTTAAAAAACCTCAATCCATGAGTCAACATCATGAAAAAAACAACGTCACCATACGTAAAAATAAAGAAATCAGGCATTCACAATAACGGAGCGTTTGCAACAAAACGAATTCCTAAAGGGACACGAATTATTGAATATGTTGGAGAGCAAATAACAAAGAAAGAAGCAGATAAGCGAATTAAAGCAATTGAAGAAAAAGCAGCAATGACAGGCATTCCCGAAACATATTATATTTTTACCAAAGATGATAAACACGATATTGACGGTGATGTCCCATGGAATACTGCAAAATGGTTTAATCACTCATGTGACCCAAACTGCGAATCAGAAGATGATGAAGGACAAATATGGGTACTTGCAAAGCGAGACATTGCAAAAGGGGAAGAACTCACGTACGATTACGGTTTTGAATTTGGTGAGGAAGGGTATGAAAACCTTATATGTCGATGCGGTTCTGAAAACTGTGTAGGCTATATCATCCGACAAAAAGACTGGCCAGCATTGAAAAAACACTTAGCGAATGAACGAAAAACGGCTAAAAAAGCTTACAAACGATGGCCAGTAGACAGTGCTAGCATCGTGGCGGCATAGGAATAAACACACTCGTACACTTCTTATAGTTCTGATACGCTTTATTGTTCTTATATCGTTCGTCATACTTCTTTTCAAGAGGAGGTATGCCCGTGAAAAAGACTAAGAATACCAGTATTGCAAGCGGACTTATGAGCGCAAAAAAAGCCTGTGTCTGAGTAAGTGCTGGCAACGTGAATACATAGACCCCTATCCACATCATACACTCTCCAAAATAATTAGGGTGGCGAGAGTATTTCCAAAGACCAATATCAATCCACTTACCTTTATTCTTCTTGTCACTCTTAAACTCAAATTTCTCCTTATCAGCTACAGATTCAAAATAGAATCCAATACCCCAAATGAGTGTTCCAAGCACACCAATCCACCCAAAGTAGGATGCTTCACTTTGTAAGAACCAAATGCTTGGAATCATAATAACCCACGCAAGGACCCCTTGCGCAAAAAAGAATGATCCGAACTTAGCGGGTTTATCACGCACTTCGTCAAATCGTTTATCACGACCCATACGCTTAATGCGAGCTACTAAATACTTAATCAAACGAAGACCCCAAATAGCGATCATTGCAAATAATACTAATTTACCAAATGATGCCTGACCGCTTAAAAGAGCCACTACCGCAATGAGAATAAATGTTGCCCCATACGCAAAATCAGTTACCTTATCAGTTCGTTTTACATACGCAGGAATAAAGAATACGATCTGAATACCTAGTGCAAGCACTAAAAACCACCATATACCAATCATGCTAGAACCTCCAAAACAGCATTGGCATGCCCCTTCGCCTTTACATTTTCAAAAACATGAATTACGTTTTTATTCTTATCAAGCACAAATGTCGTACGCCTAATCCCCATAAACGTTCTACCCATAAACTTTTTCTCACCATACACCCCATATTCAGAACTTACCTTAAAATCAGAATCTGAAAGAAGAGTAATGCTCAAATCATGTTTTTCACAAAATTTCTGTTTTGTCGCGTCAGACCCACCAGAGATACCTATAACCCTAGCATCTTTCTTTTCAAATTCTTTATTTAGTTGCGAGAATTCTTGCGCCTCTAGAGTACACCCAGGTGTATTATCCTTCGGATAAAAATAGACCACGACAAATGTAGAATGGATATCCTTAAGATTGACAAGTTTTCCATCTTTATCAGTTAAAGAAAATGCCGGTGCCTTAGATCCTTGTTGTACCACCATGAAATCCGTAGAAGTTAGAAGTATTTTAATGTATGCTAGATTTTTTTCTGCTTTAGCGCTCCGGTGGCCATGCCCGTTAGAAACATAAAAATATTTGAAACCCAGAATTGATATGCGCCAAGATACAGTAGCACTTCACCAAAAGTGCCCTTTCCTAGTACATAAATTAAAAACAAACAAGTATCAAAAATAGCACCGATCGCGAAAAAGACACCCCCAAGTATTAATCCATTTTTAGGAGTTGGTCGCGTCTTGTAATCACTAAAATACCACCATGCAAACGCAAAAGTAAACAGAATAATCACTAAGTAATTAATAATCCAAATATCATCAGAAATATCTCCTAAACCACTCATCTGCGCACCAGTAATTCCGGAAAGAACAAACCCTACGCAAAGTGAAACAACATAGAAAGAGATACCTATCCAAACAGCCCGTTTTAGAATGATCATATACGTTTATTTCTCAAGCAGTATTTAACAATATCGTATTCACATAAAACTAACAATGCTTTTAGCAATAAGAACAAACGAGAATACCCAGACAATAATCATAGGCATAACGAAAAGGAGTGAGAGCAATAAACAAAGTGCTGCAAACAAATCAACCAAACTCAATACTATCTCACCAGTCAAAATAAACAAGCTTTTAACGAGGAGTAGACCAGCGACAAAAAGAGATAGCTGCAAAAAAGGAGTTATTCCAAACGCAAGTAGAAGAAAAAGCAGTGCCCCGCTCATATCAATAAGACCCAGAACACGTACAAGTACCATATACCGACGATAAAATACTATTATTTAAGCCTATCTAGAAGTGACGAATAAGCATGCCAACAAACATAGTGGTCAAATTAATAGCTGAAACAACGCAGTAAATACAGAACGCATTGAGTGCAAAGAGCTGAATAGCTGTAAAGTAGACTGAGAATAAAAATCCAACTGTTAAGAGCACTGCAACAGGCCAGAACGGCATACTTGCGAAAGTGAAGAGGAGTGTTGAAATAAGAATTAAGGAATATAATGCAACACCTAAATATCCGTTAGGGATCCCGAGCGTCTTACTGTATTTACTATATTGTACTTTCTTACACCATGCCTTCGGAAAAAACAAACATCTGACATCATTGCCCTTATACGCATGATATGAAATATATGAAGCATCAGCAATTCCAATAATTGAAAGAATAGTTAATACAGATTCAAGTACCGTCATTTTTCACTTCCTTTTTTATATAGTTTTTTTCTTTATTAAATCTTTTGATACATTGAAAAATAGATTTATAAGGACTATTAGGATACCTCTACTATGGACGAATACCGTGAAAACCCACTTATACAACGTTCAGGCCCTCGTTTCTTTGAACAGTATGGGCTTTCATTTCTCAGAATAGGCATGAGCCTCGTATTCTTCTATTTTGGCTATAAACAAGTTAGTAGTCCAGAAAACTGGGTTGGATTTTTGCCTGATGCAATAACTACTGCAATGTCCACTCCAGAAGCGTTTGTTATTGCAAATGGAGTTTTTGAACTCATATTTGGAGCAATGCTACTTTTAGGCATATTCACTCTTATGAGCGCACTCCTCTTAGGATTACATCTTGTCGGCATCACACTAGAAATAGGACTAACCAATACAGGTGTTCGCGACTTTGGACTAGCAGTTGCAACACTCGCTATCGCAATGCTCGGCCCAGATCGACTCTGTCTCGAACACAAATATCCAAAACTATCTGGTAGAGGAACAACTACGCTCACAAAAGTATTAGTTGCAGGAGCACTCCTTCTTCTTGCGGGAGGGTATGGTTTTGTAACAGCACCAGAGACAACGAGCGATACTCAAACAATTATACCAGAAAACACAGGCGTACTTGATCAAGCAACAGTAGCAACCCACGCTACAGCTGATGACTGCTGGATAATCGTGAACGATAACGTCTATGACGTTACTGAATATATCCCATTCCACCCAGGAGGCCAGAACGATATTATCAATGAATGTGGAACAGACGCAACAATAGCGTTTGAAACGCAAGGAGGAGAAGGAAGCCATTCACAAAATGCACAGAATCAACTTGCACAATATCTTGTAGGATCCTTAGGAGAAGTACTCGAAGAAGCAGAGCAACCAAGTGAGGAAACACAAGACACACTGCAAGATCAACCAGCTGAAGAAGATCCAGTAGCAGAAGAACCAGCAACAATACAACTTACTATGGAAGAATTAGCACTTCACAACACAGCAAGTGATTGCTGGTTGCTCATTGATGGAAAAATCTATGATGTAACAGAATATATCCCATTCCACCCAGGAGGCCAGAACGATATTATCAATGAATGTGGAACTGACGCAACAGTTGCATTTAACACTCAAGGAGGGGAAGGAAGTCATTCCCAAGGAGCACATAATAAACTTTCTGAATATCTACTTGGTGATCTCGATAGCACAATACAATCAGAAGAGACTACTCCAACTGAAGAACCAACAGTAAACAGCCCTTCAATCTATGAACAAGCGATAGAAGAACAATTCCCAGGCGCCACCATTACTGATATGAACATTGAAGATAATGGTAGCGCAGAAGTAGAAATCATTCACGAAGGAGAGGAATATACAATTGACATTAATCCGCAAGGTGTGATTACAAGTGTTGATGATTAGGCATACTTAAGTAGCTTCCATCCCTTTAAGAAAGTATGAAGCGAAAGAAGAGGCGATTTGATTATCCAATACTCGTTCTACTCCTACTTACACTAGCACTCCTATTATTTAGCCCACTCTTCTTTATTAGCACCCTTGAAGGCCTTGTGCCAATGACAACATTCGGTTTTATTGCAGACTTGTTCATTCATCAAACAATATTTTCCCTAACTACCATATACTCAATACTTTCATTTGTAGGCATTGTATGCCTTGCAGGCACGATCGTATGCTACTTACTCTTAGGATTTGGCATACGAGAAGATGTTCTTTTTTTAGCAAATCTATTACTCTTACTCTTTGTGGTGAGTTGCTTGTATGCAATTTATTCCGCAAATAACCATCATGACGTTAGCATTACATACGGAGGAGTGCTACTGATAGTCCCCTTTATTGGATTTGCCCATTATGTTTTCCTCAATCCATTTTATGAACGAGTTATGCGATTTGACAAGAAGTGGCGGGAAGGAAAAACTAAATATTAACTTACGCGCGTTCAAGCGTGTCAAGAATCTGGATAGTGGATTCTTGAACACCTATAAGAAAGAATATAGTTACGTTCTTTCTAATGTATCAAAAACATTACTGAAATTGGAGAAACTGTTTTTGAGTACTCAGGACATGAACGTTTACGCACGTTCTAATGTGTCAAGAATCATTCAGCTGATTCTTGATCACCTAAGAAAGAATACATTCACGTTCTTTCTAAAGTATCTAGATTAAATACACTGCCAGTCCCTTTAAGCTCTTGCGATAGTTTATCACCCAGTGCACTAATATCTTCTTTAGAAGGTTGTTTATCCTTCCAATCATAGACAAAATCAATAGCCCCAACTTGGCACTCAAAACCTACACCTTCAACTTTCGCAATAACTTCTGAAACAGTCGTATCATTGTCAGTTCCAAAATACATGATTAAATGCGTTTTCCAACTCATACAATGCTCAATTGAACTGAGTTAATAAGTATTGTTATTGTTCTATTCAAACAAGTACAAGAATTCTTCGTACCCTTCAGCTGCTAAATCATCTTTGTGAATAAAGCGTAGTGCTGCTGAGTTCATACAGTATCGCAAACCAGTTGGTTCTGGACCGTCTTCAAACACGTGACCTACGTGTGAGTCAGCGTGCTTACTACGAATTTCTATTCGTGTAACGAAGAGTTTGTTATCTTCTTTTTCAACAATATTTTCAGGAACTAACGGTTGCCAGAAACTAGGCCATCCCGTTCCTGAAACATACTTGTGCGTTGAGGAAAATAATGGTTCGCCCGAGACAATATCAACGTAGATTCCCGGTTCCTTATTATCCCAGTACTCATTGTCAAATGGTTTCTCAGTCTTATCACGCTGGGTAACGTCATATTGTAATTCTGTTAATGTTGCTCGCAATTCTTCATCGCTCGGTTTTACAAATGTTGACACACCAATAAATGCTGGCGCATCATCCCAATGCTCAGCTATGAACCGATCACGACCAGAGCGAGTTCGATAAAATCCGTATTTGAGAGGATTTTTCAAATAATAATCTTGATGATAGTTTTCAGCAACATAGAACGTTGTATACGCAACGACTGGAACTACAATTTCTTCATCAAATATATTCGCTTCGATTAACGCTTGTTTTGATTGTTCAGCAAGACGTTGCTGTTCTTCATCATGATAGAAAATAGCAGGAGAGTATTGAAATCCTCGATCGTAAAATGAACCCCCATTGTCTGTTGGGTCCATGTGACGCCAGTAGATATCCAGTAATTCATTATACGATATAATTGATGGATCATACGTTACCTGCACCCCTTCCCTATGCGATGTTTGACCAGACGCTACTTCCTCGTAAGATGGATCCTCTTCAGTGCCTCCCGCAAAACCAGAAACAGCCTCGATCACACCAGAGTGTTTTTCAAAATCAGCTTCAGTACACCAAAAGCACCCGCCTGAAAATGTTGCAATAGCATATTCTGAAGTTCCTTCAGCCAGAGCAGAAATACTTTCAGCACTACTACCCCTCGTGCTCGATGAAACAAACGGCTCAGTACCAGGTCCGATCATGATTGTAATTATCACGCTTGCAAGGACAATACCGATGAGCACTTGATGTAACTGAGGTTTCTTCATAAGGTAGGCACATGCTTACCCTTGATAAAGATTGTGAAAGATAGAGTACTTTTGGTAACCGTGTGTACTATAATCGCAAGACTAGAAATGAACCACTATCTCTGACTTGTTCTTGTCTTGTAGTTCCTCAGCTAAAGACTTGCGGACTACAACTCTGCGACAAGCAGAGACGCCGAAGGTAGGGCCTAAAAATCCCTGCAGGATTTGGGGCCCTCGCTCACCTTATACGCTCACTCAGGGAATCAAGATTTCTACCTATGATACGCCGAAGGTAGGAATCGAACCTACATATCCTGACGGAAACTTGCTCTCCAAGCAAGCGGGCTACCACTACCCAACTTCGGCATGAACAATCAATAGAGAACTATATTTTAAGCGTTATGGTAGCTGAACCGCGTGTCAAAGTCAGAAGTAATCTGAGCAGTCACTTCTTTAATTGAGCATTCCCCATCAATATACACACACGGCCCAAACAATGTATCATCCACAGTATTCAACTCGTACATCTCCCTATACGTGTCAACTAATTGTTCGAGAAACGCAGGCTCTTCAAATTTTTCACGACTGCGATCTGCATTTTGCATTCGCTCAAGTGCAGTTTTTGCTGAAACATCAATGAAATATGTTACATCAGGAACAATAATGCTAGTAGACTCATGTAATGCAACCAAATTATCTAGATCAACACCCTGTGTCTGTTGGTAACATATTGTTGAAAGACTATACCGATCAGAAAGTACATCCTGCCCGACAGCTATCGCAGGAGCAATATCTAACTCACAATGTATTCTTCGATCATCAGTGTACAACCGCGCTAGTTCCTCACCGCCACTAAACGCATCACCACTTGCCTCTAACTCAGCACGAATTTTCTTTGCACGAATAGTTGGCTCGTGCGTGATTAGCATTCTGCGATACTTATCCCTCTCCCAAGCGTGCTCTGCTACTCTAAAAATTTGTGTTGATGTCCCAGCGCCATCAATCCCTTCTAACACAATAAATCTTCCCTTATTTTCTTCGCTCATAGGTTACAAAATCAAAACCTTCATGTCCTTCATGGCTTGTTTCCCTCCACTTTGACAAATCATACGCTGGAAAGAAGGCATCGCCCTCGACAGTTTTGTGAACATGCGTTAGCTCCATGTGTGTTGCTAGCGGCATAAAGAAATCATATACTCTTGTCCCACCCCCGACAAAAACAGTATCACTCATATAACACGCATCACTCAGAGCACGAATAGGGTGGCCATACACCATGTGTTTTAAGTCCTCATTATGTTCATTTTTTCCCGATAGAATAAGCACATTTCGACCTGGAAGCTCTCCGGGAAACGATTCATATGTTTTCCTACCCATAATAATTGGATGCCCCATAGTTAGCTCATTAAATCGTTTCAAATCTTTAGGAATATGCCACGGAAGTTTACCCTTATTGCCAATAACATTGTTATCTGATACTGCTGCTATAATTATTAGTTTTGATTCTGTCATATTACACTGCTATCGGGGCTTTAATTGGAGGTTGCGGATCGTACCCGTCAAATCGAGTTTTTGTGTGATCCCAATCAAAAATTGAAGTAAAATTTTCTGTAATTGCTTGTGGTAACATACCTGGTTCTCTAGATAATTGTTCCTCAACTTGTTCAGCATGATTGTCATAAATATGAGTATCAAACAAATACGCAGATAATTTTCCTTCCTCTAAGCCAGTCTCCTTTGCTAGTAAGTGCAAGAGTGTTCCATAACTTGCAATATTAAATGGTAACCCAAGCATTGTATCAATAGACCGTTGTGTCCAACCAAGGTTTAGCTTACCGTCTACAACATTAACCTGAAACCCATAATGACAAGGAGGCAATGCCATCTTGTCAAGATCTGCAGGATTCCAAGCATTCACCATCATACGACGATCATCAGGCTTTTCCTTAAGACGCGTTACGATATCAGCTAACTGATCAACACCAATTCCAGTGTAATCTGCGTCTGGCCCTTCATATTCTGCACCAAAGTGCCTCCATTGAAAACCATAAATTGGCCCTAAGTCCCGTTCTTCAAGCATTCGTTTCTTAGATTCCTCATCGTGCCCGTAGGGAGCCTTTTGTGGGTTTGCCCATTCATCCCATATGTGACACCCCCGTTCCTGATACCATTCCTTATCTGTAATTCCTTTAATGAACCCTTCAAGTTCAACCATCATCGTTTTAGTAGGAATTTTTTTAGTAGTTAGCAGTGGGAAGCCATCTTGCATATCATGTTCAAATAACATACCAGTTAATGTTTTTGTTCCTGTTCCGGTACGATCTCCTTTTCTCTCGCCGTTTTCGTGAATATTTCGTAGAATGTCAAGATACGCTTTCATTAAAATAAATCATGCTCGCCAAAGTATTAATACTTTCTCGCAAGAATTTCACTACTGATCGGTAGATTTCTTTAGCATTTCAGATAATTGTGGTTCTGGCTTCCAATAGTTTGGCCCCTTCATTACCTTACCACGTTCATCGTAGATTGGTTTACCATTCTCGCCGAGTTTAGAAAAATTGCTATCCATAATGATTTTCAAAGCATCTTCTAAATTAATACCATACTTAGTTGCTTCACTCCGAATGTACACGACTAAATCACCGAGGATATCTGCTAAGTCAGTTAGAACATCAACTTTTTGATCAGCATTCAGCGATGCTTCATCACCACTAGCATGTGATTCATACTTTGCAATGATATCATCAAGCTCGTGCACTTCTTCCATTAGAATACTCTTGAACGATTTCAAACGCTCAATCGTAGGTAATGTAGGTTTTTCATTTACCGGTAATTTATACATAGCATTAAACTTAGCAATTGACTCAGCAAAATCAAACTCTTTTTCTGACATACGAGAAAAGTTGGTTGAGGATTATATAAAGATATAGCTACAATTCCTTAAGACTT
>JAYONY010000002.1:86816-174965 GCA_038121585.1 archaeon | reverse complement strand
TCAAGACCAATAATGTTACCTTCCTTGTCTAAATCAACGATAGTGGTTTCATTTACTTTCTTATTTGACTCAAAAGGAGCTTTGCTAAATGCAATGTATACTGCTTGTGCTTCTTTATCGTATGTTACTTCCATTTGCCTACACCCAATACACCGTTATGACTCTTATATACTTTCCTTTGGTGAATACGACTTCAATAGTGCCTCTGCCAATATGTCTAGCAGCAAGTATTTTCTTACCCTGTCTTCTAATTCTCTCTGGAAATTGCAATGTTATTTTGATATCTTCTGACGTGATATGTCTTCGTTTCATACGCTGCATTGCATGGAGCGAGTATCGAATCTCCATGCAGAAAATACATTGAAGAGTGTTTGTTAATTAGTGTTGCAGAAATGCAACGGTTTTAATGAGAAAGAGATGATCAATCCTTCACTCAAAGAACCCTCATACATTCAGGTTCTTTGGGCCATCAAAAACCGAATGGAACGCAGGTTTTTGAGGTGTCAGAAATCATGGACCTATTGATTTCTGAGCACTAAATATTTGCGATTGTAATGAGCAAATATTGTTGTGTCGATTTTAATCTGGACACAATAAAATTTTGGAAGAGTGAAAATTTTGAAGCCTTCAAATCAATCTTTCATATCAATCTTGATTTGAACGCAGAAAAATTTCTGTGAACTGAGAAATTTTGCGGGCTCCAGATTAATCTTTCATGTCGATTTTAATCTGGACCGATCGTGGAATTTTGAGCATGATAATAGGGTGAAGAACACGGTCTTCAGCAGGAATGTCAATGATTCGCTTGTGAACACGCATTTCAAAGCGATCAAAGGTTGCGGTACCATCACCGCACGGAGATTTACGCGTTGTAATCTTCATACGTTTAGTAGGTAGTGGAATCGGACCCTTCATGATAACACCTGATTTGTCAGTAATTTCCTTAATCATAGTTATCACTGAGTTAAGTGCATTAATATCAATGCTACTGAGTTTGATTCGTACTCGACCCATGCGGAAGTGAGATATCAATGGTTTTTAAAGGTAATGGTAGAAATCCTCTACTTATTTCACTAATGTGAGCAAGATAGATTTATATGCATTGGCCAATACATACCCCTATGGGAAAGAGGTTTGCCTATTTAGCATTGGCACTAGCCTTTGTATTGTTCTTGGGCTTAGTCGTTACCAACTTATTTGAGTACTTATGGAAGGAAATACCTGCTTTTTGGGGCAAAGCCTTAATTTTAACATCTTTTTCAAGCATTGCTATTACAAGTCTTCTTTCGTTACTCTTTAATTCTGATAATGCCCGTATCAAAAATAAAATAATTTTGATGTTTATCGCAACTGGATTATTCATAGCTCAGTATATGTTGCTATTTGTCATACCCCAAATTCCATTCGCTACACCACTCAATGTGTTCTTTGTGCTTAGTATCTTTACAAGCATTAGTTTCTATAAACTGGGCCGACAAGAACAAACGCTAACGCCTTTTGCATTGCATTTAGTGGTTGTTACGATTCCACTTGCACTATTCTTACTCATTGGTTTTTTCAATTGTTCGTATGGATCAGACTTTTCATGTATAGAAGATAAAGCAATACAAAATAATGATATTTCTTATTGTGATGCATTTGAAGGTAATGCTCTGACATCCTGCATTTGTGGAATTGCCCCAACGATTGATAGAAGAGACTTATGTACGTACTGTTATTCGTACCAAGAAGGCTATGGGTATTCTGAAAATACGGCGAATTCAAGAATTACCCGCTGTTTCCTTGGGACAACCAAAACATTAGAAACTGATCAAGCATTTATGACAAGCCTCTATCAATATATTACCGACTCTTCTGGAGGGCAAGAATTACTCTCACTACAATGGTTTTATGACTGTTATCAAAGCACTAGTGGACAATATGATGCAGTTAAACAATGCTTACTTGCAATTGACCGTGGAAATGGATTTAACGCATGGCCTACACTGTGGGACTTAGGAAACTATCATGAAGAATTTGTTGCCTGTCAAGATAGTGGAAGCTTTAGAGAAGTAGAAGCGTGCATGGACGCTATAGAACCTGATATTAACTCAATACACTTTGGATAATGGTAGAACATGAGTGGCTCTCCCGCGCCGCGTGCGAAAGAGCCTTCCACCTCAGCCTAAAGCGAGATGAATATGATTCAATCATAAGTTGAGATATCTCTTTTAAATCTTCTGTTTAATTAATATTTCAGGTGAAGGAATCTTGTGCGGGACCATAGCCTTCTTTCGCTTCTTATGGAAATGTACTGCACTAAAAAGACCGTATAATCCTACAATTACCCATACAGAATTAAGCACGACACTCGGAAGCGCTCCCTTGTTAAACGAAAAAATTCCTAAAAATGCAGCACCAAAGAGGTTTAGCAACTGATACCCTCGCGAACTACCTGATAAATTATGATGTGTTAGCAAAATATACGCGAGTAAAATGAGCGATGCTCCAATCCACCCAATAACTTCTATGTATCCCATCACTCCCCTCGTTACTAGCAGTGAAAGCAACATATATAAAATTGCGGTTCCTGCCCTTTGTCAGAGGTGATTGCATTTGGCTGAATCAGCACTCCTTTTTGAACTTGGACTTGTACTTGGTGTAGCTGCGCTCCTCGCTATTGTTGGTCGATGGATTCGCCAACCAACGATTATAGCATACTTAATAGCAGGAATTCTAGTTGGGCCAGCATTCTTCAATATATTACAATCGCGTGAGCTCATTGAAATTTTCGCGCATTTAGGCGTTACGTTTTTACTCTTTATTGTTGGCATTTCCCTCGATTTTAGTGTACTCAAACAAGTTGGTAAAGTTTCACTCCTATTTGGACTGGGACAAGTTATTATTACCGGAAGTATCGGGTACGTGCTCGCACTCCTCATAGGATTTAGCCCGCTTGCATCACTCTATATTGCAGCAGCACTCGCATTTTCATCAACAGTATTTGTAACAAACCTCTTAGCAGAAAAACGAGAACGAGGAACACTACACGGCAGATTATCTTCAGGTATCTTAATCGTACAAGACTTTGTTGGAGTACTAGCCCTATTAATCATTCCACTAATCGGAACACATCGAACATTTGGATTCGCATTTGAACACTTTGGTATTGGTGTCGGCCTCATCCTAGGAGTGTTTGCACTCTCACATATTTTCGGACCACGCCTACTTACGATAACTGCAAAAAGCCAGGAAGTGCTCTTTCTTACCAGTATCGGATGGGCCTTTCTTATTGCAATGGTATTTGCCCACTTTGACCTTCCAGTAGAGCTTGGAGCACTCATTGCAGGAATGAGTCTTGCATCATCGAAGTTCAGTGTTGAAATCGGAGGTAAAATTAGTAACTTACGAGAATTCTTCGTTATCATTCACTTAATCTTCTTCGGAGGACTACTCGTGCAACCAATAACCGGAACACTGGTTCTGCAAGCAGTACTGCTCTCGGCACTCGTCCTCATCGGAAACCCACTCATAATCATGACACTTATGAAACTCAAAGGGTACGATAAACGAAGCGGATTTTTAACAGGTATTTCAATCGCGCAAATCAGCGAATTCTCACTCATACTCGTGTATCTTGGATATAGCCTAGGAGTCGTGCCACGTGTTGCACTCTCACTCACTATTCTCGTCGCACTCATTACCATCGGTCTTTCAAGTTATGCAATCCACTACTCACGACCACTCTACCACTTCTTCGCACCAATGCTCGGAGTGTTTAACGGGCATGGAGCAAAGAAACGCCTTGGAAGCCACCACGAAAAGAAATATGAGATCATCTTATTCGGGTATGATCGAATCGGCTTTAACTTACTGAAATCACTCCAAAAAGCTAAACGCTCATTCCTCGTCGTTGATTATGACCCTGATGTAATAGCTAACTTGCAACGTAAAAAAATACCGTGCGTGTATGGTGACGCGAATGATATGGAATTCTTGCATGAACTTAATTTGCGCAGTGCAAAAACAGTAATTTCAACAATACCAAATGTTGAAACTAACATCCTGATTTACCGACAAATACCTACGAAAACAACAGTATTTATCGCAACAGCGCATGATATTGGGGAAGCTCGAATCCTCTATGATGAAGGAGCAGACTATGTTATAATGCCCCATTTTCTTGGGGGGCACTTTATGGGTAGCTTGCTCGGACGAAGCGACTTTGACCGCAAACTCTTAACTAAACATAGAGCACGCCATCATAAAGAACTCAAAGAACGAGAATTTGAAGGACACACCCATCCAAAACACGACGCTAGTAAAAAGTAACATTCTTAAACCCCTTACTACTCGATTTCCAATGACTATCGACGATAAAGTAGATGATACACAACCAATCTGCCACTTCACACTCTATGCAACAGAACAAGGAACACCTGCCTATTCAGTCCATACCCTCAATACCCCAATTGCAATAGGGAAAACATATGTTCAAGGAATGTTTGACCTCACCCATACAGAACCTGTTTTTGCAGCCTTACAAAAAGCAATAGATATGGGAAACTATACAGCAGCACGATATCACTTATCAACAATACCGGAAGTTACGCTTCTTCGTCCTCGTCCTTCTTCCTAACCTTACTCGGCCGTTCTTCTTCAGACGTCCAAAAGCCCCGTATTAAATCTAGCATTCTAAGAATAAGCTCTACCGCAACGATGAGGATGAGAAAATAAAAGAGCGCAGTAATAATTTCTATCTGATTAATCTGTGCTAAATTATCAGTTATTCGTGCAGTATCAAAGAAGCCCTGACCTAATACAAAAATTGTTAATATCGTGAAGGGAAACATTTTCGCAAGATCACGTGACAGGTCTTGAGAATAGTAGGAAAGCATTCTAATAGCTACAATAATCGCTGCCGCAACAACAATTACTTGCTCAGCACTTTCAGATGAAAGAATAAAGAGTATGAGTGAAAGCACGGCAAACCAGAAGAAAATTAGGAATGGTAAGATAATAATATACTCTAACAAGTAGAAAAAGCATGCCAATGTTTTATTTAACACTGGATGCTTGGAAGTGTTATATTGGTTTAAGTCAAGCGAAATTAAATCTTTTTTAGAAATAAACCGATAAAACTTAAAGGTAAAAATAGAATAGAAGGCAATAATTAGCGCGAACCCAAAAACGGTTATGAGCATTTCCATTTCAAGCGAAAGACCGCCTGTTAAATCAATAGATCCTGTAGCCAAACCAGTAATAGCACTTTTGAATTCTACCATTGCCCTATAAACTATAACGTTACTTGCTATATAAACCAACCTATCGGTATATTTTAATACCGTGAGAAAGTCCTTGCCTTATGCTTGACATACAAGTTGTACGAAAACAACCAGATCTTGTTCGCGAGAACATCAAGAAAAAATTCCAAGAAGAAAAACTCCCACTCGTAGATGCAATACTCCAAAAAGATGAGGAATGGCGAGCCATCAAAGGAAAAATAGATGCTTTGCGAGCAGAACGTAATCAAATTTCTAAAAAAGTTGCTGAGGCAAAAAAAGCAGGAAAAAATGCTGAGGAGTTACTCACAGAAGCTAAACAAATCCCAGAAAAAATAGCTGAGCAAGAAACAAAAGCAACTGCTCTGCGCACAGCAATAGATGACATCCTCGTCAAACTACCTAATCTACTGCATGAAAGCGTTCCAATCGGAAAAGACGATAGCCAAAACGTTGTTCGAGAAGTACTCGGAAGCCCTCGTAATTTTACATTTGAAGTGAAAAATCACGCAGAACTCATGGAAGCACTCAATATTGGCGACTTTGATAGTGCTGCAGAAATTGCAGGTAACGGATTTTATATTCTTAAAGGGGATTTAGCACGATTAAACCAAGCACTCATTAGTTACGCTCGCGATTTCATGGTTAAGAACGGCTATACTTATATTGAACCGCCACTCATGATTCGCAAAAAAGTACTTGACGGGGTCTATACAAAAGCAGAAATCGATGCCATGTCATATAAGGTTGAAGGTGAAGACCTGTATTTAATCGCAACTTCAGAACACCCAACAATAGGAATGTTTATTGACAAACACTTCACTCATAAAGACCTACCCATAAAACTAACAGCGTACTCAATGTGTTTTCGCAAAGAAATTGGAAGTCATGGCGTAGATGAAAAAGGAATTTTTAGAACACACCAGTTCAACAAACAAGAAATGGTTGTTATCTGCCATCCTGATGATTCATACAAATACTATGATGAACTATTACAATTATCTAAAGACTTATTCGTTTCAATGAAACTCCCGATTCGCGAACTAGAATCATGCTCGGGCGACTTATCAGATTTGAAAGCGAAAGGAGCAGATCTTGAGGCTTTTAGCCCTCGCCAGCAAAAATACTTTGAAATTACGTCAGTGACGAACATGGAAGCTGCACAAGCGCAGTTGTTAAACATTAAATTCACTGATAAAGACGGGGAACGAAAACACGTGCATACGTTAAATAATACCGCTATCGCAACGTCACGAGCTTTAGTGGCAATTTTAGAAAATAATCAACAAGCAGATGGAACTGTAAAAATCCCCGATGTTCTCGTACCCTACATGAATGGTACTACAATATTAGAAAAACAATAATTTTAAAAGTGAAATCTTTGATTTTTACATATGTCACTTGAAGAAGTTACTGAAGATGCAATCGTTATTGATACGAGCGCAGTATGTTGCTCGTTTGGAGAAGGCCTTGTGAAACAACTTAAACGAGGAGCAAAAGGCTTTAACGCCATTTCTCAAAAAGACATTGACGCTCATGCTGAATCATTAGCACATTTTTATACATTCTATCAAAAAAACCCTGATGCAATGGTAATTTTGCCAGAAGTTATTTCTGAATTAGAACACTTTGTTCAAACATATAACTCAGGGCTACAATCACACGCGTTTGCCATTACCTCACCTCGTTCAAAACTAACACGCCATATCGTAAAACGAAGAAAAGAAAAAGGTAAGCGAACAACGTATGACCCCTCAAGTTATTCTGACCAATCACGTGAAAAGTTACAATCACTTTCCAGCCTAGGAAAAGACATTCATCGCGTAGTTTCTACCCTACAACGAAATGTGTTTCCTAGATCATTCTCACCCAATGAACAAAAAGTATACGCTGATGTTAGATCATTTTTGAAACAATACCCGAAAGATAGAGCAACCTATGGAGGCCGGTTAGAAACAGATGCTAAAATTGTTGCGTCAGCATGTGCTCTTGGTGTCGACCTCCCAACAGCCATTGTGAGTAATGATTCAGGAATCCATACATGGACAAAAATACTTGCAAGCGGGCCTCAAAGCTATAATGTTTCGCCGTATAGTACATTTCTTAGAGACCCTACAATCATAAAGAAGTAATGTCTAATCATCCATTATTCCTTCATAACACTTTTATACTGCTACCCCACCGATAACCTATGCAAAAAGGATCTACAAAACGAACAGCTGATCACCGTATCGAATCTATTTTTATTGATAGATGGAGCCCGTACACCATGACGGGAGAACCAATTAGTACAGATACACTACTGCAATTATTCGAAGCAGCACGTTTCGCACCTTCATCGTATAATGAACAACCATGGCACTTTGTCTATGCTACTAAAGACTCTGAACACTGGGACGCTTTTTTCAACGTACTAGTAGAAGGTAATCAGAAATGGTGTGCTAACGCAGGAGCCCTTGTCTGTGCATTAAGTAAGAAAACATTTGATCGTAATGATAAGCCAAATACAACCGCACAATTCAGCGTTGGTTCAGCTTTTGAGAATATTGCCTTGCAAGGAACTGCTATGAATCTAGTTGTTCACGGGATGGGGGGGTTTGACAAAGAAAAAGCGCGAGAGGTTATGAGCGTTCCCGAAAATTATGATGTAGTTATGATGTTTGCAGTTGGTAATCCGGGAGAAGTAGAGCAAGATACGATTTCAAATCGAAAGAAAGTTAGCGAGTTTATTTCTGAAGGAACCTTTTCAACGTAACTATTGTGCACTATTCATTATCCCAATACTTGATATGAGCGACCAAATCCATGCAGCAATTACGAGTGGAATACCAATATAGACAAGAGAAAGCAGGAGTCCAAAACATAAGAATACTACTTGCCAAACACCTTCCTTAGTCCTTCCTCCAAGAATTGTTCCAAGACCCGGTATAAGGAGTAAATTAAGTACTAAACTTGCAACTGCCATTCCCCGAGTTACATGCCCTTTTTTGGAAGTAGTTTGCTTTTGAGAAGTTGACGCTTTTTTCTTTTTCACTGTTTTTTTACGTCCTGCCATTATATTTCTTTTGAGAATGAGCTATATAAACATTCCTTGAATGATAATAGTTACTACTATTTAGTTAAAAATAATAGAAAAGTTTAAATATCAATTTTCAGAGGAATTACGATGGGACTAGAAACAATAGTTGCTAACGGAGCAAAAGGAACTGCAAGCGGATTTCTAACAGCAGTTAACCCAGTGGGTACCTTCATCTCATTTGCTGACCGTGAAAACACAGGCGTTGGATTTAATGACAAAAAACGTGCACTACCAACAATCCATAACAAAGTACATCAATCAGCATATGCAGGCACAGATAACAATTCCTCAATGGCAGAAGAATTTCTCCCGCGCTATTTTGGAGAAGGAGTTGGAGGACTACTCGGTATCGGAAGCCTCGTTGGAGCCTACATCGCAGGAGGCCCACTTGCAGCACTAGCAGTACCAGCAGCGCTTGGAACCTACGACGCCATAGCAGGCGGGAGCAGGTATGTACGTGATTTTGTACAAGGAGAAAAAGCAGAAGATTCAGAAAAAGGCGAGAAAGCAACATTTGGCAAAGGGTTCAAATTTGGATTTAACCGCTCAACACTCGGACCAGCACTCATCGCATATAATCTAGAATCAGACCTCGGAGGATCTAGCTCTGGTGATAGCCGATTTGAATCAAGCTATAAACGAGATGCTGCTAACATGCGACGAAACTTTACTGCATCAGCAGGATCATTTGTTGGAAGCGCTCTCGGCTCAGCAGCAAGCATTCTTTCCCTAGGATTATATCCGCTCTTTAGAACATTCTACGCTGCAGACGAGCACTTCAAAACTAAAAAAGAACAGAAGCAAACAGCAAAAAAAGAAGCTAGTACACCAAAAGAAGAAGCACACGTAGAAACTGCAGAAAGCGTGCCTGAAAAAGCACCACTAAAACAAGCAGCTTAACGATACTTACGCATCGTCTTCCACTCAATAAACGATTTTAAGATAGCCGGAATTCTCCCGGTGAGCACTAACCGCTTACCTTCAAAAATGCCTCGTTTTTCACCAAGACTAATAACCATAGGACGACGCTTAGGAACATACGATTTAAGCGATACGTTCGTTTCAAGCGCACAAATATTATATGCAATTATTGCGCCATGCTTTTCAGCAGCCTGAGCAGTTTTCTCTTCACTAATACCTGCAACATCACCCCCAATAAACACGTTTTGTTTACCCGTAACTTGTAAAAACTCATTACAAACAGGCATTGCCTTCTTTTTGATAACTTCATTGTTAGGCGTAATCCCCCCGCAAACAACAGCAGCATCAGCAGCAATACTTCGACCAGTATCAGTCACGTACGCATCGCTTTTTTTACCCTTAAGCCGTTCACCACAGATAATTTCCACACCTCGCTTAAGCAAAAACTCTTGCGAATACGAAATTGATCCTGGATGATTCCTATCAATTAATGTGGGACGAGAGTGTACAATCGTAATTTTCTTCTTAGGATACTTCTCAATAATCTCAGCCGCTAACTCAACACCAACAAGCCCCCCACCAATTAAGAGGACATGCTTTGCATGATGCACTTTATGAAACTCATTACTTAACGTTTCAGCCCTCGTAGCTAAAAAAGCGCTTGTATCCTTAATAGGAGGAGTATAGCGGGAACCAGCAGCAATAACCAAATAATCAAACGGAAATTTTTTAGAACCAATAAACGCTGCGTCCTTAGAAATTCTAGAAACCTCGCCAGTTACAATAGTCGCATCAGGAAGATAGGTTTCATGACGAGACTGAATTTTAGCAATATGATTAGGATGAACAATCGTTCTTAGAATACCAGGAGTATACTCAAAGTATTCTTTCGTATCAACGAGCGTAACCTCAAATGACTTTTGAAGTTTACGAGCGACCATCGCACCGCAAAATCCCCCGCCAATAACAACAACTCGTTTTTGAGAAGACATAGGAAATAAAAAAATAAATGAAGGTATGAAGAATTACTTCTTCTTAGCACTTGCTTTTGGAACAGTACAGCATCCGCCCTTAGTATACATCAAATAGTTTGATATAACAGCTAAGTGGATAAGCACACTCGGCCAACTACCCCAATGGATAAATAGCGTAGCAACAAGCAGGATAATTACTGGAATCCAAACTACTTGTTCAACCTTATACTTAGCAAGAATAGCAATACCTGATCCTATCTCACCAAGGATGAGAATCCAAGCCCAAAACATAGGTGCCCAAGCAAAGAGCGGAATGTTTTCTAACATACTAGCAGGACCACCTGCACCACCAAAAAGTTTGAGAACACCCGGAACGAGCATGACAAGACCAAGTAAGATCCAATTCACCTTCATACCTAATTCAGCATTATTTTTCATAGTTAACTCCTCCTTTGCCACTTTTTCATAGTGATTAGAGAATAGCTGCCCTTTTAACTGTTATGGAAGACCACCCTACTCAGGCGTTAATAAAGAACGATTGTAAAGATACGCAATAATCCATCCGCCAACATACCCGAGAACATACGCCTGTACAAGCCCCATAAGAATAGTCCAATCATCAAAATTGAATGGCAAAGGATATTGGTCAGTAATAATAGCAGGAGTGAATCCTGCAAACCAACTGAGAATAGCATACATTACAAGAGAGAAAATTGCAACAAACCCAAGCGCATTACCTAACGCGTACGGCCTAAGAGCACCAATAGGGACAGAAATCATTCGATCCTTAGATTTTTTTTTCACCATCTTTTCCTACCCTACGGTAGGTAATTTTGTATATAAATGTTTAGTTTACCAGTGCCGAATCACATGACCCGGATAGTAGTCATTATAGTGAAAACTACGGTACGAAGTACGATAATATGGATTGTACTGATTGGAATGATAATAATCACTTGCATATGCTACACGAACAGTCGGGACGGTAACAGTATGAACTGGATACCCATAGTTATGAGATCGCGAGGAATAATACGCGCCAGGATTATTTGTGTAATACGTTCGAATACGAACTACTGGATCGTCATCTGCATTAATAGAAAGCCCATAGTGAGAAACGCTATGCTGATTAGCATACCCATAATGATGATTAGGATGGTAGGCATAATCATAACTAAAAGGACTTGCGTATGAGCTGCCGTGATACGCAGAAGACACTGTCGCAATTAAGATAATGAGTGCCGGAACAATCAGCATGAGTGCAAAAAGCTTTTTATTCATGATTTACCGACGATAAACTGGTATTTAAACATATCCTTAGCGACTGAAAATACTCTTAACCGCAAACCAAAAGTTTTCCTTTCGTTCACGAACTCTTCTTGAGAAATATGCAGCCCATTCTTCACCATACGGGACGTAAATACGGCAAGCATGCCCGTCTTTAACGAGTTGTTCTTGCAGAGGCCTGCGAATCCCGAGTAACATTTGAAACGAGCATTTTGAAGTCTTAATACTGTTCTTTTTTGCAAATTCTAGAGCGTGAGTAATGATTTTCTCATCATGCGTAGCAATGAACGTGAACGGACAGTGCTTAAGCGCGTATTCTAGCAGGAGAATATAGTTTTTGTCAACTGCTTTTTTATTTTGAAACGCTATTGTTGTCGGTTCCTTGTACGCTCCCTTCACAATTCTGACACGCCCTTTCTTTTTTGCTATCTTTTTAAGATCATCATAGGCCTGGTGGAGATATGCTTGAATCGCAATGATTGTAGAAGGGTATTTTTTGATGAAAAAAAGGTAGGCGTCCACTGTGTCAGATGTGTACTGCGATCCTTCCATATCGATTTCTACGATGAGTTTGTACTTTTTTGCAGCCTTAAGAATTGCTTCAAGGTTATTGTACGTAAGTTCTTCCTCAATAGCTAACCCGATTTGTGAGAGTTTCACCGCAATATTCACCTTGAGTTTTTTCTTTGCTAAACGCTCGAGAATCTTTATGTACTGCTGCGTAGCTTTAACCGCGATAGACGCGTCAGTTACGTCCTCACCTAAATGATCTAATGTGACTGCTAACCCTTTCTCTTGAAGCTCTTTTGATTTTTTAATCGCATCATCAAGTTGCACACCCGCAACAAATCGTTTTGCTAGAAAGAACGGTTTCATTTTGTCAAGAAACCCTCCATTTTTGAAACCGTTCGTGTTTCTTGAGCATCATTAAAAATCGTTTTACGTGCCATGAGAAAATTGATTTTTAAGATAGATAAATAAGTTTTTTCTGGACGGGTGAGGTGAAGAGAAACTCTCTCTTTTTAGTAACCATAATATCAATTTCAGAACGCATACCAAATTTCCTATCGACGTAAATCCCGGGTTCAATCGTGTACGGAACGTTCTCAAGAATCGAGTAGACGTTTGTTCGATTGATGTTTCTTCCACGCCCGTGCGGTGAGACAAACCCGAGCGGATGACCAGTCGAATGCTTAATATGCTTTTTATGCCCGTTATCAATTAAGACTTTGTTCGTTGCCGCGTCAATATCGTGGCCAGTTGGAAGTTCTTTGTCTTTAATACGATTTTTGACGTACCGCACACCAGTGTCTCGTGCTTTAAGCAAGACATCAAACGCTTTTTTTTGTGCAGCAGGCAATTTCTTCCCGTAAAAACCCATCCAGGTCATATCCGTAAACGGAGCGCCCTTCGTCGTTAGGCGCGCCCATAAATCAAACTCTACTAACTGATTCTCTTTGAGCTTTTGTTTTTTATTTTTTGTAGGGGTATAATGCGGTGATGCAATAGACGGCCCAAACGCAACAATCTGTGGAGCGTGCGATACAAGCTTTCGTTTCTTGAATTCCTTATGAATGAATTGTTGCACCGCAAACTCGTTCGTATCAGGATTATCCTTGATAAATTCAAACCCAGCAAAGTGCACTTCCATCACGCGCTTCGACGCTTCAAGATGCTGAGAAATCTGTAATTTATTCCACCCCTTCATGCTAAAAAAGAGCTGTCAAGATGTTAAATACTTTACGAGAGCAAGGTTTAAAAAGCGAGTAGGAGTAGGGAATACATACCCGTTACATACGGATTAATATCAAACCTCTCATAAACCAGAAGTTTGATGCGCTAAGAATTTCTACAAAATTCTTAGACCCTCCAAGTCTCTCGCGAGACACTCTACAACTTCAAGGAAGTTGTAGGTACAGAGAATCGTAGATTCTCTGGCCATCCAAAATCCAACAAAGCGGATTTTGTATGCCTCAATAGTTAAGTGGTTATAACACCGCCCTGTCGCGGCGGAATCCCGTGTTCGATTCACGGTTGGGGCGTTCTGAAAAATTTCAACGCCCGTCATGGTCGTGGTTTATAAGCTCACACAAACCACAAAAAATGAAGGGTAAAATGGACTTACACGACTATGCAGGCCAACTGAAGAGAATCTTCTCTAGAATACAGGAAGATCCTAAGATTTCTGAAGAAAATAAGAGACATATCGAGGGATTCCGAGATCACTTACTCAGCGAAGGAATAGGAGTCGCCCGAATAGGCAGATACATGATTGATTTGAAAAGATATGCCTACATGCTCAAAAAACCATTTGACAAAGCTAATGAAAAAGACATTAGAAAAGTAGTAGGTGAAGTAGAACAAAGCGAATTATCAGCAGAATCAAAGAAAGTCTTCAAAATACTCATGCGAAAACTCTACAGATACTTGCGAGGTATCACCGAAAAACGAGTGTACCCACCAGAAGTACAATGGATATCAATAAACATATCTAAAAAACACTCAAAACTACCTGAGGAACTCCTTACAGAAGAAGAAATCAAAAACATCATACAATGCTGTCAAAATTACCGAGACAAAGCCTTGCTAGCCACCATCGCTGAATCAGGTTGTCGAGTATCAGAAGTAGGCATGATGAAAATAAAACACGTGACTTTTGAACAATATGGAGCACGACTTAACGTAAATGGAAAAACAGGCATGCGAAAAGTCCTCGTCGTAAATAGCACACCATACCTGCACGAATGGATTAACCAACACCCTAAGAATGATGAGCCAGAAGCATACCTCTGGTACAATAAAACAGACAAAACATTCCTCAGCTATGCACGAATAGCACTTATCCTCAAAAACGCAGTCAAAGCAGCAGGAATAAAGAAACGAGTGCACCTACACCTATTTAGACACTCACGAGCAACAAAACTAGCCTCAACACTCAGCGACTCACAACTCAAGAACTACTTGGGATGGACACAAGGTAGTAAAATGGCAGGCATCTACATCCACATGTCAGGAAAAGACACTGATGATGCAATACTCAAAGCAAACGGCATAGAAGTAGAACGCAAACCAGAACCACCAAAACTCAAACCCACAAACTGCATACGATGCCAAACACAAAACGGAGCAACCAACAAATTCTGTAAACTCTGCGGCTTCGTACTCGACGAAGAAGAAGCACAAAAACTCATCAAAAAAGAAACAGAACGCCAAAACATGGATCAACTCTTAACCAACTTACTGAAAGATAAAGATGTTCTTGGGATGTTAGTTAGTAAAGTAAGGAACAAAGTCCAAACTAACATATAGCTTATTATAACATATGTTAAATTAGACCATAAGATATTTAAATCTGACTTTGTACTTTTTTGTATGCGAAAGAATTTGTTAAAAGATACGCCGAATATGCAAGCGGCCTATGATCGTTTTCTCACAACACTGAAAAATAAATTGCGGCTTACAATTGTACAATCTCTAATGGAATCGCCAAAGAACGTTGGAAGTATAGCAAGAAGTCTTAACGTGCACCAAACTAATGTGTCTCATGGTCTGAAACGATTACTTGATTGCGGGTTTGTATTCGTTGAACAGAAGGGTAAAGAGAGGGTGTACTCTGTAAACAAGAAAACTATTGAGCCTTTGTTAAAGTTGATGGAAAATCATGTATCAAAATATTGCACAAAAGGAGCCTGTAGTAAGGATGGTTAAGTCAGTAGTACATAATAACAAAAAATACTATATGTGTGAGGCATGTGATATGTATTATAAAAACAAGTTGCATGCGCAACAATGCGAAGATTTCTGCACCAAATACAAGAGCTGCGATACTTCTGTAATTAAACACGCCATACAATTGGACACTAAATAAAAGATGATTTCAAAAGAATCACTCAAAACAGGCATTGGAGCAGGGTTTCTTAGCAGTTTGTGTTGCACAGGCCCACTACTCTTCTTACTTATTGGACTTGGAAGTGTTGGCATAGGATCTCAACTCCCGCGATATAAACCTTTTTTTATAACTCTTGGAGCCGTATTTCTTGTAATTGGTATTTATAGAAAAGTAAAGAAAAAACATGGAGTTTGTTCAGGAACTACGCTCAAGAAAGAGATGAAAATGATCCTGATTAGTATTCTGACTGCAATTGTAGTATGGGCGTTGTTACTCTATGTGATTGTCCCAATTTTAATGCCTCTTGTCTCATGAATAAAAGCTTAGAAACAGATAAATGAAACAGAATAAAGTCTTTATCGTAAGCTTGTATATTTTCATCGTAGGGGTTTTCATTCACTTTTTGTGGGAGGTTTTACAAAGCCCCCTTTACACGTGCGGAAGCCTCTCTTTAAATGAGTACTTGCCAAAGCTAATTGGTGCGACTTTAGGCGATGGGATAATCATGGTATTGTTTTACCTAATAGGTTATGTTAGAAATAGAGATCAGTATTGGTTTAAGCGTATGACAAGGTCAGACGTTTACGTTTTAGTGCCTATTGCGATATTGATTGCGATAACAATCGAGATAATGAATACTCAAGTCTTGGTGAGATGGGGTTATTCAGAGTTTATGCCCCTATTACCCATTCTTAATATCGGAGTTGTTCCAATAATTCAATTAGTAATCCTGCCTTTTGTTGTATTTTGGGTTGTGCGTAAAATGATAATGGCTAAGAGATTTAACAATTAGTATAATAGCCAACAATAAATTGGTGTAAAAGTAAGAAATTTATTAAACCATCAATTCTCAACCAATTGGACAAGAAGAAGAGACAGTATTGGGAGAATCCATCGACCCAGCTAACAAAGCATCATTAGAAGAAACTAAAACATCCTTTGACAAAATATTATTCTGGACAATAAGCCTAATAACTCTTGCAATTATGGCATACAGACGTAAAAACTTCAAGAACCTTAGAGAACCAATTCTCGCGTTCATACTTTCGATAATCTTCCTGTTCCATGGAATTCAAGCATTATTACGACCAGAAATCTTTGTTACCCTACTAGGACCCCTTGGCATAACAGGCTCTTTTGCAAAGGTATTGGTTACTCTTGTTGGACTAGTAGACACCCTGCTATTCTTCGGTCTCAACTTCAAAATGAAAAAATGGATGCTTTACTACGCAGGAATGTGGCCATTAGTCCCAACAACACTCACATTCATAGACTCTCAACACATAGAGTGGATATTCATCCTTTCAACCACGCTAGCTTTGCTTATCTACTTTACAAAATATAAGAAACAAAAAAGTAAGAAGTAGTTTTAAGAATTATTTTTCTAGAAGAACAACCACATTAGTCATTCCACGTCGTTTTCTTTCTACAAAACCCTTACCCTCCAACCTATCAATAATACGGGTCATTTTTGCCTTACCAAAACTTGTTTTTTCGATCAACTCAGCCTGAAAAATTGCCTTGCTATTTCTAATTAGTCCAAACACTTTCTTTTCCTCTTGCTTCAAATCAGAAAGATCAAATTCTTTCTTGATAGGTTCTTTCTCAACTATCTTAGTTTCCACAACAGTTTTGGTTTGAGGTTTTGAAAAAATAAGAAATAAAGCAACAACCACAACAAACCCCGCAATAACTAATGAAAGATTAGTTTGTTGATTAATAGTATTATACATTGGACAACTATCACCATGTCCAGCCTCACTACAGCTCGCATTAACAATATCATGTAATGCGTTATTGAACATATAAATTATAATCACAATCAAAACTACTACCCCTAACAACAAATAGCCAGTCTTCTTATTATCCATGCATGATCAAGTTTTATTGAGTTTAAGAATTTTGTGAAAGATACATTGAAACTAGTTTCATAAAAGAGCTTAATAAAAAAAGCCTCCTAAACAAAACATGACAAGAAATATTTTTACGATACGAAAAAATACTATCCGAAATACATTGCTCGCATTAGCAGTGACTGCATTACTCCTAACCCTTATATTCTTGAATAGCGAAAGCACTCAAGTAAACATAAATGAAGAAACAGTACGTGCCGCCGATTACTCCTCACATAGCGCCCAAAACACTCCAAGAGATTTTGAACTTACAATCTCAAAGGAAAGATATGAATTCATTGAAGGAAAGAAGACAACGGTTTTCTCATACAATCAACAAATACCCGGACCCCTCATAAAAGGCGCAGTAGGAACTACACAGAACGTTATTGTGCACAACAACCTTGATGAACCAACAACAGTTCACTGGCATGGCTTGCAGCTTGCTAACGTTGAAGATGGCGTACCAGAAGTGACTCAAGAACCAATACTGCCAGGAGAGTCATTTACATACGAACTAGAACTTAGAAACCCTGGACTTTATTGGTACCATAGTCACGTTGATGCACACAAACAAGTCGAATCAGGACTCCAAGGAGTACTACTAATTGAAGAAAACACACAAATACCACCAGGAAACATACTTGTACTTGATGATGCCCTCTTAGGAAACGATTTCGAATTCAGAAGCTTTAACCTAGGAGTCATGCACGGACGATTCGGAAACATACTGCTTGTAAACGGAAAAGAAAAACCCACAATTCAGCTTGAAAATAACCGCCTACGTATTGTTAACACAGCAAACGCACGCAGCTTCAACCTACAATTTGGAGGAGAGCAATTCACAGTGGTAGGTATGGATATTGGACCTTCAGAGCACTATATGACAAACCTCCTAACAATCAGCCCTGGAGAGCGCTATGATATTCTCTTACCAGAAACCACTCAAGAATCGATAACACTCACCCATCACACTTCTAGAGGTTCAACTCAAATCGCCACACTTATCACAAGTGATGAAAAAATTGATACCAACGGATTAGAAACTTTTGAACAAACACTAGATATGGAACCATTACTACAAAAAGAACCTGACTATCAAGCCGACCTCATAGGAGTAATGGCAGGACATATGAATCTACGTTGGACAATCAACAACAAAGCATTTCCAGAAAATCCAGAAACATTTACAATCCAAGAAGGAAAAATCGTCAAATTCAGAATTAAAAACACACAAGGCCAGCCACACCCAATGCACCTACACGGACAAAAATTCATAATCTTATCACGAAATGGAATCCCTGAAAAAGCAAGAGGATGGAAAGACACAGTAATGATAAACAGCAGAGAAGAAGTTGACATCGCATTCATAGCAGAAGACGTTGGAAGATGGGTTTTTCACTGTCACATATTAGAACATGCAGAAGCAGGAATGTTAAGCATAGTAGAAGTTGTTAAACGAAACTAGTTTCACAAAAGCAATTAAATAGTTCTTTGATCATAAAAAAAACATACCTAAAAAAGACAGAACTAAACCGATGGATAAAAAAGGAATTTTCATATTAGCACTACTTGCAATTGTAATCTCACTGGGTTATATCCTTGATTCTCAGGAAGGAGATGCTCATTCAATGGTCGCGGAACTCAACCTCCCCGCAGACGAGTTTGATAGTGTAACAAGCCTTTCAGAGCTTGATCAAAACGAGCAGTTCATGTACGAACATTGCTTGTACATGTCTGAAATGCAAGGATGTGAGCCCTATAATAAACTTGCTGAACGCTTAGAAGAGCAACCTAATCAATTTGAATCAACCATTGGAGCAGACTTCCTGCCAGGCCAAAGCCGCGCGGCTTCAGAACTAACACCAGTACAAAGTAGTACGATTGTTGACATTGCAGATGGCGAAACATACACTATGACAGCAGACATTATCACTAAGAAAATTAATGGTGAAGAGCTTATCATGTACGGGTACAATGGCATGATTCCGGGACCAGCACTACGTGTGCGACAAGACTCAACAATTAAAGTAGTGTTTACTAACAATATCGACCTTCCAACAACAGTACATTGGCACGGACTACGACATGACCTCGCAAACGATGGAGTGCCAGATGTTTCCCAACCGCCAATGCAACCAGGAGACACCTTCGAATACGAACTATACTTCCCCGATGATGGAATCTTCTGGTACCACCCGCACATCAGAGAAGACATACAACAAGATGCAGGCATGGCAGGCAACATGCTCGTAATACCAGTTGAAGCTTACAATCCAGTCAATCGAGAAGAGCTTATTGTGCTAGATGACCTTCTCCTAGGTGACGATGGAAGTATCGTACCATTCGGAGGAGAACACGCAAATTTCGCAGTCATGGGCAGATTCGGAAATGTAATGTTAGTTAATGGAGATGTAGATCACCGCCAAACAGCTAATGAAGGAGAAGTGGTTCGTTACTATATCACAAACGTGGCTAATGTGCGACCCTACAAACTCAGCATTCCAGGAGCGCAGATGAAACTAGTCGGCGGAGACCTCGGCCAATATGAAACAGAAACATTAATTGATGAACTTATCATCGCACCAGCAGAACGCTACATTGTAGATGTATACTTTGCAGATGCAGGCACTTACACACTGCTCAACGTGAACCCTCACAAGTCATACGTGTTGAGCACAATCACCGTTGAAGAGACAACAGAGATAGATGACTACTCAGAACAATTCTTCAACGATCTAACTAACCCAACAATCCGAGCAGACATAAATGACTTTGCACCATACTTCGATAAAGCAGTCGATTATGAGCTTAATCTCAACGTTGATCTTACAGACTTCATGGATGCAATGGCAACATTACCCTGCCATGAAATGGGAGGCATTGTAATGGGCGATTGCACAGAAGAAGAAAGAGTAGCACTCGAAGCAGAAGCAGAAGAACACGAAGAGCGTATTGAGTGGGAAGATGAGATGAACATGCGCGCGCCAGGAGACCAAGTAACTTGGGAAATACTCGACACTGCAAGCGGAGCAACAAACATGGACATCAGCATGACCGCAAGCATCGGAGACATTGTAAAAATACGCCTCTTCAACGATCCCGAATCAATGCACCCAATGCAACACCCCATACACCTACACGGACAAAGATTTATTATAACTCATATAGATGGGGAGCCTGTCGATAATAAAGTGTGGAAGGATACGGTACTCGTACCAATAGGCTCAACTGTAGACATACTTGTAGACGTCACCAATCCAGGCGAGTGGATGATGCACTGCCATATAGCAGAACACCTCGAAGCCGGAATGATGACAAGCTTTACAGTAGCATGAAAGGAGCAAGCATATGGAGAAAACAACTAAAATAGGCATAGGCATGTTTGTAGTCATCGTAGCTGTTGGCTTGTTCATAACTCAGTCAGGGAGTATTACTGGCAATGCATTAGCAATCGAAGCTGAAGGCCTAAGCGGCCAAATCTTACCAACAGACCCAGCGCGAGAAATGGCAGGCACACCATGTCACTACATGGGCGGTGGCTACATGGGAGATTGCAACACACGAGAAATCAACCTTGAAGCATGGCAATATGATTGGAGCGAACCAACAATTACTGTTAGAACAGGAGAGCTCATACGAATTAAAGCAACAAGCAAAGATGTAGCACACGGCATTGCAATACCACAACTTAACTTTAATATGCGCATAGAACCCGGAAAAACAACAGTTGGGGAATTCATGGCACCAGCACCAGGAGAATATACCTATGGGTGTTCAGTCATGTGCGGTCCAGGCCATCATAACCATTACGGAAAACTCATAGTGTTACCATGAACAACTACGTACAACTTGCAAAAAAAGGACTAGGCTCACTAGCAGCAGTATATCTCATCTACAATTTCTTCGTACATGGAATGGCAGCACTACTCGGCAGTCCAGGAATGACAATGCTTATCCAAGAATCAGGATTCCCCGCATCACAGCTGCTTGTTAGAATAGTAGGTGCGCTGGACATTGCAGCAGCAGTAGCACTTTTTACTTATCGGAAATGGTGGGTGAGTCTCTACACAGGACTTTGGCCACTTATACCTATGACACTCACAGGAATCACTGCAGGTACCTGGGACTTTAGCTACCTGCAATTCCCGATTATAGCACTTGTAATGTATAGTTGTCTTGATTGGAGAAGCAAAAAACAACTTCGGTAAATGCACTCATCATCAAAGAGGCAAACCAACACCGATAAATTTGACATCAACACAATTACAAAACTTGCACTTTCTAAAAAAATAATTGCCAGATAAACATTGATCATGATTCAGAGAGGAACATTTTAAAACTAATAGAAAGTTAACAACAATCAATCTTGTTAAACGAAACTAGTTTCACAAAAGCAGTTAAATAGTTTTTTGATTACCAAACGCTATGAAAACTAAAAAAATAGGTCTTAGTATCACTGCAGCATTTGCCTATCTAATAAGTTTGACCACCGCACACTCAGGAGAGGATTTCTATGATCACCATGGGATGATGGGCCAATGGTATGGACACATGTGGGGAGGGTCAATCAACGGGATCCTAATGAGTATCGTTTTAATACTAATAATAGTGCTCCTATTCATACTAATACAAAAACAACTACAGAAAAGATGACAACAAAAGAATTTCTAAAAGAATTACAAGGCACTCGTGTTGAAGGCGAATTACTAAAAACGATATTTCTCTCTCTACTTACTTCATTCATTACACTTGGTTTGTTTTACTTCCTAAAACTACAATACATCGACAACTTCATTCCAAAGTACGGATTCTTCTTATTTTTTGCAATACTCAGTTACGCATTAGTAATGCCCTCAATACGGCAAGTCCGCGCGTACAAAGCATTTCCATGTATGACCGGAATGATGATCGGAATGACAGTAGGCATGATGTCAGGATTCCTAGCAGGATTTTATACGGGAGCGACCAACGGCATGTTTTGGGGCGGTGTTTTCGGTATGGCAGTAGGCATTTTCTTAGGTATATGGAAAGGGAAATGCTGCGGCGTCATGGGAGTTATGGAAGGCCTAATGGCAGGATTCATGGGAGGGCTCATGGGAGCAATGACCGCAGTCATGATGTATAATGATAACCTAAAAGCAGCAGGAGTAATTGTATTCATCGTATGCGGAGCAATACTAGCAGGACTCAACTACATGCTATACAAAGAAACCAAAAACGAAGAAAGAACACATACAGAAGACCAATTCCTAACACTCGTACTAAGCTTTGTACTAACAGTCCTCACGATCTGGCTCATGGTATTCGGGCCAAGGAGCGCACTATTCCAATGAAAACCTTGAAAGGAGGCATAGATAATGGTTAGCAAATCAACATTGTATGGTATTGCGATCTTCTTATTAATTGTAGGAGGAGGTGTATTTATGGTAAAAGGAGACTCTGGCCAAGGAGTGTCAGGTAATGTAGTAGCAGTAGGAACTGGCGATGCACAAGAACTCTCCATAGGCATGAAAGACTACAATTATTATCCAGAAACAGTTACGGTAGATGCTGGAAAACCAGTACGACTACAACTAGACGATAGCGTGTACGGATGTTTTAGAGACCTTGTAGTTAGAGGAACCAATATCAAAAAATACCTTGCAACACCAAACGATGTACTAGAATTTACTATTGATAAACCAGGAACCTACACCTTTGCATGTAGCATGGGAATGGGAGCAGGGAAGTTAATAGTACAATAAAATGAAAACATCAACAAAAGCAGGAATTGGCTTCTTGATAGTTGTTACTAGAACATCATCCATAGTAGATAGAGGAGGACAATCCATTCTTTTGTAACGTAATATGCAGTCCAAAACACCATGACATGGGAGGAACACTACTAATAAAGTAACATGAAATTCTTACTACAAAAACCTTACAAATATATAACAATACTGGGATTCATAGTATATTTTTCTCTAGCTGTATGGCTCAGTGACTTTATAACAATCTTCTCTGTAGCGCTAGAATATGCACAAACAACAAGCTGGTTTAAACTCATAACATCATTAGTCCTCTCAATAATCATCGCTGTCCTAGTATCAATAAACCTAAGCTACGCCTATTACCACTATGCACTACGCAAAAGCTGTAAAAAAGGAGCCACAGTAGCAAGCGCAGGTGCAGTCGGAGGATTATTCGTTGGAGTCTGCCCCGTATGTGTAGGCGGCTTGCTACAAGTAGTTTTAAGCATTTTAGGAATTTCATTCTCATTCGCAGTCCTACCTTGGAATGGAGTCGAAATACAACTACTAATGGCCGTATTACTGGGAACAAATATTTGGTGGATGAACAAAAAATTATTTCCTAAAACCACACAAAAACTTAAATAACATATGACTTAAAATATCATATGATAAATAAAAACATATTAAAAAAATGTCACACAAAAGGACATGATGAAACAGAAGTACTTGACGCCTACAAACTATTCTTCGGAACACTCGTATCAGAATCAAGAATCAAAATAATCAATACACTACGAAAACAAGAGATGAACGTAACAGAACTCACAAAACACCTAGAAGCAGAACAAACAGCAATATCACACGACCTAGCACGACTAAAAAAATGCGGATTCGTACACGTAAAAGTTAAAGGAAAATACAGATACTACGCCCTCAATAAAACAACAATCAAACCACTAATGGACCTAATCGAAGACCACATGAACGCACATTGCATCCACATAATACAATCATCAAAAGGAGGGAAGCAATGAAAAAAATAAAAATAACCATAGAAGGAATGCACTGCGCAGCATGTGGAGGAAACGCTGAAAAAAGCCTCAAAAAAGTCGACGGCGTGAAAGAAGTACGCGTAAGCGTCATGACACACAAAGGAATAATCGAAGCAGAAGACTCAGTAAGCGAAGACGACCTAAAAGCAGCAGTCGCAAAAGCAGGATACAAAGTAGTCAAAATAGAATAATGGAAGAATCAATAGAAGAAAAAGAAATCAAAAGTTGGAAGCGGAAGCTCATATGGGCATGGTCACTCACCATCCCCATAATGGCAATCATGTACTCCGGAATGATGTTTGGTATGCCAATCATACCGATGGGAACAATGCCAATAGCACTACTCATACTTGGATTCCCCGTAATATTCATAATTGGCTGGCAGACAATACGAAGTGGCATCAGAGGATTCTACACATTCTACTTCAATATGGACTCCCTCATAGGACTAGGAACAGTAATAGCCTACTTTACAGGAATACTCTCATTCTATGGCTTTGAAGACTACTCAGGAGTATCAGCAATGATCATGACCATATTCATCACCGGAAAATACATCGAATCAAAAGCCAAAGGACGAGCAAGCTCAGAAATACGAAAACTACTAGAACTAGGAGCAAAAAAAGCAATAATACTACAAGGAAAAGAAGAAATCGAAGTCCCAATAGAAGATGTAAAAATTGGAGATATAATGGTAGTACGACCAGGAGAAAAAATCCCAACAGACGGAATAGTCACAAAAGGAGATAGCTCAGTAGATGAAAGCATGGTCACAGGCGAAAGCATACCAACAGACAAAAAACCAAAAAGTACCGTCATCGGAGCAACAATAAACCAAGACGGCATACTCTACATCAAAGCAACAAAAGTCGGCGGAGACACATTCCTAGCCCACATCATAGAACTCGTCGAAGAAGCACAAGGAACAAAAGTACCAATACAAAAAGTAGCTGATAAAATCACCAACGTCTTCGTACCAATAATCCTCATGGTAGCACTCCTCACATTCTTCAACTGGTGGATCTTCACACAAGACATCAGCCGCGCGGTAGGTGTAGCAATCTCAGTACTCGTCATAGCATGCCCCTGCTCCCTAGGACTCGCAACACCAATAGCACTTATGGTAGGCTCAGGCATCGGCGCAAAAAAAGGCATCCTCATACGAAAAGGAGAAGCAATACAAACAATGAAAGAAGTCAAAACAGTAGTATTCGACAAAACAGGGACTATAACAAAAGGAAAGCCAGAAGTCACAAACATCCACGCACTCACAAAATCAAAAGAACAAGACATGATAGCAAAAGCAGCATCACTAGAAAAACTCAGCGAACACCCAATAGCCAAATCAATAGTAGAACACGCAAACATCAAAAACTACAAAAAAGTAACCAAATTCAAAATACTACGAGGACGCGGAGTACAAGGAATAATCAACAAAAAACAAATGTACATCGGAAACGCACGCCTCATGAAAGAAAAGAAAATACCACTCACAAAAATCAAACCACACCTAGAAAAACTAGAGAACGATGGAAAGACAACAATGATAGTAGCAGAAAACAACAAAGTGCTCGGAGTAATAGGAGTCGCAGACGCAGTAAAAGACGACTCAAGAAAAGCAATAGTACGTCTCAAACACGAAGGCTACACAACAGTCATGATCACAGGAGACAACGAACGCACAGCACAAGCAATAGCACGAGAAGTAGGAATAGACGAAGTAATCGCCAACGTACTACCAGAAGACAAAGCAAAAAAAGTCGAAGCACTCCAAAAAGAAGGAATGGTAGCATTCGTAGGCGATGGAATCAATGACGCACCAGCACTCAAACAAGCAAACGTAGGCATAGCAATGGGAACAGGAACAGACATAGCAATAGAAGCAGGAGACATCGTACTCGCAAAAGGATCACTAGAAGGAGTAGTACAAGGAATCAACCTCTCACGATCAACATTCAGCAAAATAAAACAAAACCTCTTCTGGGCATTCGCCTACAACGTAATCGCAATACCACTCGCAATAGCAGGACTACTACACCCAGTAATCGCAGAAATTGCAATGGCAGCATCAAGCATCACCGTAGTAACCAACGCTAATTTATTGAGAAGAAAAAAGATCTAAAGAGCTTCAAAACAAAAATAATAGCAACTATACAGATAATAATTAATACCCTATTTGATAAATTATATTATGGGCCATAGAGCGAAAAATGTAGGGTTTGCTGCACTTCTGAATATATTCTTTACAATCATAGAAATAGTCGGGGGAATTCTCACAAACAGTTTAGCCCTATTGGCCGATGCATTACATGATCTTGGAGATAGCATTGTCCTAATAGTCGCGTGGTTTGCAGAAAAAAAATCTGATAAACCAGCCGATTTGAAAAGAACATTCGGATATAGAAGATTATCACTCCTATCATCCCTCTTTGCAGCGATCGTACTAATCGCAGGATCATTATTCATATTATCAAAAACAATTCCTAGATTAATAAGTCCAGAACACGTCGATGCAAGCGGGATGATAATAGTAGCAATAATTGGCATAATAGTAAACAGCATAGGGTTCATAAAATTAAAAAAGGGACTCAGTCAAAACGAAAAAATACTCTCATGGCATTTACTAGAAGATATGCTAGGATGGATAGTCCTGCTAACTGGATCGATACTAATCAAATTCTCAGACAACCACATTATAGATCCAATAATGACTATCGGATTCACAGTATTTGTATTATGGGGCGTTACAAAAAATATACGAGAAACATTTAACCTGCTACTCGAAGGTGTTCCACAACACATAAACATTGAAAAAATTAAAAAATCAGTACGAACCATCAAAGGAGTAATTGGCATTCACGATGTTCACGTATGGTCACTAGAAGGGGAAACAGGCATCTTAACAGCCCATGTGATAGTGGAAGATAAATACCTTAAGAATCCTGACAAAATTAGAAAATCCATAAAAAACAACCTAGCCAAACACAACATAGAACACTCAACACTCGAACTAGAAAGCGAAAAATACTGCTCTGGGAAAGAATGTTCCTTCGAAACTTAGATTCATTATGAAATAAACCCGAACTTAACGCCACGATAAGGCACGATCTCAATCAACCCAACATCTCTTAACATAAAGAGTATGTCCCAACATTCTTGTTTTGAGATTGAGAAATTACGACATAACTTCTCAAACAATACGGGGAATGGAATGATTTCTTTGTGACAGTCTTTTCGGATTTCTTCTAGTCTTCGAAATAAGATTGTGTAAAGTCCTTGTGTTGGTTTTTGTTGTGGTTCTGGTTCGGGTTTTGGCTTTTCTTTTTGCGCCATTGCTTTGTGCAAGATATCAACCCAACTTTCTTGTTGTGGTTCTTGGACGAGTGTGCTTTCCATACTTTTTCTTGCACGTTGTATTTTTTAAGGAGTCGGAGAAAAAAAATGTACTAAAATGTGTACTATTTTGTGTACTAAAAAGTATACTATTTTTTTCACTAGGCACTATAAATAGACGGTCAAGTGAGTAATCGTATGAGAACTAAATACCTTTTGGTTGCAAGCTTTTTGTTCTTGCTACTAGCACAACTTGTGAGCGCACAAGTGATTGAAGGCGAGATCAGTGAGGAAGATCAGGCAGTGTTTGACCAAATCTTAGAACCAGTAATTAAGATTTATAACTTGGTCAAGTACATCGCTACGGTCATCGCTGCACTCGTGCTATTGCTTGCAGGTATCAACTACATTACCAGTGGTTCTGAACCTAAGAAGCGTGAAAGTGCTAAGAGCATGGCAATGTACGTCCTTATCGGACTCGTTATTATTTGGGCAGCACCCCTAGTAGTACAATACATCGTAGCATAAAATGAAAAAGCAAAAAATAGTTTTGATCGTACTGGTAAGTCTCGTACTCGTTTACAAGACTTCAAGCGTAACAGCGTTCCTCACCTGCGCCAACTTCACAGACTACGAAGACCAATATCGGGAAGATTGTGATTATGTTGAAGAAGCAGATCTAGATTTTTTAGAAGAGCAAGCAGTGCTCTTAATTCTCTGGACAGAATCATATGAGTACGAAGGTGATATTTGGGAATACCAACCAACAACAGTAATTGTACCTGATTATGAGGCAGAAGCACAAGACCTAGACACGAGCACTATGCTCACTGCGTGGAATGTTTTCATACTTGGCCTTATTAATTATGGTATTTTCTCGGTACTAACTAAATCTTCGTGGTTCCTCCAATGGCTGAGTGTGGGCTCTTAAGTCTTGGCTCATGCCTACCACAAAAACTATTTGAGTATCTTGCGAATATTCTTAATGCCCCAATAACTCCATTTCTCAATTTAGTTCTTGACTTACTTTCAGAACCAATCAATATTGATTTATTCCTTAACCTCTGGATAATCATCATCTACGTTTTATCAATGTTTTATGGCCTCTTACTCCTTTCAGCAGGCTTGCGATTCATGATCTCAGGCCATGACTCACGAAAAAGAGACGAAGCAAAACAATGGCTCCAAAACATCGCCATAATGATAATCCTGCTGCAAGCATCATTCTTCCTCTACGATCTTACAATAGAACTGTCAGCAATTATGACAAGCACTACATTAAGCCTCATAAACACAGACCTCTTCCTACTCACACTAGATAGCGTAGGCGATTTAGGAGTGTCAATAATCCTAGGAATCGTATACGTACTAGTATTACTTGGCACAGCACTCATACTCACTATCAGATACGCATTCGTTTCAGTAGGCGTTGTCTTCTTACCACTCGCAATCTTCGCCTACTTCCTACCACCAATCAAACAATACGGACTCCTCATACTCAACTTCTTAGGCATCGCAATATTCGTTACGTTCCTTGACGCCATACTCCTAATCGGATTTTCAGAACTCGTAGGACTCTCAACCTTCGCATCATTTGACATCATCATACTCATCGCCGCATTCATGACCATCAACACCATCACCATCTTCTTACTCTGCTTTGCAATCATCAAAGCAGGACTCAACCTCTACACCACAATCAAAAGCTTCGGGAGGAAACTCTAAATGGCATACGAAATACCACAACGACTCGAATATAATGAGAAAATAATGTTCGGACTCACATTCAAACAACTAGCCTACGCCTTCCTATTCACCCCATTCATCCCCATACTCTTATTCAAAACCAGCATGGAACTCTACTTACGAATATTCTACTCAATACTGCTAACCGGACTCGCTACGGGATTTATGTTTCTCAACTTAGATCACAACTTACGAGTCTGGTATCATTGGTTACTCACCCGCAGAATAGACAACCCCGAAAAAATAGCCAAATTCGTATCACTCAACACCATCAAAGACGACCTCATACACACCAATGACGGCAGAAAAATAGCAGTGCTCAAAATCACACCCATCAACTTCTCAATCAAACCAAAAGAATCACAAGAAGCAACCATCATGATGTTCCAAAAATTCCTGAATTTACTCGACTTCCCAATACAAGTATTAATGAACACAGAAAAACTAGACCTTAAAGAATACTTCAAAAGCCTTACCAAACGACTCCAAAAAACAAAGAAATTCGAGAACCTATTCACCAAATACAAAGAACACTTACAAAGCATAGCATCAGACCACGATGTCATGAACCGCAACTTCTACGTGCTCATACCAGAAAAAACCGATATCAACATACAAGCACACATTTGCAAAGACAAACTCAACAGCATCGGCCTGAGAAGCAAACGACTCAAAGACTACGACCTACAAGCACTCATACACAACTTCTTCGAAGTCGAAAACCTCGCCTCAGTACGCATAGAAAACAATCCAAACTACATCAAAATAGGCAACACACTCAGCAGAACAATACACGCACACGGCTACCCACGAAACGTAGAATCAGGATTCCTCGATAAAATCGTGAGCTCACTCGGCAACTTCGACCTCTCACTACACATAGAACCCTACGACATAGAAACAATGATGATCTCACTCAACAAAGAACTACAAAAACAACGAGCAGACCTCTACGCCGCAAAACAAAAAGAAAGCCTCAACCCAAGCCTCGAAATACAATACGAAGACACCAGAGCAGTGCTCAAAAACCTACAGAAAGGAAAAGAAAAACTCTTCAACGTCAGCCTCTACGTAAGTTGTAGGGCAAAAACAAAAGAAGAACTCGACCTACTCACAAAACGAATAGAATCAGAACTTAACGCCCTATTAATAATCCCTAAGCAGGCTTCATTTCAGATGACGCAAGGATTTCAATCCTGCGCACCACTCGCACACAACGCACTCAAAAAACAACGCAACGTAACCACAAACGCACTATCAGCATTCTTCCCCTTCACCTCATCATTCCTACAAGTCGACAAAACAGGAGTGTGGCTCGGACAAAACAAAAACAACATACCAATAATCAAAGACATATTCACCCTCTCAAACCCAAACGGACTATGCCTCGCAAGCTCAGGATCAGGAAAAAGCTACATGGCAAAACTACTCATCTCACGCTACCTACTCAACGGCACCAAAGTCATGGTCATAGACCCACAAGGAGAATACCAAGCACTCACCAAACGATTCAACGGCCAACGAATCAACCTCTCAAGAACCTCCACAACAATCATCAACCCACTCGATCTCATGGGACACGACTACCACGAAAAACGACTAGCCCTTATTGACCTCATGAAAATCATGCTCGGAGAACTCACCAGCCCACAACGAGCATTCATCGACAAAGCACTCACCATAGCTTATGAGTCAAAAGGCATAACTAACGATCCAAAAACATGGCATAACAAACCACCAATACTAGAAGACGTGCTTAAAGCACTCAAACGACTAGAGCGTAAAGCTGTCCAACTGGAAAAGACAACTATTCGAAGTCTTATCACTCGAATGAGCATGTACGTGGATGGCGTTTTCTCATTCCTCAACAAACACACAAACATCAACTTCAACAACCAATTCGTAACTTTTGATATCGGCACCATGCCCAAACAAGTTAAGCCAACAGTAATGTTCCTCGTACTCGACTATATCTATATGAAAATGAAGGAAACATTAGATCGTAAGCTCTTAGTGATTGATGAAGCTTGGTCGCTCCTAGGACGAGCAGAAGACGCAAGCTACATATTTGAAATAGTCAAGACCTGCAGAAAATTCAACCTCGCACTATTCCTCATCAACCAAGAAGTAGAAGGAATGCTAGACTCCAACGCAGGAAAATCAGTTCTAGCAAACAGCTCATACACCCTACTCATGCGACAAAAGCCAGCAGTAATTCAAAACATCCAGAAAACATTTTTCTTAAGTGAAGCAGAACGAGCCCACTTACTTACTGCAGGAGTTGGAGAAGGTATACTCCTAATGGAAGATGAACACTCAGAAATACAAATCGTTGCCTCACCAGAAGAACACAAAATAATCACCACAAATCCAGACGAGCTACTACAACAAAAAGAAAAACATAAACCAGTTGAACGACCAAAGAAACTCAAAGAAGTACAGATAAAAGTCGATCCAGAATGGCCATTCCATTCTTACAAAGACATAAGTCTAGAAGAAGGAAAATTCCTCTTATCAAAAGGATTCAAAGATGTAGAATATCAAACAATAGAAGGAAACGTCGAACGCTTCCTCATAAAACCAAGAAGCAATGAATCAAACCACCACTGCCTACTCACCTATGACATCGCAAACTTTCTACTAAAGCACACAGATAAAGTATGGCTGTATGAAACAACAAAACCAGATATTATTTTCCAAGTAGGACGCAAAAAGATAGCGATAGAAGTTGAAACGGGCAAAGTCTTGCAGACATTTAAGAAACAATTAGTAGAAAAGTCAGAGAGACTAACTAAAGAATACAAGAAAGACTGGTTCTTCGTAGTCACCCATTCAAGAATAAGTGGAAAATACGGCAAGCACGGAAAGACATTTGACAAACGAAATATCCAGAAACATCTTCTATCTTACTTCAAAAAATGAGCCAAAAACTCCAAATCCTGATCCACGTACCAAAAAAAAATTCGCCAATTATAGCCCCCATACCCCTAATATTCTCCACATTTATCCATTCTCGATCCAACATGAATAAAAGATCTTTGATCCATTTTTCTCTGGAGCAAAATTATATAAGTCTGGAAGCACTAGTTCGCGTACTCGCGAACTGTTGCAGTAGTACTTTCATCTTAAGAAAGAATTTACGTCTACATATCATTGTAATAATCATTAAATGTAGAAGTATAAATGACTTAACTAGATTATCTAATTACGTCTACATATCAGATAAATTTATATATAATGTAGACGTATATATTAGTATATGGCATTCACAGAAATTAAAGAAAAAAATAGTAAGAAATACTATTACAGGATTAGATCAGTGAGAGAAGGGAAGAAAGTCAAACGTAAAAGCGTATACCTAGGAGTTAACCTTTCTAAAAAAGAGCTCAAAGAAGCAGAAATAGAAGCAGACAAAGAACTCTCCCCACTAGCCTATCTTCTACAACATACAGAAAAAGATTTTCTCGAAAAACTCAAGAAAGAATTTGCTAACGAACCAAAAGCAACCTATGAGAATAGATATGAAGCATTTACTTCACTCTTCACCTATGACTCAACAGCAATTGAAGGAAATACAATGTCCTTACAAGAAACATCATTCTTACTCTTTGATAAACGAGTACCAAGCAACAAATCATTACGAGAAATCAACGAAGCACTAAACCACAAAAAAGCATTTGACTATCTCCTCAAATACAAAGGAGACATCACCAAGAATTTTATTTGTCACCTACACAAACTTGTAGTAAAAGAAACATTAAAGCCACACTTAAGGGATCAAGTTGGCAAGTACAGAACAAGCCAAGTATTTATCAGAGGAGTAGAATGGCTACCTCCAAAACCAGCAGAAGTTTCAAGAGAAATGAAGGCATTGCTCGCATGGTATTCAAAAAACAAAAAGAAGTTACATCCAGTAATTATCGCTGCCTATGTGCACGTTGGGTTTGAGACAGTACACCCGTTTGTAGATGGCAATGGACGAGTAGGAAGACTACTCATGAACTTTATCCTACATAAAGAAAAGCTTCCAATGATAAACATACCCAATAAGACCAAACAAAAATACTACAAAGCGCTACAATCAGCACAAATGAAAGGCAACCTACGACCATTTGTAGAACTTATGGTAAACCTGTACAAGAAGAATGAACTACGATTCTAAAGATAATTTTTATCCTTGTCAAGCAAGCCTTTAGCCTTAAGGTGTTTAATCACAGCCGTTCTAACGACATCTGCAGGCCTGTACTTGCCAAAATACTTCTTCTTGTACTCTGCACGCTTCTCTAATGCCTTGTATACATCTTCTGGCACTCGAATTGTTATCGAGCGAGTATATTTCGATTTTTCTGTCATAGTAAGCACACAATCCTATTAGGGACGCTATTTAAATGTATTGATTGTAAACATTTGTTTCAATAATATGCATACGATACATTTATATATTGTTTATCACTCTAGAATTACATCAAATGTCTGCCAAAAAGCCCTCCCTCAAAGGAGTCTCCCTCGTGCTGACTCCAAACAAAGAGGCGGTGATAGTAGACGGCAAACTGTTCTACAGCGAAGGACACCAAGCATGGAACATCCTTCGACTCAAAAAAGAAATACTCCACGAATTCCCACAACTACGAGACAAAACAGACAAATTCGGATACAAAATGGTAGTCCATAAAAACCACGAAGAAGCAAGAAAAGCGCTTAAAGAGATAGATGAGAATAGCGTGCCGATATTGCTTTATTTATGTAGGAAAGAGTAGGAAATTATAAATACAAGAAGACACTATCCATCTTAACATACTAAAAGAGCGAATAATCCTCGCCAGAAAGGGCGTTGAAATTTCTCGTGATGCCCGGTTGGGGCGTATACTCTTTTTGTGATATTATAGTGATGTACAAGAACTATACAAGTTGGTTATATACAACTCGTGGTTCTCTCGTACAGCATGGCAGAAAAGAAAGATCCACACAATCACAAGCGGAAGTTTGAGAAGTGGAAAAAAGCTTCTGAGAACGGAATAGAAGGCGTTAGTAAGGCTAATTCTGAGCTAATTAAAGACTTTATTTTTGATATGGAGCATGGGCTTAACGTTTCAGTCAGAAGTAAGAAGGGCCCTAGAAGTTACATTAGATTAAACACCTTACGAGATAAGTTAATGTTTTTTACTAGAACTACAGAGAGTTTATTCAAATTACAAGACATATCAAAAATATCTGAGAAACAAATTCATCAAATTATTAGTGGAATGAGAAAAGGTGAAATCACTAAACAAAATGGCAAGCCCTATCAATCAACAGGTTACTTTGTGAAAAACTTCAAAACATTTTGGCATTGGTTAATGTTGGTTAGAAAGAAACAAGGAGAAGCACTAGAAGATATTACTATCTACTTAGATTCTAGTGTAGAGAAACATAAATGGACTTACTTAACAGAACATGATGTCAAAAAACTATGTAATAGAGCAAAATTCAAGTACAAAGCGCTAATGCTTTTTTTGTTTGATACAGGAATCAGGGCTCCAACAGAGCTTTCAAACGTTTTAGTCTCTGACTTAAATAAAGATTATAGTGAATTACACATTAGGGATGAAATCAGCAAAATTATTGGCAGAAAGATAAAATTAATGCTCTGTCCTGAAATACTCAAAGAGCATATTAAAGAGAATCATCTCAGTCAAGAGGACTATCTCTTCAAAATAAGTCCCTCAGTCACCAATCAGTACCTAAAACGCCTAGCTAAGAAGGTTTTGGGGGATAATATAAGCTCTGGAGGCAAAAGATACTCAGAGCTTACGCTTTACGACTTTAGACATTCTTCAGCATGTTATTGGCTGCCGAGATACAAGCAACAATCAGCCTTACAATATCGCTTCGGATGGAAGAAAAATGACAAAGTATTCGAGTACACTGATTTTTTAGGGCTTAATGATACAATCACAGAAGAAGACCTTATGCTAGACATATCCATTACAGAACATGAAAGAAGACTCAAAAAAACAGAACAAGAAAAGAAATTACTACAAGAACGAGTTCAATCATTAGAAACACAAATGAAACAAATTCTAGAAAGAACTGAAGTTTTAGCTGAGATGATGACCAATCAAAAACCCAAAAAAGAATTATACCTCATTAACAATGATTCATGAAAGGAGGCATATGTCAATGCTTACTTCTGAAGAATTAGATGAACAAGTTAAATTGTTTCTTACAATGTGTGATGAAATCTTAGAAAAAGACTCAAAAAAACAAGAAAAAGAAACACTGCAAACACCAAGCTATATTCGCTAAAAAATTGATTTACAAAGTCTTGCTTGAGACTCTCCCTAGAAGATTCTGAAAAAAGTGTCCGCACTTCCTTATATACCCCTCAGACCTAGCGCTGTTAAATCAAAGAAAGTGTTGGTACTTTCTTAAAAATAAACTTGAGGAACTACATTTATGCTTTCAAATAAAAGAACTCAAAGCACAGAACTACTAATCAAAGACCTAGGAGATAAAATCCTGCAAAGAATCGACTCACTTATACTTTTACAAGAATCAAGATCTAACACCTTTTACGAGGAGGATTACTAATGAAGAAAAACTCCCAGATACACTTTAATCTTGACACGCACCTTCATAATAAATTACGTGATGAGGCTGAAGAAAAAGATCTTTCCCTCTCACAACTCATAAGACAGATACTGCGAGAAAGAACTGATATTTTCCGCATAGAGCGAAAAATTGACCATTTGGCAAAAAGATTGTTTAATAATTAATCCCTCTGTAATCCCCTTTCTTTCTAACCCTGCTTCTTATTTCTAATTCCCCCGTCCTTCATCCACGCCGAACGATTTCTCCCTCACTAAATTAGGGAGAAATTGGAGGTTTCTCAACTGGGTGAAGCGTATTTAAAGAGCGAAACGCAGTGTAGCTCTTTATTTAGATATAGTGCAACTCCCTAACATTTGATAAACTTATTTTGAGTGAATAGTTACAAAGAGGTGTATTTCAGGGCATGTCCCAAATGCACCGATTATAAAAATCAATAATCCTGCTAGATAAGATAACTTATAAATCCTAAATTTGTGACATAACCATGCAAAAACAAATAGACCCTTGGGGCTCAGACGAGATAAAAATTGATGAAAAACTCTTGAAAGAATTTGGTTTAAAAGAAATTCCAGAAAATTATCTGAATACAGATCATTACTTGCTTAAACGAAAGATACTCCTAGCACATAGAGATCTAGACAAAATTGCTCAGCGAATAAAGAATAAACAGCCATTCATACAACTCACAGGGATCGCTTCTTCAGGACCATTGCATTTAGGCCACAAGTTAGATATCGACATATTCCTCATGTTTCGAGAGTTAGGTGCAATTAGTAGATGTGTAATATCAGATATTGATGCGTTTGTTTCAAGACCGGATGATAAGGTTCCTTCAATGAAGGAAGCTAAAAAGTATGCAGCAGATATAGTCGCTCACTTACTTGCATTTGGGGTTAAAAAGGAAGAGATCTATGTCCAAAGCCAGCAGAAACCCTCCTATTTCCAACTAGCTTTTGAAGCTTCAAAGAAAATCACAGAAAATGCTTTCAGAGCAACATATGGACATGTCAATCCGGGAAAATTATCTGCAAATATCCTTCAATATGCAGATATTCTGCATCTTCAACTTAAGGAAAATTTTGGACCTATGCCTTCAATTACATGTATTGGAGTAGAGCAAGACCCTCATGCTCGAATTTGCAGAGATATATCTCGAAGATTACCATACGGTTTTGTTCAGCCATCATTTGCATTCTTTGTCCATCAAACAGGGCTGCAAAAGGATATGAAGATGAGTGCCTCAATAAAAGATTCTGCTATTTTCTTAAATGATAACCCCTCAGATATTAAACGAAAAATTAACCGCGCTTTTTCAGGCGGAAGAGAAACTATTGAAGAGCATAAGAAGTTGGGAGGAATTCCCGAAGTCGATAAGGCATATGAAATTCTTCAGCTGCATCATCCAGACACAAAACTTGTACAGGAAACATACACAAGATACAAATCTGGAGAAATGTCAACAGGAGAACTAAAGAAAATCTGTATTGAATTCCTAACAGAAACCCTTTCGAAACATCAGGTGAAGGTTGAATCATTCAGAGAAATAGCTAACGAGATAGCCTATGGAAAAAAATAAAGCCTACTTTGATGAAGAACTAGTTGAACAGATCGATAAACTTCTGCAAAGCTCTTATCCAAATCTGATAAAAAAGTTTAGAGAATCAGAAGATATAAGAGGAGCAGTTTTGGTTGGATCATATTCAAAAAGCTCACAGCTCGAGAATTCAGATATTGATCTTGCAATTATCGTAAAAGATGATTATAAAGAAAAGCACATTCAGTGTCTTCACTACATAAAAAACAATAGACTCCTTGATATCCTTATCTTCGAGGAAAATGAAATCATAAACAATACAAGACCTCGTTTATTTAATGTGATATTGAAAGAAGGTAAAACTCTTTTTTCAAAGTCTGATGCCCTTTATCAAAAAATAAAGGAAATAGCATTGAGAGACTCTACTTTCAAGACATTTGAATCAGAGCTTGACTCTGTTTGGTTCCATTATTTTTGGCGAGTAAACAAAGCAAAGTACTATCTTCCTGTTGATAAAGATATTTCTGACCTTGTTTGCCTTCAAATTCATGGACTAATTGCCCTAACATTTTCTAAGTTTTGGGGAGTCGAGAACTACAGCTATACCTCAAATCTTAAGTTTATGAGAGATAATCACCAAGCTTACTGGAAGAAGTTTGTGAACTTTGCAAACAGCAATGAAGACAGAATACAAAAAATTGAAGAATTACTCAAAGAACTACCCGGATACAAGAAATTCTCAAAGAAAGAATCATTTACAGAACTCGACAATTTTATTTCGCCCATAACTGTTCTTGAGGGCGAACTAGATGAATCTAAAATCGTTTCTGACTTAAACAGCTTGATTCTTTAGCTCTAGAAAATCTTCGCGCTTCTTATGAAGCCAAACAGATAATTCATCTGCTTTTTCTTTTGTAAAGTATGGTGACATAGGATAACTCTTCAATCCGGCTATTGAAAACCCTTTTTGTGTTTTTTTGTACGAACTTGCAAATCCTAACAACCAACGATCATCATCATTTGATTTATCCATTACATAATTATAGAATTCTTTCTGAAGATCATTGTGTTTTTTTAATTCAACTTCATCTAGACCCATAAAATCCGAGAGGCTTTTTTTCCTTTTATCTCTAGAAACCATGAATATTGTTGCCCAATTCTGAGGATTCATATTGCCAATAACAAAACATTCATCTTGAGATAATTTTTTCTTTAAGTTTAATGAGGCCTCATACAATCCAACAATGACCTTGCGGACACCATTCAACCCGAGCGCATTCAAGGTTATATAAGCAGAAACTGCACCATTTAGAGGCCGGGAAGTTTCTAAAGTAAACTTACCTGGTTGATACTTACCCCTATCAAAAGATTGATGTGAAAAAATATCCTCTCCGCCTGAGAAATGAGCCCAGTCCTTTTTATTCTTCGAGATAAACATGCTGGATAGATATGAACAATAACCAGTTTTATGAAAATCGATACCCATTGAATCAGCATATTCAAGTTCTGAAATCTCATCTACACTTTTCTTAATGGTTGCTAATATCTGCTCAGAAATGTTAAGAGGATTTTCTACGAAGTTATACTCCTTAAATAAAAGATATACCCATCCCAAAACAGAATCAACATGAATGTGAGGCAAGTAATCCAATGAATACTTATTCTTCAATTTAACTAATTTTTCAGATACCCTCCCAATTGGATCAATAACGCCATCAAAATTACTCCCCCCATTTAATACGATACATGCAACCTTCTTCCCATCGAGAATGGCTTTCTCAATTCCATTAATAAGTGAGTCAAAATCTACCTCACCGGAGGCATTATTTTTCATACGAATACAATTTTCAGTTCCAATCCCTAACCAGTTACAAACCGAGACATGACATGAATGGCCCTCATTATTTGAGAAGACAACATTGTCCGCACCAATAGTTCCCTGACTTGCCGCATTTTCGTTCGCCTTATTCAATCCAAGTTTAATACCGTAAAGATTTGTAGATGTTCCACCAAAAGTAAAGAACCCGTTTGATTCTTCCCATCCAATTAGATCACTGAAATATTTGCTTAGATTCTGTTCTAATTCCAATAGCCTACCTGAAGCTATATCCCATACTCCATTTGGGTTAAGAAGAGATACTATTGATGAGGCAGCTACCCCTGAGATTACAGCAGGAGGCGTTACATTTAACATCGCCCTAGCTGATTTCCAATTTATTGAATCTGAAAAGAATCCTGCGATGTTCTCGAATAAATCATCAGCATCACAAGGCTCCTCTGAAATTATGAAATTCCTTTCATTTCTCCCAAGGTAAGGGCTGTTCTTTGGGATCTCTGGGATTTTTTCCCCTACCTGTATAATCTTATTAGCAAGATCCTCAAAGTCAACTTTCTCCTCCTCACCAAATAACTCTTTAATAGTCTTATCCATCAAATCTATGACTAAAACTAGTATAAAAACTTAACTTTTATCCTCACTCCATAATGGTAAATTTTATATATGGTATAAATTCCTCAAATTTATGAGAGACATCACAGAATTACTTGATAAAACAGAAGGCAAGCACAGAGTAATGACTGGTATGAGATCAACAGGAAAATTACACCTAGGCCACTTAGTAGCAGTCCTAAGACCTTATTTAGAACTCCAAGAGACCTCATCAAGCGAAGACACATTAGAAAAGCCATCATTTATGATAGCAGACGTTCACACAATGACCACAAGCAACACAAAAGAGGATTTTAAGAACGCTGAGCGTAGAACACTAGATTTTACGAAAGAACTATTGTCCGCAGGGATTGACCCTGAAAAATCAACATTGTATGCTCAGTCAACAGTACCCGAGCATTATGAAATAGGCTATCTGCTAACAAACTTTGTTACTGCATCACGCCTAGAACGAAATCCCACATTGAAAGATTGGAAGGACAAGCAGAAATCACCTAGCGCCTCATTATTCCTATATCCCGTGTTGCAAGCAGGAGATATTTTAGCAAATGACGGAACAATTGTACCCGTTGGAAGAGATCAAATGCCTCACTTGGAAATCAGCAGAGAGATTGCAAGAAAAGTAAATGATGTTGCAGGTTACGATCTGTTTAGAGTACCTCAAGGGCTCGAAATACTGGACGGAGTGTTAATTGGAACGGATGGAAAGAAGATGGGTAAGAGTTTTGGAAACACGATAGATTTAGGCGAAGGAGACAAATCATATGCTAAAAAAATACGGAAAATGCCTACAGATCCAGAAAAGATTGAGAGCAGAGGCTATGTGGGAAATCCAGAATCATGCTCTGTTTATGAATATCAGAAACTATTCAATGATGAAGCAAGCTCAATTGAAAAAAGATGCATTGAAGGAGATCTTCTTTGCGGCTACTGTAAAAGCGATTTAGTAAAAGCACTCAACCCAACTCTTGAAACTTTCAGAAAAAAAAGAGAATCCATATCAGATGATAGAGCATACGATGTCCTAAGAAAAGGGAGAGATGAGGTTCGAGAAATTGCTTCTGAAAAATTAAGAGAGCTGCGCGACGTAGTCGGGATCAACTATAAGATATAATGGTTACTTAATTAAGGAAATTCTATTGTTATTCTCTTAATTTTATCATTTTCCTTTTTCACATAGATTTTGTAGTTCGTTTCACCATCTCCAACACTAGTAGCAAACCCCTGATCCTTGTTCAAAGCACCATATCCCTCTTTTGACAATGTTGCATTACAACACCCTGAATATGTAAGGTCCATTTTTCTTTCTTCGCCATTTTCTTTAAAATTATACAAGCATGAAGGATCTACAATTAATAATTGACAACTATCTGAAATGAACTCACCAATAAATTCTCTATTATCATTATTTTGAGACATTTTTTAACTTGCTAAAAGAATTATATAAAGATTAACCTATTTTATCGCGTGCGTGCTGTCGAACTTTGTTCGACTAAATTATTGTCGGTGGCGCGCCACTAAAGTAAAAAAATAAAGAGAAAGTTGAAGCACGCGATAAAATATAAACTTACTAAATGCTCGTTTTTTATAGCTGATAGAAGCACGTCATCTCAAACAGATGTGATTGAAAAAGAGCAAATTATTTAACCTCTAAGAACCTTTAGAAATTAACATTACTAAATTGTCACAGAACCATGCACCCTTCGGTTGGGGCGTTTTATTTTCCTATTTTCATAATTAATAATGATTAGTTACTATCGCATTAGATTGCTTTAATCTTCTTCTAACAGCACTACAATATTAGTCATTCCGCGACGTTTTCGCTCTACAATACGCTTCCCCTCTAGACGATCAATAATACGAGTCATTTTAGCCTTCCCAAAGCCTGTTTTTTCAATAAGATCTGCTTGGAAAACCGCTTTCTGCTCCTTAACAAGTTCAAACACCCGTAACTCTTCTTTTGTAAGTTCAGAAATATCAAAGACCTTCTTAGGTTTCGTAACAGTTTTTGTCTTAACAATAACTTCTTTAGCTGGCTTAGTGAAAATCATAAATAATCCGAGTAACCCAACTAGCGAAGTAATACCTATGGAAAGATACGTTTGTCGATTAATCGTATTATACATTGGACAGGAGTCACCATGCCCTGCTTCTGAACATGAAGCATTGACTATTTCATGCAATGCAGCATTAAACAAGTAGATGATAAATATTAGAAGAACAGTAATACCTAAGAGCAAGTACCCTACTTGTTTGTTTTCCATTGCTACACTGACGTTCTCAAGTTTAAATGTCTTATGAAACTAGTTTCACACAAGCGCTTAAATAAATCAAGAAGACTAATGCACTCATGAGCTTCAAAGAATTTACAAAAGCCTTGAATGGCGAAGGCGTTGAAGGAGAGTTAATTAAGACAATTTTCATTTCACTCGTTACATCATTTCTAACACTTGGCATACTCTACATTGTAAAACTTAGAACAGTTACCGATTTCCTTCCACGCTACGGTTTCTGGTTATTCTTTGCAGCTCTGAGTTACGCACTAATTCTGCCTTCAATGCGACAAGTGCGTGCGTTCAAACAATTCCCCTGCATGACTGGCATGATGATTGGCATGACTATTGGTATGATGGCAGGCTTTTTAGCAGGATTCTATACTGGTGCGACAAACGGTATGTTTTACGGAGGCATCTATGGCATGACCGTAGGTATTTTCTTAGGAGTATGGAACGGTAAGTGCTGTGGGGTTATGGGCGCTATGGAAGGACTCATGGCAGGCTTTATGGGAGGCCTCATGGGCGCAATGACTGCTGTTATGATGATTAATGAACCGCTTAAAGTAGCGGGTGCAATTATGTTCCTTATATGCGGTGCAATTCTAGTAGGTCTTAATTACATGCTCTATACAGAAACACGCGGAGAGCAAAGAACTAAAAAGGAGGATCAGTTTCTCACAGTATTCCTGAGCTTTATACTCACGATTACAACAACCTGGCTCATGGTGTACGGGCCACGCAGTTTGCTCTTTCAGTAACAATGGAAAAAACAACAAAGTACGGAATTGCAATTTTCGCAGTAATTGTAGTAGCTGGATTTTTCTTAGTGAGCGGTAAAGATACACCAGCACTATCTGGAAATGCTGTCGCACTACCATCTGACGGAACAACGCAAGAAGTTGTTTTGAGTTATAAGGATTATAATTATTATCCAGAAAGTGTTGAGGTTGAAGCTGGCAAACCAGTGAGTATTCGACTTGATGATAGTGTGTTCGGTTGTTTTCGAGATTTTACCATTCGAAGCTTAGGTATCAATAAATACTTAGCAACTGCAAATGATGCACTTACCTTCACGCCTGATACACCAGGAACATACGTATTCGCTTGTAGTATGGGCATGGGACAAGGGAAACTGATCGTCAAGTAATCATGGCACGCAAAAAAGAGGATACTTCACAAGCACTCATTATTGGAGGACTAATTCTACTCGTGATTCTCCTATTCGGAGGAGGGTTTGGCATGATGGGCTACGGCATGATGGGAAGCTCGTACTTTATGGGTGGTTTTTTCGGCCCTTTACTCATGGTGCTTGTTATTATTGCACTTGTCTTATTTATTGTATGGCTCGTTAAGCAACTACAGGAGAAACAATGAAGCTTATCCTACAAAAACCGTACATCTATATTTTCATAGTATTGTTCATAGCGTACTTTGGGTTCGTGTCGTACATTACTGACTTCTGGATTAGTCTTGAAATTGCGATGCAATACGCAGCAACAACTAATTGGTTCAAACTCATCACCTCACTTATTCTCTCGCTCATCATTGCAGCACTTATTGGCATTAACGGATGCTATATCTATCATGGATTTAAACTTCGGCGGGGAAGTAAGAAATCATCAGTGCTTGCAAGCGTTGGTGCGGTTGGAGGGATGGCGGTGGGAGTCTGTCCAATCTGCGTTGGAGGCATTCTCCCACTTATCCTAGGCATTTTTGGTATTACGTTTAGTTTTGCAGTACTCCCCCTAGGAGGTATTGAAATCCAACTCGCAATCATTGCACTACTCGGATTTAGCTATTACAACCTTACAAAAAAAATTCATTGTGAAATTCCTAAACAAAAGAAAAAAGGAGGGAAACCATGAAGAAAATAAAATTAGCTATTACAGGCATGCACTGCGCTGCGTGCGGGGGAAACGTTGAAAAGAGTTTGAAAAAAGTGCCTGGCGTAACCAGCGTCAGCGTCAGTGTCATGACACACAAAGCAATCATTGAAGTAGAAGATGATGTAAAACTTGAAGATCTCAAAAAGGCAGTTGCTGCAGTAGGCTACAAGGTAGTAGAATAATGCCCGACTCCATTGAAGAACTAGAAAGCCGCATGTGGAAGCGCAAAATGATAGCAGCATGGGCTCTAACTATCCCCATAATGATAATCATGTATGCAGGCATGCTATTTGGAGTGCATATTGTCCCAATGAACATGATGCCAATTGTGCTACTAGTACTTGGATTCCCCATAATCTTCATCGTAGGATGGAACACTGTAAAAATGGGCTTTCGAGGACTCTTTACATTCTACTTTAACATGGACTCCCTCATCGCCCTAGGCACAGTCATAGCATACCTCACAGGATTTTTCGCATACTTTGAACTCTCACAAGATTACTCAGGAGTAAGCTCAATGATAATGACCATTTTTATCACCGGCAAATTTGTAGAAGCAAAAGCACGAGGCCGTGCATCAAAAGAAATCATGAAACTACTCGAACTAGGCGCAAAAAAAGCACGAGTACTACGTGGCAAAGAAGAAGTTGAAATAGCAATTACAGAACTCACAGTAGGAGACATAATGATAATAAAACCAGGAGAAAAAATCCCCACAGACGGCATTGTAACAAAAGGAAATAGTGCAGTAGATGAAGCAATGGTAACCGGTGAGAGTATTCCCGTTGATAAAACGAAAGGGAGTTCAGTCATTGGAGCAACAATCAATCAAGATGGAATATTATATGTCAAAGCGACAAAAGTCGGAGAAGACACCTTCTTAGCACATATTATCGAACTAGTTGAAGAAGCACAAGGAACCAAAGTACCCATCCAAAAAGTAGCTGACAAAATAACGAGTGTGTTCGTCCCAATAATTCTAGTCCTATCAGCAATTACATTTCTTGCCTGGATACTCATTACCGGAGACCTCAGTCGCTCTGTAGGGGTGGCTATAGCAGTGCTTGTTATAGCATGTCCATGCTCATTAGGACTTGCAACCCCCATAGCACTCATGGTCGGAAGCGGCATGGGCGCGAAAAAAGGAATACTCATTCGCAAAGGAGAAGCAATACAAACCATGAAAGAAATCAAAACAATCGTATTCGATAAAACAGGAACACTCACGCATGGAAAACCTGTCGTGACAGACGTATTCGCAGTAACTAAAAAACAAGAGAAAGCAATGGTTGAAATTGCAGCCTCAATAGAGAACTTATCAGAACACCCAGTTGGCAAAGCAATAGTAAACTATGCAAAGCTCAAAACACCAAAAAAAGTAACAAAATTTTCAATCATCAGAGGAAAGGGAGTTATCGGAACAATAGGTAAACTATCATACACTATTGGAAATGAACGATTAATGCAAGACAAAAACATCAACACAAAATCAGTAAAAGAAACAGTTACGCAATTTGAAAACGAAGGTAAGACCACCATGATTATTGCTGAAGGGAAGAAAGCTATTGGAGCGATTGCAGTTGCAGACAGCCCAAAAGAAGAAGCGAAAAAAGTCATCGCCTATTTACAAAAACAAGGATACAAAACAGTCATACTCACAGGAGACAATGAACGAACCGCGAAAGCAATTGCGAAATCAGTTGGTATTGACGAGGTTATTGCGAATGTATTGCCTGAAGATAAATCAAAGAAAGTAATGGAATTACAACAAAAAGGGATGGTAGCGTTTGTTGGTGATGGGGTCAATGACGCTCCAGCGCTTAAGCAAGCAAATGTAGGTATTGCAATGGGTACTGGAACAGACATTGCAATAGAAGCAGGAGATATTGTCTCAGCAAACGGATCCCTCATTAGTATCCCTCAAGCAATAAACCTCTCAAAAGGAACATTTCGTAAAATCAAACAAAACCTCTTCTGGGCATTCGCATATAATGTAGTTGCTATCCCGTTAGCTATTGCAGGAGTATTGCACCCAATCATCGCAGAAATAGCCATGGCAGCATCAAGCATCACTGTTGTAACAAACGCAAACTTACTCAGAAAAACAAAACTATAAATACAACAACCCCTATTGAATAATAAGCAATACCTCACGTCGGAAAGGACGTTGAAAATTCACAGGCTCCACGGTTGGGGCGTGTAGTAGAAAAGAGAACGTACTACGTTGTTTAATAGCAAACAACAAAGTACGAAATCATGGCACTCGACATTCACAACTACAAAAAGCGACTTGACCGAACACTCAACAACGTTCGACAGTCAGACATTTCTCAAAAGAATAAAGATTTACTAGAAGCATTCCATAACTTTTGTTTCACTGATGGTCTAGGCATCTGTAAAATAGAACGATACCTGTATGATGCTTTCAGACTCGCTCAAATAATGAATTGCGACCTCGCTGACGCAACAAAAGAGGACTTACAGGCTGCAGTTGCCACTATAGAAAAGAAAGAATGGAGCCCTCACACAAAACACACATTCAAAGTCATGATTAAGAAATTATACCGTTACATCGAAGGCATTGACGAAAAAGGCGTGTACCCTGAGAAGATACGATGGCTAAGGACAGGCGTAAAGAACAACCACAAGAAACTACCTGATGAACTCATGAGTGAGGAAGAGGTAAAACTAATGATTGGCTCCGCCAATACACTACGAGACCGTGCATTACTTTCCATCCTCTACGAGTCTGGCTGCCGCATAGGAGAAATAGGTTCAATGCGTATGAAAGACATCACGTTTGACGAACATGGAGCACGAGTAACCGTTTCGGGCAAGACAGGAGCTCGAAGAATTCGAATCGTGCAATCAGCACCGTACGTGCAAGAATGGGTTAATCGTCATAAGAATAACGGCATACCTGATAGTTATATTTGGACAAAACCCAATGGAGAACCATTAACGTATACTCGCATAGCTGCAATACTCAAGAGCTGTGCTTTAAAAGCTGGGATTAAGAAACGAGTCTACCCGCACCTATTCCGTCACAGTCGCGCAACGTACTTAGCTAAGCACTTGACAGAAGCACAAATGAAAGACTATCTAGGATGGACGCAGTCCAGTAAAATGGCAGGCGTATACGTTCACTTATCAGGACGAGACACTGATAATGCAATACTAAAATTAAGCGGTGTAGAAGTGCAAGAGGAAGAAAAGAAGCAAGAACTCCTACCTCAAAAATGCGTTCGTTGCAAGACAGTTAACGAAGTCACAAACAAATTCTGTAAGACGTGCGGTATGATACTTAATGAGCAAGAAGCAAATAAGAAAATCAAAAACGAGCTAGAACGTGTACAAGCAGACGATATTATGAATGCTTTATTGAAAGACAAAGAGATTTTGAAATTGATTAAGCAGAAGATTTCTGTTTAGTTTTCTTCAAATATTTTTTACCTTTCTCAGTGAGCTCAAATTCGTAATTTAACTTAATATAGTCAGAATACATTAGGAATGTAAGTTTTTCTCCAAAACTTTCTAATCTAAATTTTTTAAATAGTTGTAAAATCTTTTTTGTTTGCACTTGGGGGTCTTGCTGGTTAGATACCTCATCAAGTATTTTCATTGTAACAATAGATTTCAAATGGTGAGTTTCAAAATCTTCAAATGACCTAAAACTCTGTTTTTGACGCTTTTCAATTTCCTTTTTGTTCAATCGAAGAAATGTAGGCCTTCCATGGATGTCATTTTGGCGCTTTCCAATAACAAACTTACGTTTCATAAGGTTCTTCAAATAGTGCTTCGCATTGCCACGTGACAAACCTGTTTTTTCTACTAGCTGAGCTATAGTCAAATCATCTTCTTTCTTCAAAGCCCCCATGATAAGATTTTCAACTTCAGCTCTTCGCTTTATTCTGTGAGATATTTTGCTAAGTTGCTTTTGGTTATGGCTAAGTCTTTTCATAGTTATGACCAATTTAGCCAAGACAATAGTCTTCTTAAACCTACTGATTATCATCATAATATGAAAGCAATCACACTCAAAAACCACGAATGCAAAAAATGCGACCATGATTGGTATTCCAAGCTCGAAAACCCATTGTCATGCCCGAAATGCAAATCTTACTCATGGAACAAGAAAAAAGAGAAACAGCAGAGTGGGTAAGCATCATCTTACAAATTAAAGAAGAGGGAAAAACCCCTCAGAACAAACCAAATGAAGAACCAAAAGCTAGCTAATAAAACACAAGGACTATACAAAATAGCATTGCAACGCATTCAGCGATGCAAAGGCACTCGTGAGATAATTAGATTCCCTTTGGTCTTTGAATCAATTTGCCGTTCATTTTCTATAACAAAAAAAGATGCATGGGAATTACTCAGCACATTGCAAGAAATGGATGTTCTTGAAATCGTACCATTTCATGGAGTGAGGCTAAAATGAGTAATGAATCCATTACCCCTAAAAACAAGTTTGAATGTAAGAATTGTAAGTCTATGTTCATAAAAGATAGGGAAAGAGATGTTAGCGATTTCAAATGTTGTGAAAACCCATTACCAATATTATTAGCAACAGAATATAGTGAAGAAGAATATGAATCAATTAATCTGCAAAACCTTCACAGAATTTACAAGGAAAATCTCCATATAGAAGATACCGATAGGATTGATGTTGTGTTAGCAACTGCCCTTAGTAGAAAGTTAGAAGGAATTCCCTTGTGGCTCTTACTTGTAGGACCAAGTGGAGACATGAAAAGCGTTCAACTAAATGCAATTAGGGGAGACGAGGTATTTGTTTTACACAATCTTACAGCAAAAACATTAGCTAATGGGCATAAGAACAAAAAAGAGTATCCTGACCTTGCGCCTGAATTGAACAATAAAATAGTTATTATCCCTGACATGTCCCAAATACTAAAACTGCCACCAGTTGACAAAGCACAAGTTTGGGCACAACTTAGAGACCTTTATGATGGACATGCAGGAAAAATATCCGGACAAGGCAGTAGAGCAAACTACAAAGACCTTAAAATTACCCTCTTAGGCGGCAGTACACCAGTTATTGATGGTCAAATACTAATCCACCAAGACCTAGGAACAAGAGAACTTATCTACAGAACAAAAGGGAGTGCGGACAAAGAAACTCTCATAGAACGCTGCTTCAAAAACGAAGAAGCAGAAGAAAAAATAAAGAAATTACTTCAAAAAACTACAACAGATTTCATAACAAAAACTGAAATCAATAGGAAAACTATCACTCCGAAAACACTTAAAGAAATCAAAGCTATCGCTATTTTTATTTCTCTAATGAGAGCAACTGCAGAATTTGATAACTATACCCAAGAATTACGAAATCAAGTTTACCCAGAAGAACCAACCAGAATAGCAAAACAACTCAAGAGAATGTACATCTGCCTAATGAGTCTTGAGGAAAACTATCCAGAATCAACAGCGCTACGAATACTCTGGCATATCGCAAAAAGCTCAGCATTTCCTACAAGAGTAAAGATTTTAGCACTACTAATTGACACGGACGGAGATTTGAGCACTACCAAAATAGCTCACAGAATAAAAATAGGAAAATCAACGGTAATGCGAGAATGTAGTGTCTTACAGAATGTTGGAATTATAGATTGTAGAAATGAACCCACCACTTATCCAGATAAGTATTATTACTTCTGGAAAGCGAAGGAAACACTACCTTTCGATTCAGAAATATTTACTAATCATATCCGTCCATAAATATAGTATAAAATGATACTAAAAAGAGAGTATAATAGTATTATTTCTACGGACGACCCATTACTCCCAACTAATGCCTCTTCGTTCTATAATAGCAATCTTTGCTTTTGCGAAGCCGTTAGCACGCCTCGCAAAAGTTAGATTTTCATTATACGCTCGTTTATTGCGCGTTGGGAGTGCCACGAAAGAATTGTCAATACAGGTCTCGCTTTGGGGCGAGACTAGGCTCTCGAGAGCCTTACCAGCCTACGAAAGGCTGGCTGTATTGCAATAACAGCACTACGGCCGAAGGCCAGAAAGGTTAACAATCGTTAACCTTACACAAAAAACATCATGTCAGCGACGTTCACAAAAAACATGATGTTTTTGAGGTTATCCGCACAGAAATTTTTATATACATTCATTCAATGATTATGCTAGATGAACTTAATCTGGTGGGCTGTTTTAGGACTTTCAATTAACTTTTTCACAGACAGTTTGGTAGGAGAACGTATAATTACAGCATTAATAGTACTTGGAGTTTATGTAGCATTAGAACAGATTAATGAGTTACATAAAAAAAATCAGATGTTAGCTATGAAAGATAATTACAAGAAACCAATCAAAAAACAAATTGATGGAAGGTGGAAATGTCCAAACTGTAAAAACATGATAACTACTAATGAAAATATCAAGAATGAGCTTCGAGCATACAATCATTCCCTCATTAAATGCCGTTTATGCGGAGTAAAAAACATTATTGGAACAGAAAAATAAATAATAATGTGAGTATAAACCGTACAGAAATTTTTTAGAAATATTATTAAGTGATGCCTGCTTGGGCGTGTTGTGGCATCAAAGAAAAAACCAAAGAAAGATTATAGTTTTCTAATTCATATGACCTTAGTAGCCATTGTTTTAGCATTGTTCATTTGGACAATCAGCGGCACTCTAGATTCTCAAGAAACAATCATACTTACTAATGAATCACAAAACTCTACTGAAAACGTAAGCAATTCAAATGAGGCATTATTTGATCAAGATACACTTTCATCAGACTACATCATTGCTATAGAATTTGAATCAGAACTAATTGAAGAAGCAACTTTTAGAATTGAAAGTAGCCAACCCCTAAATATGCAAATAGTTCCAACTTATAGAGATTATGAAAAATATTTTGACCTTATACACTACAATAGGTATGCAGGTTGTAGTATTGAAGAAGTCACAGAATATACACTTTCATGCGTTGTTAATGGAGGGGTTATAATCCTTTACAATCCAAGCGCTCAAGATGCAGAATATAGCATATACACTGAAACAATTCGTTTAGGAGCGCAAGAAGTACCTGAAGGAATTCAAACAGAAACTGTAACTTCATTCAACCTTTTTCCTGAATTAGAATTTGAAATGCCCATAACCTTTTACTTTGACCCTGGAAACGCACATGAGCAATTGGCAATTCAAAAAAGAGAAAATTTTGATGAAGCCATGGCTGAATTAACATCAAAAGTTCCATCTATTACTTTTGAAGAAGTTAATAATGCAAATGATGCCCAATTAATTCTTGGCATCATATTGCCAAGAGAACATTGGCCTACATCAAGTGATGGCCTTACCTCCACTATTGGAAAAATGGTGCCTGATGAAGACCCAAGTACATTACTTGTTGCTTCAGTTTATGACACCAATGGTAATGATTGTGAAGACAGAAATGTTGCATTGCACGAGCTATTGCATGCATTTGGAGTTGAGCATAATAGTAATTTCGGAAGCCTAATGTCTACCACTCGAACAGACACATGCCCAAGAATATTACCCATAGAACCAATCAATCTCCAATTTTTACGCGAAAAATATCCATGAAAAGTTTGAAGGGTAAAAAGCCTACTTCCGAATAATAGAACCGTCAGACGCTACTTTCCCAAATTTGACAATAACACTTGCTCCGATTTCTTCACTTATTTCCTCGCCAATCTCCATATCTTCAGTATGAATTATAACCCCTGGGATTCTATTTATAGAAAGATACTCAGCTAGCTCTCGATAGTCTCGATTCTCACGTTTTTTCAATTTTATAATTAGATTATCCTCCTCAACATCTTCAACCTCTCGCTCATACACTAACATGGCCATTCCATTAAATAAAGGCCCTTTGTACACCAGAAAAGTATCATGATATTCTGGAAGCACACTATCAGGAACAAAAGTACTTTCTTCTTCAAGTGCACTATCTACACTAACTACGTTTCCTGTGACTCTTGAATTGTTAAAACCAATAAACAATAATGCAATTATCACTAATAGCAAAACAATTACAATGCCATAAACAGTGTTTTTATTTCCCATTATCCTCGCTATTCAAAATATTTATATATCTCAAGACTTTAATTACATTGTTATTATCGCGTAGAGCGTTCTCGTTTCTACCCAACTTACGGTTGGGGCGTTCTACTTTTTATTCGCTAATTGTAGTTTATCCCCAAAATAGTTGTCCCAAGTCTCAGGATAGAACTTGTTAAGGCCCGCGCCTGGCGTAAACGTTAATTCACCAAAGTAGATTTTATCCTGTACAGAATACAAATCTACTCTCACAAAATCAAAGTCTTTCGCTAGTTTTTCTGCTAGCGCAACCATTTTCTTTAGATTCTTTGGTTTTTTAAACGATTTAGAATGTTTCCAAAGGAATGTTCCACCTTCTTCAACACCATAATTGAACGGGAGAAACTTCCACTTAGTATCAAAAAAACCAATCTTTCTATCAGTTTCAAATCTTCCATCCATTGCGAGAATACATTCTACTTTACCGTTAAAGCAATGCAATTTGTAATCAATAGGAATTCTTCCTTGCTTGTTAACGAGTAGTGATTCAACCACTATCCTTGGAACAATATCCTTATACTGTGATTCCCTAAATGCATCATAGTAGTTTATGTTCAACCACCGCGTGCATTCCCTAATAACTGCTTTTCTATCAATTGCAGACTTATCCTTCAGAATTATTTTTTGGCCAGAAGCATGATTACTCTTAATAATGACTGGATAGTCTAGAGTATCAAACGGAATACAGCGCGGGTCAGTCGTGGTATATTGCAACGGAATCAAGTACTCTTTACCGATTGTTTCTGCAATATGCTTTCTCACCGCATACTTATCAGATAGACGAGCATACGCCTTATTATCACCATACACCTGCTTCCAGAGTATTTTTTCATTAAACGTCTTGGGACGAGCAAGATCTAATGGCCTGCCAAACCTTTTTTTATATCGATACGCGATGAGTGCTTTCGTAGGAACGCACCGCATCGCAAACTTATGCGCAGCATACAACCCGCCATATGCAAAACTCCAAAACGCATTTTTATCCTTATTTTCACTAATTTTTTTTACTAAACTACCCATAGCAATTTTCAAGAATCCCCCTGCCTTATAAATCTTTTACCGTCGACACATTAGTAAAATTCTAAAACGGCTTAGTGACATTAGCCTCATCGATTTTGACATTGTGTTTTGCGACGAGTGGGCTCATTATACAATCAGGCAACTAGTGCTGCGGGAGATTGTACTTTAGGATACACAGTCAATACTAAAGAAATTATTGAACGAATAGCGAATTATATAGCAACCACTGAATTTGATGAAACATCAATTGTATTAACTGAACACCCCTATACCCGAACAACTGATAACACAATAGTACAACAATGCTCAATACCAGATAGCATATCTTATCTATTTGATTGGAACTTTTTCATTAGACAAACACCTCAAACGTATGTTGATAATGGTAACTTAGCGTGCCAGTTTGAGAATGCTGCAATTTTCCCTATATCTCCAATTACGCCGTAACACTTTGTTCTACAAATTCATTAATCGCATCAAGGAATAATTGCCCGTATTCACGGGCTTTTTTTGGTCCGACACCATGGACTTGTAAGAATTCTGCTTTTGTTCGTGGCATTCTTGATGCCATGCGTTCAAGCGCCACATTACTAAAAATTCTAAATGAATGGACTTCTAAGAATTTAGCGAGTTCTTTACGAACACCACGTAGTTTTTCATAGAGTGCAGGATCATATGAACTGCTATTTTGCTGTGGTTTTAGTTCCCCACCAACTGAAGGCATTGCAACACACAGATCACACCCACCGCAATTAGGTTCATGATACTCCTCCCCGAAATAGTTCAGAATATGCTTTCTCCGGCAGGTAGTGTCCTCGCAATATCGCATCATTCTCTTAAGCTGTTCTTTACTGCGCATCCGCACTTCCCCGTCAGGAATCTGCGTTATGAAAAACTCGTGCTTGCGCATGTCCCCCGCAGAATAGAATAATACACAATCACTTTGCAGTCCGTCACGACCAGCACGACCAATTTCTTGATAATAACTCTCAAGCGTTTTCGAGAAAGTATGATGAATTATGAGCCTGACATCAGACTTATCAATACCCATACCAAATGCAATGGTTGCAACCATGATTTTCACTTTGTTCTTAGCAAACAATTCCTGGTTATGCCGCCGTGCCTCAAGACTTAAGCCAGCATGATATGGTAGTGCGCCAAACCCATTATCTTGGAGTCGTTGTGCTATCGACTCACAGTCTTTACGAGAAAAACAATAGATAATCGTTGCACCATCCTGTTGTTTTTGAACTAAATCAAGAATTTTCCCAAACGAATCTTTTTTCTGAATAACACGCAATCGCAAATTCGTACGATCAAAACTAGAAACAAACACTGCAGGATCCTTAAGATCTAATTGTTTGATAATATCAGACTGCACTTTCTTCGTCGCAGTCGCGGTTAGTGCAACTATCGGAGTAGTCGGGAACAGTTGTTTGAGCATCGTTAAATTACGATAGTCCTGTCGAAAATCATGTCCCCATTCAGAAATACAATGTGCTTCGTCAATCGCGATTAAACTCAAATTCACCCCGAGTAAAAATTCTCGAAAATCCTCTAATGCTAATCGTTCAGGAGCAATGTACAAGAGTTTCGTTTGATTATACACTACTTTCTCTTGAATCTCCGCAACCTCATCACTTGAAAGCGTAGAGTTAATGTAGTCAGCAGCAATACCCTTTTTTCGCAGCGCATCAACCTGATCCTTCATAAGAGAGATTAAGGGAGAAATAACAATCGTTACCCCCTCAAACTGAAGCGCAGGATATTGATAACACATTGATTTACCCCCGCCAGTCGACATGATAACCACCGTGTCCTTCTTATCTAAGACAGAAGCAATCACCTCTTCCTGCATAGGCCTGAAATGCTCATATCCAAAATACTGTTGTAATAGTTCACCCATACACTCAGCAACGAGCAGTAGTTTATAGGGTTACCGCTAGTAGAGGATTATGTGACCAACTTATTGCATGCTAGTTTCTTAAGGCAAGATAAGAAAACATTTTGATTTTCGATTATATGATTTGATTTCTTTAATTTTTAGATGCCTATTGGATTCAATAAATTCATTGAATGATTTGTATTCACCCATTCCTTTCACATCCAAATCATTTAATTTCCAATCATCAAAACAGAGTATGAGAGGTTTTTTCAAGAGCGCTCCAAAACTCAATCCTAAGCGAAAGAAGATCACGGGCGTTGTTTGTGGGATTCGTGTAGAAGACATCACAGAAAAACTCATGCGTGAGATACGCTACTTGGACAAATTAGTTGATGAACTTGCGAAAGGAAAGAAGATTGAATCAATACTACGTGAGTGATCACTCGCACATCATTACATCAAACGATAAACCAGTCGCTTTAGCGATTGTTCTCATAAGATAGTATGTTATTCCCATGAACGCTATGACGAACGGTACGACGATCACGACAAAGCTTAAGCCCGTTAGTGTCCCGAGTTGTGCGTTGTATTCAGGTTTTCCTGGAAGCGCTACTACGATCACCGTTGCTAGAATGTAATTTGCGAGTGCTGCTAGAAAGAAAACGCATGCTAGTGCAATGTTAGATCGTTTGATAGCTTGCCCTACGTGCTTTTTTTTATTCTTTGTTTTTGCTGCAGTGTTCACTTTTTCAAAATTAAGGGTTCCTTTCAAGACTTCATACACTGGTGAACGGCCAAACGCCATTGCCCCTAGAATAAACAACCCTATCAGAAATGGAATGCTTGCTTCTTTTACCGCTAACCAGTGCGTTGGAAGTTCTAGGAGTCCAATAACACCGGTTAGAAGCACGCTCACAAACCCAACAACTGAGAAGAAATTAACACCATTCTTCTGACGCATGTCCCACAAACCATACCCTGTTGGAAACGCTAACGCAACAATGAGGCCAAGCGTTGGACCAAGTCGATCCTCACCGCTGAATTTCGATAATATGAGTATAGGAATTACAATATTGAACAATAATTCGACCGTTGTGCTTTTCTTTGTACCCATCACACCACCTTATTTTATAAACAATGATCGAACGCTCGCCCTACCAGCTTCTTGCAACCCAGTAAAGGTTGTTGCAATAGCAGAATACAACCATGAAAACGAGGATTGTGCATACGTTATAGTTACTTGGATTGGTTGCGGGTTCTGTAACACTACTTTAGCAGTCTGAGCTGCTGCCTGACATCCTCCAGTTCCCCCACATATTGTTGATGCACAAACTGTACACATACAATGTACTAGGAATGCAGTAATTTAATTGTTTGCACATCTATTCTATAACCTTTTTGCAGTACATAGCCTAATTGATCAATGCATAACCTACCCGGAGGGAAAGCACACGGCCAATACACACATTTAAATAACGATAAAATTACCTTATAGCGTAAGGTATACGTATGGTTCAAGGACCCATTTTTTTCTCGAGTAAAACTAAGCAATTCATTCAATAAGTATAACGGAGGCCTACCATGCAAGATAATCGAAGAAACAATTCTGGACGACGAGATTCATTCCACCGAGGAGGGGGAGGCAACAGACGCGGTTTTAACCGAGGTCCACGACCACCACGTGAAATGCACAAAGCAACCTGCTCTGAATGTCAGAAAGAATGTGAAGTACCGTTCAAACCTACTGAAGGAAAACCTGTCTATTGTAGAGAGTGTTTCCAGAAGAAGCGAGACGAACAAGAGCAATAAATTCGCTCACCCATTTTTTTTTATTTTTTGTAGTTTTTACCCACACAAATCCTGCCAGGAATACCCTTGCGCTCGCAGATCACGATAAGCAGGGAGCGTTATAGCATATAACTCATTTCGCTTGTCAGCATCAGTGCCCTGTAATGAACGCACCCAATCAAACGAGATAGCACGCCTTTCTAACGCATCATCAATCGTTTTATAAAATTCCCTATGCGTTTGAGAAAGACGTTTCTCAGTCTTACCAGGTATTATTCTCTCCTCACCCTCACCGATGAAATACCCTTCTTTACCCGTATCAGGATAGATAGACTGTGACTCAGATAGCTCATCAAGCACATCTGCATTAATATCCCTACAAAACCCTCCAGGGAGATTAAACCCCCAATTATTAAGGGCATGTATTCGCCAATTACCGCCAAAATGCTGCTGACACGCAGCGATTTCTCGATCAACTTCACTGAGCCATTTTTCTACGTTTTCCATGCTTATCGACAATTAAAACGGTATTAAAAGGTGTTTGCTAACCATCCCATCACCTTGAGAGACATATTTTATACCTCTTGCTTAGACATACTTTTAAATATTTCAAATACTCTTTTTAAGGGAGGTGAAATAGTAATGGCTTACAACCCACTTGCTTTTGGATTAATGCTTGTAGGGACAGGTGCACTTCTTTTCGCGTATTATCTCTTCCATCACTTCCGTGAAAAAATAGACCCTCAGAAAGAAAAAACTTACGGTGCAATTTTCATTATTCTGGGAGGTATTGCTATGGCATTTGGGTTCAACCTGTTTGTTAATACCCCAATACCAGACCATTATATTGAAGTATACGGCGTAGGCTATTTCGTATTTGCAACTCTCACGCTCGTTGGAGGGCTCGTCATGCTTAATAACTGGGACTACCGACCAGCAAGCGTTTTTGGAGCATTGGGAGGAGTGTTACTTGTTGCTTCATCTTATAACGTGCTCATTAATGAATTATCACGTGACCCCCTTAAAACAGCGGCTATTATCTCCCTATCAGGACTTGGTGCACTTCTCACTTACCCACTCACCCACATTCAAGATGTGCAAAAACGAAAAGTGTGGCTTATCATCACTATTATCGTATTCGCACTTGCAGGAGCACTTGCATTCTACGGTGGCATTACTGCGCAACTCGGCCATGTAGAACGTGCACTTGCAGCAAGTGCCTAGATTTCACTTTAAACTGGCAATTCAGGAGGGATTTCATCCACCCAGAAATGAATCGTTACTTCATCAGCATACTTAGGGTCGTTTCTCCAAAGTTTTTTTTCAAACCAAGGAGTTTCCTCCCCAGGGAACTTAAGTACTCGCACAAGCAATTTAGCACGGTTATCGGTGAACGTATCATTCTGAAGTCGTTCAATGCTTTCTTCATAATCAAAAACATCATCGTACCCTAACCCTTCAGTAAACGTTATTTTCTCCCCTTCTACAAGTGAAAAATCTTTTAATCGAGTCATTGTAACACGCTCCCCCTCCCCATTATATCGTTCGACACGATACTTATACTGCATTTCCCGGTGTTCTGCATTAACAACAGTGAATGAGAACTCTGTTTCTTGCGTATAGTATAATGCATTTGGTAACAAAGTGTGATTTTCGAAGTATACCTCAGTAATCGGTTCGATACCAATAGGAATTCTCGCAAGTAAGAAAAAAAATCCGATAGCTATTAATATGGCAGCAAGCACTATTTGTTTCATATTCTAGAGTAAGGCTCAGAGGTCTAAACCCTAGAGTAGTAAAAAACCGAAACACTTATAAAAGTTTTCCTAACTAATGTTATTTAACATTACAGTATCAAATGCAACAACACATATACCGACCAATGGCCCGAACAGCACAAAAAGCAGTTAAGAAACATAAGAAAATAGTACTTATGGTTCCATGTCTCAATGAGGAAAAAGGAATTGCCGATGTTATCAAAGATGTCCAATATACAGAATTGGCAAAGAAAGGATATGAAATAGAAGTTATGGTCGTTGACAATAACTCTACTGATAAAACAGCAGAAGTAGCCCAAAAATATGGAGCACGCGTAATTCATGAACCAAAACCTGGAAAAGGCAACGCAATAAAGACAGGCTTCAAAAATATTGCAAAAGATGTTGACTATGTGGTCATGGTAGATGGGGACAACACCTACAAACCACGAGAAATGCTCCGCCTAATTGAACCACTCGAATCAGGATTCTCAGATGTAATCGTAGGAAGCCGAATTGAAGGGAATATGACAAAGAATGCAATGTCATTCTCCCACCGATCAGCAAACTGGTTTTTCACCTTCCTCACACGATCATTATACAAAGCAAACATCTCAGACACGTGTACAGGTTACTTTGCATGGACTCGAAAATCAACCAAAGTCTTAAACGGCCACCTTCGAGCGGGCGGATTTGCAATAGAAGCAGAAATGGTAACCAAAATGGCAAAGCTCGGACTGAAAATGCACTCAGTACCAATCACGTACGACCCACGACACGGAGAAAGCAAGCTATCACCAATAATGGACGGCTTAAAAATAACCGGCATGTTACTAAAGAATGTTCGATGGAAACCAAGGAGAGGTTAAATGACATTTCTGTTAGTACTCCTACTGTCCCTCATCGGAGCGGTAACCCTTATCTTTACTAGCTATACCCTTGTATACTACTATTATTCAAAAAAACCACTCCCCCACTATACAAAAAAAATTCACCCTACAGCAACGCTTATCATCCCCTTTCTTAACGAAGCACTCGTACTGCCCAAAAAAATAGCAAATACTGCAAAACTACACTATCCGAAAAATAAGTTAGAGGTAATCTTTCTAGACGACCATTCAACAGATGCATCACTTGATGTTATACAAAAAGCAATGAAGAACTTTCCGTTCAAATATAAAATCATTAGTAACCCAACCAAGCCAGGAAAACCAAATGCCCTAAACTACCTCCTCCCAAAAATCAAAACAGAAATAACCGTTGTAACCGATTCAGACTCACTCGTAAAAGAAGATGCCCTAGAACACCTCATGCAAGAATTTCAAAACAAAGATGTCGGAGCTACAAATGCAAAACTACACATTATTGAACCAGGAACCTCAAAAGCAACATACAAAGACGAAAGCTTGTATCGAACATTCTACCACCTATGGCGAAGTGGAGAGAGTGCGCTTGACTCAGTATCTATCTGTAATGGGCCACTCATGGCATTTCGAACAAAACTCCTCAAAGGAGTGGAACTATCAAGCAGCGTAGATGACACCGAGCTCATATTCACCGTAATCAAAAAAGGGTATCGATTTAGTTACGCGCCAAACGCTATCGTATCAGAATACACACCTACCAATTTTAAAGAACGCCAAAAACAAAAAATGCGCAGAGCCCGAGGAGTAATGTACATGTACACAAAAAGCATTCCAATGATTGGAAAACGAAACTTTGGCAAAGTAGTACTTCCATTCGCACTCCTCACACACGTACTCTCACCCTACCTCGTACTACTCGGCGTATTAACATACTTAGGGCTCCTCATAACACAACCACCCTATATATTCTCACTCGCACTCTTCCTCGTACCAAAACTAGGAGCTTTCGCACGAATGTTTATATCAATGCAAGTAACTATGGCACTATCACCATTCCTTGCAAAAGGCTGGAACACTGCAAGCAGCACCAGGGAGGAACTTAGTAAATGAAACCAAACGTAACCATAACACTAACCCGATACAATGAAGCTAACGAGCTCATCCACCCCTGTATAGAAGGTCTCGCACAACAAAAAAATGTTCGTGCAACAGTGTATTTTCTAGACCAAACATTTGATGCCGCAACAAAAAAACTTTGTGCCAACCTATCAACGAAAAATATTACAATACACTACAAGAAAATATCAGATAAATCACTTTCTAACGCTCGAAACATAGGCATCAAACTCGCAAAAACAGACCTCGTCCTCTTTATTGATTCAGACGCAATACCCGAACCAAACTGGGCGTATGAACTCGCAAACACTTATCGTGCCAATCCAAAAGCAGCAATTGTAGGAGGAAAATCAGTTGCTAAATGGCTTTGCAAACCAAAATGGTATCATAAATCAAATATCCTCATGGATATGTACTCAACGATAGATTTAGGAGCGACAACACTAGAAACTTCGAGAATAGTAGGAGTTAATTTTAGCCTAAATAAAAAACTACTCAAACAAGAAGCATTTTTTGATGAAAACCTTGGTCGGCGACCAGGCTCACTCATGAGCGGGGAAGAATCAGATCTGTGCGCTCGAAGCGAGAAAAAAGGATTTACAACATACTATACTGGAAAAGCAACAGTACATCACCAAATCCAAACTGATAGAATGCGCCTTGCATGGGTCTTTCGAAGATACTGGTATGCTGGCAAAGAACGGGCAATGGTTGGAGGAACACCGCAAACCTATACTAACAAAAGGAATATGTACGATCGATTACTTTTACCGCTCGTTGCAATACCATACGTATTTGGTTTTATAAGCAACAAGTTAAACCATGGAACTAAAAAGTAAATCACTCTTCAAACGCTTTTTCACGCTCCCACCACAAATAGCACCTGAAAAAGAACAGAAACCTACACGTACAGAAACCTGGATGCACATAACAAAAAAAGGCTTATATTTAGGAATAAGTATTTTCTCACTTTTTTTCGCATTACTCGTAGCGCTCGATATAAACCCCGGTTATGCGCGTACAATACTCGGATTTTTATTTGCAACACTCATTCCGGGCCTGCTGCTCATGCTCCTGTTAAATATTAGGACTAAAACATACTGGCATTATTTCGTATTTACAATCGGACTCTCACTCATTTTTTTACTCGTTGGGGGAATGATCATTAATTGGACACTCCCACTGCTTAGCATTACAGATACTCCACTTGAGACAAATACGTTACTCATTAGCTTTGCACTACTTACCATAACCCTCGGAGTGCTTTCATACTATCGTAATAAAAACGTTACAAGATTCCCTCTGCATTTTCCAAAGCTCAACACCCTCAACACAGTATTCTTCATACTACCGCTCTTCTTTCCGTTTCTAGCAGTGCTCGGAGCATTCATACTCAATAATAACGGTACAAGCAACATCACCCTTCTTATGATAGGTTCAATACTAACCTACTTTTTCCTTGCAGTTGCACTCAAAGATAAGCTCAATCCTAACGTGTACCCTTGGGCAATCTGGCTTATGGGGCTTGCATTACTCCTCTCATTTTCCATGCGCAGTTATTTTCTGAGTAGTAGAGATCCTAACCTTGAGTTTATGGTAACACAATTCGTGCATCAAGCATCTTATTGGAGTATAAGCGGCCTAGCAGGCTTAAGCCAAGCAAACTACGAATTTATGGCGAGCATAGCATTGCTCCCAAACATCTTAGTAGCATTCCTCGAAGTCAACCATCACATAATCATCAAATTATTTTTTCAGATACTCTATTCGATAGTTCCGGTAACGCTCTACTTATGTTTCAATACTCACTTCAGCAAATTACATTCATTCTTAGCAAGTGCATTCTTCATATTCCAACCCATGTTTTTCACAAGCCTCATACAACTATCACCACGACAAGAAATAGCATTTATTTTTCTTAGCCTCATGCTCCTCGTTGCATTCGCAACAGAAATCAGACCAACCATCAGAAAAACACTATTCATCATTTTCGGAGTCGGTATGATACTCTCACATTATAGCACCACCTACATAGCACTCGCATTTTTTACCCTCACCTACTTAAGCATCCTCTGCTATAAAGCATATGAGAAACGACACATTCGAAAAACAAAAACAATCGTGTACCATAAAGAAAAATTCTACCTTAATGGCATGGTACTCGCATACCTCTTATTTTTTGGATTTATCTGGTACGTACAAGTAACCCCTACAGCTGACACACTCTTTAATTTTGCAGAAAAAAGCATTGATAATATAGACAATATCTTTAACCGAGAACTGCAAAGCACTGAGCAATCAGTCTTTGAACAATTCAATCTTTTTGGGAAACAAGAAAATCCCCCGAGCATGGAAGAACAAGCAGCTGAGATAGTAGCTACGTTCAAAGAACAATACCCCAATCATAATTATTATGATCCCAAAACCTACGCAGACTATTCGTTCGAGCCTAAGATTTCAGGAGACCCCGCAAAAGAAGATAGAGCAGCTGCAGCAACAACAGTTACAGGAATTCGGCAAATACTAAAAGCGCTCGGAAGCCTGTTCATCTCCATAGGAACAACCTACTACCTCGTAGCTCAATTTCTTAGAAAAAATGAACCGTTCAAAAAGCAAAACCTAGAACATACCCTTATGATACTCATCGCATTTATACTGCTTGTTGGACTGCTCGTACTCCCCTTCATATCACTCAGTTATGACACCGGAAGAACCTATCAACAAATGCTCTTCGTGCTATCCCCCATGCTCCTTTTTGGTCTGGGCCCACTCCTCAATCATAAAAGACAAGTACTATTCTTCACCCTGTTCATAGCGCTCTATTTCCTATTTTTATCAGGCACGGTCCACCACTTTTTTGGAGGCCCTGAAACAAAGCTATTCCTTGCAAATCACGGGTATGAACATGACTCACTCTACACCCACCAGTCTGACATTGCCTCTGGAGAATGGCTCTATACCCATTATGACCCTGACAAAACAATTTACATTGATAGCTTTTCATCATACAAACTGCTACTTTCTCAAAAAATACGTTTGCAACGTGAATTTAACCCAAATATATTCCCCGAAGTAATTCAAAAAGATGATTATGTATACTTAGACTATAATAATTTTGCAAATGATCAAGCAATCAAACTAACTAAAATAGCCCCGCTAACATACAATTATCCAGACGAATTCCTGGAAGACAATAAAAATCTAGTGTATTCAAATGGGGAAAGCGTCATATTCAAATGAAACAACAAACAGCACTATTCGATGTGTGCAATACCCTCACAAAAACAAATAACACTCACGATTTTATCGGATTTGTAGTCAAAGAACAACCACTACGCCACTGCCTCTTTAGATTCTATACCCTTATTTCTTTTATTATTACCACACTCCACCTACACCACATATTCAAAAAAGACTATCCTCGCCAAGGGATAATTAGTCTTTTGAAAGGGTACACTGTAGATGAAATTGAACAAAAAGCGAAAACATATGTTGAGAAATTATATGAGAAAAAACTCTTTCATGAAAAAATAATGCAGATACTCCATCGAGAACAAGCACACAACACAAACATAGTGCTCATCTCAGCATCCATTAATCCGCCAATACAAGCACTTGCTACAAAACTAGGCATTACTACGTATTACTCCTCAGAACTAGCAGTACGAAAAGGAGTCTACACTGGAAAACTACATACTGATTTACTTGGAAAAAAAGATACCTTATTTGAAAATAAACTCCACGCGCTTGATGTAGAACACACTAGTTTTTATTCAGATAATCAAGATGATGTGCTCCTTATGAAACAAATCCCTAATGCACACGCAATTGCTCACACACCAAAAGAATTGCAAGCATGGAAAAAAAATATGCGACGCTATCAAGTGCGCATACCAATCCTAAAAAATTATGCAAAAAAGCAACTGGAAAACCCTACAAAAGACGATGTGTATAGTATAAATACAAAAACTGCACCATATGCCTATATCCCTACTTTTTATTATCTCATAAGCAGGTTTCACTTACGAGGAGCGGTAATTGAAGTATTCTTAAAGAATATCTTACCCGTAGCATTATTCGTATATTTCTTTTCAATACCAAACACACCTTTTATGACCGCCCTCTTCCTATCCGGACTTTCATTCTTCGCATTTTTTACAGCGTATGAGATAGGGGGCCTTATTAATGACATCTACGCACTTACAAAAAGCAGCAATAACACTCTGAGGATACGACCCGGAACTAAGATTAATACGGGCCTATTCATATTCATACGACTTGTTACACTAGACATTATATTGCTCTACTTTAGCCATCAAGGCTACAACGCAGCACTATACTTCTGGCTCATGCTTTTCTGTATTGGAATGTACTTCTTGCACACAATCGCCTCTAAACCTCAAAAGATAGTTACGTTTACAACACTCAAACTGTGTAGGGCATTTATTCCCCTCATTATATTTATTGATTTGATACAGGTTCAAACCCTCTTCTTTGTACTCCTCATAAATACGCATCTAGAAAGCACGTACTACTATTTATCAGATAAACATGCGTTTGCAAGAATCTCACTTGGTAAACGGATATACCTCAAAGGAGGACTGGTCGCTTTAGGTGTACTTTTATACCTGCTGACTTCAAATAGCGTCTACTTCACCTACCCTGTTTATTTCTTAGGTATAGAATTACTATCCTATACAGGAAAAATTGTTTTTGAAGATAAAGTAGCTTAGATTAAGAAAACACGTTCCTTGAACACATTCTTCCAAAGGGTGAATCGTTCAACAACAACAAACGCATACGTCCAGCTAAGCACTTTTAAATCAGAAATCTTATTGAATTTTTTAGTAAAAAGAACCCCTAGCACTAGTGGTGGGAAAAAAAGCGCTAATAGATTAACTGGTTGGTAAATCCTTCCAAAAATTTGATTTTTATCCTTGAATCTTTTAAACAGCGTGATATTACCTTTAGTGTCCTCACGCGCTAACTTCATCTTTTTCTTAAACGTCCAAGGATATTTTTGATGCGTAACAACCATATCTTTAGCGAATACGATTTTTCCTTTTTGCAACACTCGAAGCGCAAAATCTCGATCTTCCATTCTCCGCATAGCAGTATCAAAAAACCCTACCTCGTCAACAACTTTTTTAGTATACGCAACATTAGCACCCATATACCGTCCTCCGCTCGGATTCTCAGCAACATTATCCATAAACCCTGGCTTGTAATTTTTTGAAACATATTGGAGCTTTCCCTCAACACCAAGACATTGCTCTTTCTCAAACGTTTCTACACCCTTTGCAAGCCAATTTTTATCGGCAGTACAATCACCATCAGTGAAAAAAATGTATTTTCCTTTCGCATGTTTCATACCAAGATTTCTTGCAACTGAAATGTCCCCGTTAGCAGGAGTTTTAAGCACCTTAAGACGCTTATCTTTTATCTTTTTGAGTCGTGCAATCGTATCATCAGTAGAACAATCATCAACAACAAGCAATTCAAAATCCTTAAAACTTTGACTTAAAATTGATGCAACAAACTTCTCAATATACTTCGCATTATTGTAATTCGGGGAAATAACTGAAACTACAGGTTTTTTCATAGTTTAGTTGACGATAAATCATTTTTAAACTTAACGGGAGTTACCCTTGGTGAATTACAACATTACACTAGAAATATGCGTTCCTTAAAGGCTGTTTTCCAAAGCGTGAATCGTTCAACAACAACAAACGCATATGTCCAGGCAAGTACCTTCAAATCAGAAACCTTTCTAAAACGCTTTGTAAATAATAAACCCAATACAGTAGGCGGAAAGACTACAGCAAGCAAATTAACAGGTTGATACACCCTCCCTACAAATTGATTTCTATCATTATACCTTTTAAAAAGTGTAATATTCGTCTTCGTGCATTCTTTAGCTAACCACATCTTTTTCTTAAATGTCCAAGCAACTTTTTGATGTGTAACAACCATATTTTTTGCAAACATAATACGCCCTTTCTTCAAAACTTTAAAAGCGATATCTCGATCCTGCATTCGAATCATGTTCTCATCATATCCCCCGACATCATCAATTACTTTTTTTAGAAATGCAATATTCGCACCCATGAACGTCCCACCATGCTTATTCTCAGCAACATTATCCATAACCCCTGGCTTATAGTTTTTAGAAACATACTGAATTCTACCTTCGACCCCTATGCAATTCTCTTTTTTGAAAACCTTTAAGCCCTGTGCAATCCAATCTTTTTCAGCAATACAATCACCATCAATAAAGAATAGATAGGTACCCCTTGCATTTTTAATCCCTTTATTGCGAGCAATAGCACTGCCCCCATTTTGTTTTGTTTGCAAAACCTTCAATCGCTTATCATTACATCTTTTGAGTCTTGCAATCGTATCATCAGTAGAACAATCATCAACAACAATAATCTCTAGTCGTTTGAAGCTTTGAGCTATAATCGAATCAATACATTTCTCAATTAGCAATGCGTTATTATATGAGGGGATAATCACTGAAACAAGAGGCTTTACCATAGTAGACCTCCAAAATCACCCCTTTTAAGAGTATTCATTTATTTTTTCGTGCAAAATGCATTACTACAAAAAAGAGTGCCATGCCCACTTGACCTACAATCCACGCATATCCAATACCCACTAAGCCAGCACCTTGAGCAATAAATACGTATGCAAGCGAGATAGTAAGTGTACAACTCACAATACTTCGTATGAGTAAACCAGTAATTCTTTTTTGCACTTGGAAAATAGCCGTAAAAACCGCATTAAAAGCTACGAACATACCGCTAAGGGCAAGTAACTGCAAGAGTTCAAACCCGCCTTCAGAATACTCTCCTCCAAAGAGCAATAAGAGATACTTACCAAAGAAGATAATAAACACTACTGAAGGGAGTAGCAGCGCTGCAATAATTTTACTTGCCTTAGTAATCTGTTCCCTCAATCCTTTCTCAGAATACGACCCTTCAGCCAAAACATTTTGACTTGTTGCTTGTGGAATTACAAACAAAAGTGCTGCGATCATCATCGCAATATAATAATATGCTGCAGATTCGGCACCTAGCTGATTAAGTACAAGCAACGGCAACACAAGCAACGGCAATCCGCTAATAAACCCAGCAACATAGTTTCCAAAGCTATACCCTCCGATATCCTTTACCACTTCTTTATTCAATTCAATCTTTGGGACGTAATCAAATTTTCGCATTAGAATACTAATACTTACTAGCACAGCAGCAATGAGCGAAATCATCCACGCACTAAAGATACCATACGCTCCTAAAAAGACCAAGAAGAAAGGCAATACTAGCTTGAGAACACTAAAAACTGCATTTTTTACAATAATGTGTTTTGTAGTTCTAAACGCTGTGAAAATACTATCTATAAGTAAATTGCACCCTGCTACAAACATAAAAAACACAAATGAAATGACGATTAACGCATTTGCACGAAGGAACATGAGTTCAGGAGCGATAAAGGGCAATAGAGCGAGAAAAATACTTGAAACAACAATAGAAGAGAGCAAAATGGTCATAAATGAAGCATTAATTTTTTCATTTTTTTTCTTTGATTTAGGTAAAAATCGAATTAGACCGATATTAAGTCCGAGAACAGATATCCCTGTTATAACCCCCATAACACTAATTACAGAAGTTGCAAGACCAATCTCCTCAGCAGTGAACAATCGAGTATTAATGAGCCAAAAGAAAAATCCAAGACCTGTGACCACAACAGTGTTAATCATCAAATACACTGAATTCCTATACAGTGATTCACCCATAATATAGGTGTATTTTTTGCCCACCCAGGTGTTCTGAAGTTTCTTTGTTCGTACGAGGTAGAAGAGTGCCATTGTAATTACTCCAACGAGCACAAGTAACCCGCTACTGGCCACTAGTACGAGATTGCTATCCATACCTATTTCTTTTTACTTGGTTTTTTAAACCTGCTTGCTTTAACGATAAATAACTGATTTCTTTTATTTGCTGATGAAACTTTCTTTTTTTGTAGGACCTTAATAATAATCGCACCAGCAAGAATTCCAAACACCGTAATCAGGAGCGCAACGTTCCTTACACCACCCTCATTATCAGATTCAAAAATACCAAATCCTGTTAAAAACGATTCTGAAAAAGGCACTTGTTCGTTATCACCAACTGCAACTTCAGTGGTCTCTACAGGAGGAATAGGAGGTTGAGGAGGTATTGGAGATTCATTAGACTCATTAGGTTCTACTGGAGCAGGAGGCACTACAGGAGGGCTTGTTTGTGCTGACCCACCAGAAGAACTACTCGAAGAACTACCGCCAGAAGAAGAACTACTAGATGATCCGCCAGAGGAACTACTAGAAGAACTACCGCCAGAAGAAGAACTACTAGATGATCCGCCAGAGGAACTACTAGAAGAACTACCGCCAGAAGAAGAAGAAGCGCCTTGAGGAGGTGGCTCTTCTGATCCCCCACTTACAATAGAATCACTAAACGTAAAATGCCGAATTTTATGCATATCAATAACACCAATAGCTACTGAATTATTGCTTGCACTATAGTTTTGTCCTGTCTTGACATCAGTAAACGTTAAGTTAGCGCTGTTTTCTAGTAGCAACGTAACATCAGTATCGCCGCCCTCATTAATGATTGAAATATGACCTGTTCCATTGCTTTCCTTACTTACGACAACATGAATTGTGCTCAGATCAGCATTTGAGGTAACAACAGCCTCCCCACCGGCATGATATGTTGCAAAATCCTTCGTTACATTATACGGATTATAAAACGCATCTGAAAGAGACGGTTCAGAGATGAAATGATAATCGCTTCCATTAACGGGAAGCATATATTCATGAAACGCCAGCGAGATATTAGCAGGATATTTACGCAACATTGTAAGATAGACATATCCTACATCAACATTCATATAATCATCCCGGTCCTCGGAGTTGAAAATATACCCCCATTCCGAAATAATAATATGGTCGCAATTAGCCCCATGCAATTCGCAATTATCAATAATTTGCTCGACACGATAATCAATAGTTGTAGTTTCAATATACGGATTATACCAGTCAGAATAGATGTTTTCAGAATAATAATCCATTTTATCAGACATGTTCGCTAAAAATGCATGATGCATGTTTGGGAAAAACCGAAGTCCAGAAGCACCTCCCAAGGTAAAACGCCCATCACACAAAGGATCTAGTGCATCATACGTATGCTCATATAATTTCACAAATTCTGCAGCTTTTAGAGGATCATCAGCTGGCAAGTTATCAAGCCAATTCGTCTGCTCCATTTCATTACCAATATTAAACCAGATATGATCTGCATATTCACAATTATTTGAGATGTTCATTGCTAATTCAGTCACAACTTCCTGGTACTTAGTGTAATTTGTTGGTGAGCAAGAACTCCAATTAGTATTGAGAAAATGATCTGAATAATATAAGCCGTCAATTGGACGGTCAGTGCACCAACCAGTAGATTTGTCAGCAAGCCACTCAGGCATACCCGCAATATTGTACATCATTATCTTATCATTTTCATACGCCCACTTATTTTGGTCTGTTAAAGCATCAACGTTCCAAAGCGTTGCATGATAGGTAGCGTCAGAATCGAGATTCCTCAACACCCCTTCTTCGGAAGAGAGAAGAGTGAGAAACGCCCAACTTCTAAAAATCTTCAAATTAGCGTCAATAAACGCCTGCCGTGTGTGCGTTTCGTTAGAAGGAGTATCAAACAGAGACCATCCACCAGAAGATGTTACATATGATAAGTCTGAAAGATACCCATTAAAATTACTCACACCATAAAAATCATCCCGAATAACTCCTACCTCATTCTCAAAATCAATAGTAATATTTGCATACTCAGGTCCGCTAAAGCTACTGATAACATTACCTGTAAAATTCCTAAACTCTTCAGAAGTGTTAAATGCGATTATGAACGCTGCACTAAGCAAGAACATACCAACGAAAAACGTCAGTGTCTTCTGTTTTCTACTAATGTGTGGAAATCCACAATTTCTAAAAATCTCCATCAATAATCCCGGTTTTTAACAGCATTTAAACCCTTGTAATCCCTATTCAAGCCTTAAAATAGTGGTATAAACAACCCCTAGCGTTTCAGGACTAAAATCACCATAGTACATCCTAAATGTACCATCATCTAACGGGATAATATCAACATCAGCCCCGTGTAACCCTACATACCCGAGTTTCTCCCAGGTAACAGCATCATCAGAATGAGCAACAAATACTTCTGAATGAGCGTTGTAAAACATATAATACCCTCTGCCTGCAACTTCAATAATGAATGGGTGTAAGACCTGCTTTGGTGATCCAGCCCTACCAAATCCCTCAACTGCATCTTCAAATACGATAGTTGGCTGTGCATCACGAGTCCATGCAACACCATCAGGTGAGCTCGCTCCATAGATTTCACCAGTCAGAATATTCCCATCCCCTTGACTTGCTGCGTCAAACTCGTCAAAAAACATACGATAGCCTGAAGCTGTTTGAATCACCGTTGGACCTTCAAGCTTATAGCCCGTTTTCGGACTAAGCAACACCCCATCCTCAACCCAATTTGTTACTCCATCGACGGAAATAGTACTATGTAATTCCCCATTATTTGGATAGTACAACCGTATACCCCTCTCAAACTCGAACGCTCGCGCGGTAGCAATGCCTGGAAAAATAACCTCAGTGAGTTCAGACCAGGTAACCCCATCACTCGACTCAAGAATATACACCCCGGTTTGCGTTCCACCAAACGTATTCAAATACATCAGATACCGGCCTCCAAACTCAATAACTGAAGGGTCAGCATACCCTCCTGTGAAAAGCAGTTCATTCTGAGAAACGGTAAACCCTTCAGCTTGCTGTGAAGCATAAAACTCCTCGCCACTCGGCGCTTCTGGAGGAATATTCCCTGGAGCAGGTTGTTGCTGTATTGGAGGCTCAGGGAGACTATATGTTTGAGGCGATTCTTGCGGGATTGGACCTGCAAGGAAAACTATCAATCCTGCGAGCGCAACAACCACGGAAACACTCACAAATACCCCTTTTTTCCCCATGCAATACCAAATACACTGGATTATATAAACGTATAATACCCCTAACACTAATGACAAACCTTTCTCAAGGCGCGGTACACACCATCCCCGCAGACCTGCGTAAAGCACTCACCGCGTCAGAACAATTGGTAGAAGCGTGGAATGACCTAACGCCACTCGCACGAAACGAATTTATTTGCTGGATGACCGCTGCAAAAAAAGAAGAGACACGAGTTAAACGAATAAAGCGCGGATGTGAAGATCTCTTACAGGGTAAGCGTAGACCCTGTTGCTGGCCAGGATGCCCTCATAGATAGAGTTAATCACATAAATCTTTAAGAATACCGACGATAATGTGAAGAGTGCATGGGACTCAAATCACTTATTGGCGGAGGATTACTTGCACTAACGGTTGGCTGTAGCGGGGTTCCTCAGACAGATCAGTCATTACGTGCTCGACCAGGATATGATCTAAAACACAACCATACCACCGTTCGTTTTGAGGGTGAAACACCGCTCCAAGAAGATGCTGTTGCTCCGACACGACTCTTTGGCTATGCAGACATTGATGCAACTAAAAAACGACCGCTTGATTCTGAACACTACTATACTGAACTTACACTAGACAGACTCCTTGGTGACGTCAGCGATAACCTAACTCGTTTTGGAGGAGTGCTTGAATATAATGGGGGTTCAGACTTCAAAGATCTACTCAGACTGGGGGTTTCCTTCACACCAGACACCGGCGAAACTAACCGTACCTACATAAAACTACTTCCTTTTGAAACATCAGGAGATTTCGGATCACAACTAAGTGTGCGAACTAATCAAAAGTTCGATGACAACCTTACAGGAAACCTTCGCGTAGACTATAACTTTGTACCAAGCGAAAAAGACACAGTGTATACTGAAGCAAATCTTGATTACAAATTAACTGATAAAACAAGCGCATTTATTCGTGCAACACATCAAGGAGATGCTGACGGCATCAAATTCAAAAACATCGTGCCAGTAGTAGGCGTAAAAGTTGATTTCTAACTAGCAATACAAATAATTATAACTCCTTACTACCCCCATTCATTAATGAGCACCATTACTGTTAAAACAACTATTAACGCATCAGCGAAAGATGTCTGGATGTACTTTACTACCCCCTCAGATATTGAACACTGGAACTACTCTTCGGAAACGTGGGAATGTCCAAAAGCTCGTAATGAACTCAAAGTAGGAGGAACCTTTACTTATACAATGGCTGCAAAAGACAAAAGTGAACAATTTGATTTTAGAGGGATTTTTACCCGTATAGAACCCCCAAACACTCTAGCGTACACAATGGAAGACGGACGAACCGCAGAAATTACTTTTAACGAAACAGATACAGGAACACTTGTAACCTATGTTATAGAAGCAGAAACTATTAATCCGAAAACTGCGCAAAAAAAAGGATGGGAAGCCATTCTTAAGCATTTCAAACAGTACGTTGAATCACAAAAAACTTAGAAGATTCGAGAGAGTAGAATAAAGGCCATTACAACCCCCCCAAGAACTTTTCTAAAAGCATTAACCCCTTGAAAGATTTCAAGCCATGCCCAAGTAAAAATAGCTCCGAAGGATATAAGCGCAAGCAACGTGTGAACAACCCCAATAGAAAAAAACTGTAATAATACAAAACTTACAAACCAAACAATAATTGGCAGGTTAGGTTTTTGTGCGATAATGTATGTTTGCTTACCCATTTAATCTCCAGATACTAAATGTTAAAACACTTGCAAAGCTAACCCAGAAAATATAGGGAATAAGCAAGTAACCTGCAGCTTTGCGAACTCTGAAAAAGTATATCCCAGTACAAATGATAAGACCAAGCAACACTAGAATTTCTACAAATGCCGCTAACGGATTATTTATTCCAAAAAACAAGTAACTCCAGAGCACATTGAAAATAAATTGTACTCCGAAAAAGATAAGTCCCATTTTTTTATCTCGTGAATCAGGAGCCTGCACTACAAGATAGAGTGCAACACCCATTAGAGTAAATAACATTGTCCAGACAGGACCAAACACCCAACTAGGAGGGTTAAAACTCGGCTTGGTAATTGACGAATACCATTCCCCATCAGGACTCGTCCAAAGCGTGCCCAGTGCACCAACTAGATTACACACAATAATAAGCCCAATCAAAACACCCCAACTAATTTTCATATAGCTACTAGCATAAACGAGTATAAAAAAGGTTCATTTACCCTGTTTACTCTAGCTTTATAAACATCTGAAAAACCACTCAGGTATGAAAACACTGTTTGGATTTGGAGAGAAAGTACCTGGAGTTGAAGTTCGAGTCGTTAATGAGCGAGAAGTACGCGCTGCAGCAGGGATTATGTTTCTAGGCGCATTTATTGCATTTATGAACGCTTGGCTACTTGGCAATTTCAACTACATCAAATTATTTGTTATCATTTTTCTCTCTGATTTTACAATCAGACTTTTTATCTCCCCGCAATTTTCCCCTGCCATGATTCTTGGACGCATATTTGTTCGCAATCAAACAGTCGAGTATGCAGGAGCACCACAGAAAAAATTCGCCTGGTTACTCGGATGGGCACTTGCAGTGACCATGTTTTTCCTTGTTGTTACATTTGATGTTCGCGGCCCACTCAACCTTAGCATTTGCCTCATATGCCTTACCCTCTTATTTTTTGAAGCGGCATTTGGCATTTGCATCGGATGCAAACTCTATAATCTCTTCAATAAAGAAAAAGCCAAACTCTGTCCTGGAGGAGCATGTGCCATAAAGCGCAAAGAGCCAATTCAAAAAGTGCGAGACACACACATCGCTATTCTTATCTTGTTCATACTTCTTATGGGAGTTATTGCTACAACAATCGTTTTTGCGTAGACAAGCACTGAAACGAAAAATGAAGAAAATACGTCTGATACGCAAGAAAAGTGTGAAGCGCCACAGTGGGCAATTGACACCGGATGTTAATACCACGCAGCATCTTTGTACTTTGCAATTAGTTTTTTGAGCACTTCCAAGTCAATATCTTCTAATTTCTTAATATACAAACACCCCTTACCATGCTTGCATTTCCCTAATTTTTTAATCAATGGCTCTTTTTCTAAATAACACGTTACGTACAAGGTAATATTTGTTTTTCTTGGTGCAAATCCGACATTAAACCATTCAAGTTCTTCCTTGCTATGTTTTCGCTTGTACTTGTATGTTCCAAACCCAATGATGAAATTATCGCCCCAAATTACGGGCCGTTTGCCAGTGATTTTTTTCATAAGTGCAATGAGTTCTTTAGTATCCTTACGCTTTGCATCATCCTCAATAGCATTTACCAATGCAGAAACACTTTTTTTTGTAGGAACGGTTTTGAGTGTCATGACAGAGTAATAGACTCATGTAATTTAAACCTATTCCGTTACCGAGAACCCTTTCTCACCATAAAAAGCACTGTTTTGTAAATGAGCACTGGACCGCCAATAATAACTACTGCCCAAACAACAACCATTATAGGACTCGTGTCAGTTGATGTAGCAGTAAGAATTAGTAATGGAACAGCAAGGAGTGCTGCATACACAATAAACAACGTATTCACAAATGATTCAACACGTTTTTTCTGCCAATCATGTTCTTGTTTTGATTGCTTACTTGCCTTTTGTTCCAAATATAATTTTTTCTTAGAGTTTGCTTTTTTGCGAACACTCTTTTTTTTAACCATACTATCACTAAGCAATACAGCCTATAAAAATACTACTTGAAAACCAAAACGCAATATCTTTATTAATAATGAGAAAAAGAGACTAGTATGAACTTACTAGGCATACACCACATTACTGCAATCGCGTCAAATGCGCAGAAAAACTATGATTTTTACACGAACGTCTTAGGGCTACGTTTCGTGAAAAAAACAGTTAATTTTGACGACCCCTATACCTACCACCTCTATTACGGGGATACGACAGGCCACCCTGGCACTGCACTCACCTTCTTCCCCTGGAAAGAAGTCCCTAATGGGAAACGAGGAACTGGCCAGGCAACAGCAATCGGATTTACCATCCCCGAACAAGCAGTTGACTATTGGAAGCAACGCCTTACTCAGAAAAAGATAAAACTTTCCTTTTCAGAACGATTTAGGGAGACAGTACTTAGTTTTGAAGATCCTGACGGCTTACTTCTCGAACTCATCGCTACCCCGCTTGCAAAACACCAAGCAGATCATGGCTGGAACGAAGCAGTACCAGAAGACTATTCAGTAAAAGGATTTCACTCAGTTACTTTAACGCAAGAAGGGTATGAAGATACTGCTAAGCTCCTTGAAAAAATGGGTTTTGAAGAGGTATCTGAAGAGAACAATAGACATCGATTCAAACCTAAAATAGACGCAATACCCGCAACGTTTGTAGATATAGTATGCAGTCCTGATGCTCCACCAGGACAGCTCGGCCATGGTACAATTCACCACGTGGCATACCGTACCAAAGATGATGAAACCGAAAAAAAAGACCGTGAAGAACTTTCAGAACTCCATCGAAACCCAACACATATTATTGACCGTAACTACTTTCACTCAATCTACTTTCGTGAACCAGGAGGAATACTCTTTGAAATTGCAACTGACAACCCCGGCTTTACGGTTGATGAACCCGAACAAGAACTCGGTACGCACCTTAAACTACCTGCATGGTTTGAAGACAAACGAGCAGACATAGAAAAAGAACTACAACCACTAGAGGGGAAAAAATGACAGTACATTTCGAACACGTATTCACACAGGGAACAGGAACCAAATTATTTATCCTCTTGCACGGTACCGGCGCTGACGAACACGACCTCCTCCCCCTTGCAAAACGACTTGACGCTACCGCAAGTATTCTCAGCCCACGCGGCAAATCAGAACAGCACGGGATGCTACGCTGGTTTAAACTACCCGAAAACGGAGAATTTGATCAACAAGATTTAGAAACCCGTACCGAAGAGCTAGCACTATTTCTCAAAAAAGCACTCAAAGACTACAAGCTTGACAAAAAAGAAGTGTATGTACTTGGATTCTCAAACGGAGCTAATATGGCTGCAAACCTGCTATTACAAAGTAAGCTCATTGTCAAAGGAGCGCTCTTGTTTAAAGCACTCCTCCCAGGCATACCAAAAACAATCCCTACACTTTCAGATACGCACGTGTTTCTCTCACGCGGGGAACGCGACGATTTAATCCCCCCTGAAAAAACACAAGATCTAATTGATTACTTGCGAGAAAGCAAAGCCCATTTGCACGTGAAAACCTGGTCGTGGGGACATGAATTACATGTTGAAGAGATTAAAGCTGCCCATGATTGGCTCGAAAATCATTAATACCCCCCTACCATCAATGAATGATGGCAGAACTACTACCCCTTTTTATTAGCCTCGTATTATTTTTACTATCAGCACTCCCATTGCACAAAGCAGTTCGCATAGTAAAGCGAAAATCAACTTATTCAAAAGCATTACTAATAACATTCATTGCCGGAGTAACGGTAGCACTACTAAATGCGATTATACCTTATTTCCTAGGACTACTTTCAGTATTTACATTACTTATTATTTACAAACGAGCATACAAATTAACCTGGAACAAAGCACTCTTTGTTTGGATTTTGCAAGTACTCTTTGTTATTATATCAGCAACTATAATAGAGATTATACTTAGAATATTCTTTAATATCCCCAGCTTTTTTTAACAACTTCAAGAATTATTTTTTCTTTCGTTTCCTATATAGTGCACCTGCAGCAACACCAATAGCAATTGCAAATAAAGGACTAAAGGCGTATGCAACAATGACCATTACGAAAAGCAATCCTATAATTTGAAAATAGCACCCTACTTTATTTACAATACTACTTTTTAGAATCTAATTTTTTGTGGCGATAGGAATTATAGAGCACTGCCGCAACAACCGCAATAACAAGCCCTACAAGCCACCCAAAACTACCAATGAGCATAGCAGTAATGAGAATAACCAGAATAGTTTCTAGTTGATGCCGTGCATGCGTCACTCTTTTTTCAGTTACCATAGTTTCTAATAACAAAAAGGGTTTTTATATCTATCAATTATTGGAATCTGCAAATTTCATACATCAAGTTTAATTGATTCCGACGCACACGTTCCAGATTGTGGGTGTGGATAGTGATGCGTAGCAACTTCATTATTCGAGTGAACAACACTTACTTCATGAACAGGCCCATTAAACCCATACTGGATAGCTAGATGATCTTTCTGCTCATAAAAAGCCGAGAGTAATCGTGGAAAATCATAATCCTTGGTGAGTATTGAAACAGGATTATCAACAGCTGCAGCAAGTGCTTTAGTGAAGATTCTGCAATCACTTGCCATGTCTTTTTTTCGAGACACCCATTCATTTTGAGCCACCTTAGTAACAGCAGGATACATTACTTGTAAAGCTTGCAATCCTTCTTGTGAAAGATGACTCTCTGTGGAATAGCCCCTTGCAAATTTTCGTGCTACTCGCTTTCCAACATTAGCAACATTTGATCCCAAACGAGATAATTCATAGATTCTATCACGATGTCGCTCTGCCCTTCCGCTGATATTCCTTCTTCTTCTACGAGCGTTTCTTTTTACTAACCGAATCCCATCTGCAAATTCTTCAATTGTCTCTTTTGGAAATGAAACACTATCATTCACAATTCCATCAAGCCCTGACCAAAATATCCCTGCATTAGCTATCGAATCCTCAGAGGTATCAAAATCGCGGTTAAAAAAATCAAAACCCCATAAGAATGAATTATCAACTATCTTAAGACCTCCTTGGTTAAACAAAGTATTGCAGACTTCTAAACGATGCCCTATAGGAAGGTATTCGTAAGGATCTCTTCGAGGTTCATTCATAATGTATCGACGATAAAAACAATATTTAAAGCTACCCTTACCTAACTTACGTACTTTGATCTTTATTCAAAAAGCGGATAATCTGTAACACCCGTTCTAGAATTTTCAGGAAAATACACACGATTTACACTTTTTAGAGGCAAGGTAACATTTATTTCATTTTCAGGCACTGCAAAACCATATTGGTCACCTAATGCACGTTTTCGTGCATTATAATACGTGAATAACCGTACTAAATCCCGATCTCGAGTCAAGATATTTGTTGGCACATCGTATGATGCTGCAACTGCTTTAGATAATATAACCGCATCACTCTCAATATCCTCATCCTCCAAATCTGGAATTTCTCGTGCAACTGCAATTAGGGCTTTTGCAATATTTGGTTGTGCATCTCTTCCCTCTTGAGAGAAATGACTCTCAGTAGAATAGCTATCTGAAAAACCATCTAGCATCGCTCTTTTCAATCGTGCTTGATGAGAAATGTCCTTTAATCGTTTCTTTATTCGCTTAGTATTACTATCATTCCTTCTATTACCTAATGCCCCCTTTCTTTCCTTAACATACTTAAGTGATCTTTTGATTCCCGCAAGATACTCTTCAATCGCTTCCTCAGGAAATGAAACACTATCATTCACAATTTTTTCTAGACTATTGAGAAAATACTGGTTAGCATCTATATTAGCATCACTAAAAGGACCAATTATTGCACATGTATCAAGAACCTTCAGCTCATCAGTGTTAAAAATACCCTTATAATTTTGTAGCGTATTATCCATCTGTCGTAACGTTGTAAGTTTCATATTTTCCTTATAAACATTCAATTTAAAAAACTATCTATATTGTAACTATTTAAAAGTAGTTTCAATAAAATCCTGCTATTTTTATACACTCTTTGCAATCAACATCTGAGAGGTGCACCATGTTTTCAGTTACAATTATCCTAGGACTTACTGCAGGCCTAATTGCCATTATCAGCTATCTTTTTTACTTGCGTGAATTTCTGATAAAAAAGAGAACAAAACCTCATGCATACACCTGGCTCATCTGGAGCATACTAACAGGTATCGGCTTTGTGACACAAGTGCTCTATAATGCAGGCATAGCATCCATCGCGCTCGGACTTACCTCATTATTAACAGGCATTATTTGTATCGCTGCATTTTATAAAGGAGAAAAAGATATTCGACCAGTTGATACCGCAAGCCTGATTGGGGCTGGAGTTGCACTACTCTTCTGGATCCTAACAAGCGATCCTACAACCACTCTTTTTCTACTAATCCTTATCGATGCACTCGGATTTGTTCCGACCTTTCGCAAAGCATACGCACACCCACTGCAAGAAACAGCAACAACACACCTCATGAGCGTAGTAAAATATATTCTAGTACTCGTAGCCCTTGAATCCTACTCAATCTACACGTACTTGTATCCAGCATACCTCACCCTCATTAATAGCTCACTCGTGACATACTTACTATTTCGTAGAACTTTTCTTGCGAAGTACAAGCCAGAGTAACATACCTGCAATTACTACATACGGCACAAAGAAGTAGATAGAAAAAATAATTGAAACCCACCCCTCATCAGTATATCGAATGAGATTCAATACATGCGTGAACGTCCAGGTCAAAAATGGAACTGTTGTAAGCAATATAAACTGCACCTGCGTTATGCGTTTCTTTGTGAAAAGATAATAGAGTAAGCCAATAAAAATGTAGCTCAACAAAAACAGTTCTTTCCATCCAAGCCAAAGCCGTAAAAACTTTAGAGATAGAATATGTACTAGTAAAAATCCAAGAACGAGTCCGCAAATGAGCCTACATTGATTTCGCTTCATGAACTCTTTAGAGCCACTTTACTATAAAAACGTGACTTATTACCACGGAACACCCCTGGAGCTCTCGTCGATAAAAATACTACCTCCCAGTAGCCAATGCTAAAGTATTTGAAGGGGTAGCGCTAAATAACACTATGGCTCGAGAATACTTATATTCCCATAGAACACGTGCACGAATTATTGGTGCGCTCTTTATCTTTGCCATTGCTGCCTCAGTATTAAGTATAATTCTCTATGAACCAGTTCTTGAAAGCGATAATTTTCTTGATGCGGGAGTGCAAAATACTGACAGAATCCTTTATGGTGCACTTTTAGAACTTATCATGGCAATATGTGCCGTTGGCACCGCAGTAATGATGTTTCCATATTTGCGAATAGAAGACGAAAGTCTAGCTCTCGGACACGTCGCATTTCGATTTTTTGAAGCAGCACTCATCGTTCTTGGTGCAATTATAGTACTTGCAATCCTATCGTTAAGTAATGCCTATGCTAACTCTGCAGCCCCTGACACAACAGGGTATCAAGTCGCAGGAACAGTCCTCACATCATTTAGAAACTGGACCTATATAATTGGACCGCAGTTCATGCTTGGAATAAATACCTTGTTGTACAGTTACTTATTCTTTAAATCACGAATAGTTCCGCGTGCAATTACACAAGTTGGTATGCTTGGAGCATTACTCCTCTTAGCTGCTGCAATAGTAGACATGTTTGATATTGCTCTTGAAACATCACTTTGGGAAGGACTCCTAACTCCAATACTCGTCTATCAATTAATACTTGCAATGTGGCTAATATGGAAAGGGTTTGATGTTACAGAGCTATTTACAGCATTTACCTCTTCATGACACCCATAAAGAATGCTACAAACCCAAGGATTATCAGAATAATAGACCCAATCATAAGCCCATTATCTTGAAAACCAAGAAGTGACATTATTCCAATGAGAAACGCACCCATAAAAATACTGATTCCCCCAAGCTGTTTTGCAGAATAATTACCCATACCCTATGCACGTTTTTTTGCTATATAATACCTCGTACAGAGTAAACATTTAAATTCTCAGAAAACACCTATTGAGTATGGCAAGTAAAAAAAAGAGCGATACCACTAAGAAAAAAGAGGATTGGACAGGCCTTGCTATTCCAGCAGGACTCTTTATCGGAATGGGTATTGGAATGGTAAGCGGCTATACTGCTGCAGGAATGTTTATAGGACTTGGAGTTGGCTTTTTACTCACTGTAGCACTTAATTTCTTGCGACGCAAACTTGAACGGTAACTCAAAAAAGGGAAAACACTATAAAGAGCCCTTCATGACTCTTACAATGTACAAATATAGTAGCTTTATTATTGCACTACTCCTTATTGCCCCATTTGTAGTGGCACAAGAAGAGGAGGGAGACGGAGGCGTCACACCAGATAGCATTCTTTGGGGACTTGACCGCGCGTTTGAAAGTGTGAGTCTAGCACTTACGTTTAACGAACACTCCCAAGCACTTAAGCACTTAGAAATTGCTCGTGAACGCCGGCTTGAAGCGCAAGCGATGGTTGAACGTGGACGACCAGACCATGCAGAACGTGCAATGGGCAAGTGGGAAGAACAAATTGATGCTGCTGAAGAGAGCCAACAAGAACTTGAAGATGATGGTGAAACTGAAGAAGCAGAAGAAATAGAAGAAGGCATTGCAAATGCTATTGCACAACTACAGAATAATAGGGACCGATTCCTTAATGATGATAATCCAAACAATGATAACGCACTCAAAGGGATTGAAAACGCCCTTCGCAGACATGGCGTAGAGGTTGATACAATGGATGATGATCCACCAGGAAATGAAACTGATGATGACCTGCCAGGCAACGAAACAAGTAATGAAACGGAAGTAGATGTTACATTTGTTATGACAGGAGAAAATTTTGCGTTTATGATGGAAAGTGAAACAAACCCAACAATCACTGTCAATGAAGGCGACCTTGTTCGTATCGAATTTAGTAGCACCGATGGCTTCCATGACTGGGTTGTAGACGAGTTTGATGCTGCAACGACACAAGTCAATCCAGAAGACGGCACTGTCACAGTAGAATTTGTGGCAAATACAGCAGGCGAATATATGTACTACTGCAGCGTTGGTTCGCACCGTGCGAACGGAATGGAAGGAACACTCATTGTAGCGTAGACCGCAATTATTATAAAAAATACCTTCTTAAGCATTCTATGAAGAAATTTTTAGCCGTATTTCATGCGACGCCAGAAGCCCAGGAGGCAATGCAGAATAATGACAAGGAAGCAATGCAACAAGTTATGCAAGCATGGTTTGCGTGGAATGAGAAAGTAGGTGATGCCCTCAAAGACATGAGCCCGCTTGCTTCAGAACAAGTCATTACTCGAAACGGCGTCGCACCTTCGCAAATGCATTCAATAACCTACGCCGTAATCGAAGCAGAATCCTCAGAAGCGGCAAGTGAGCTCTTAAAAGACCACCCTCATCTCAATCACGATGGCTGTGATATCCACTTGCACGAAGCAATGCCAATGCCAGGTTCGTAATGCACGCTTATACAATGATTAAGTATGACGCTAGTACCAAAATCTTTTTAAATATGAAAATATTATTTCACACATGTATTCGAAAAAGACGGTTGCGACAGTATTCTCATTACTACTAGTTTTTTCATTCCTCCCATTAACACTTGCACAAGCTGATTCTTCAGAATTAGATGCAATTGAAGATGAAATTGCTGAAATTGAAGTAGAATTAGATGCTATTGATGCAGGAACAACACCCGATAGTGCATTCTATGGTATTGAAAAATTCTTTGAAGGAATTGGGTATGCTCTTTCATTCGATAAAGATACAAAAGGCCTCAAAAGAGCTGAAGAATGCCTTGAAGAACTCAAAGAAATGAGTCAAGAAGGTAATGTTGAGGCTGCACAAGAAGCAAGTGAATGTCATGAAAAGATGGTTAGCCGTGTAAAAGCACGTGTTGAAACACGACTATCCGAAAGCGATGGAGATACTGACGATTTGACAGCTGCACTCAAAGTAGAAGCAGCACTTGCATTACAAGAGAATGAAATCGAAGAACTCAAAGACCTTCTCACAGACCTTACACCAGGTGAACGACGTCAACTGCTTGCATTACTATTAGAACAAGAACAATCGATCTCTCGATTCCGCGGAGAACTAGAAGATACGCAAAGCGATACACTCATTAAATTCGAAGATAAGCTCGGTAAATCACGCCTCGAAATTCGAAGTGATCTTGACAGATTACGAGAAGTAAAGCGACTCAAAGCAGAAGTATTATCAGACATATCAATAGTCACAGTTAGTTACAAATTCAAACAACGATCCGAATCAGGTGCTGAAATAAGCACTGATGCCCTACTTACTCGCTTGCTTGAGGCAGTAGCTACCGATCAAGCAGAAGCAGAAAGCAGCACTAAAATTGAACGCGGTGATGACGATTCAGAATCTGATGCAGTCGTACAATCACTTGAAGCAATAGGCACTTCACCAATAACAGGACAACAAATTGATGACACCCCAAGTGAAAGTGATAGCATGGATGATAGTTCAGACGATTTTGTTGATGGGAACCGATTACGTGTGAAAATCGAGATTGAACATGATGACGATGAATCAAAAGCTGAAGTTGAATTCAAGTTACGTTTCCTCAGTGGAACCGATGATGCAACAATCCATGCAGATATCGTTGAGCAAACGAACGCATTAACAATCGATGAATTACGGTCTGCAATGCGGCTTAAAGAAGAACATGACGATGATGATTCAGAAGATGACAATGAACGAGAAGTAGAAGTAGAAGTTCGAACGCGTTCAACCGGTGAAATAATCGCAGAAGTTAAAGTTGAATGGGACGGTCTTGAAGATCACTTTATAGTTCCAAGCGGTGATCGCACTGAAATACTCGCTGAAATTGCAGCACGACTTGGTGTTGATGTAGCAGAAGTAGAAGCAGCATTAACGGAGTTTGAAATTGATGACGATGATGATTCAGATAGTGATGATGACAGCGATATGGATGACGAGAGTGATGACTCAATGAATGACAATTCTGGAAGTTCATCAGGAAGTGGCAATGATGGTTCAAGCGGGTCAGGGTCCGGCAATAGTGAAGACGATGAAACTGTAGACCTTACAGACCCTGATGAAACATTTGATATTACAGGAGTAAATTTTGCGTTTGAAATGGACGGAGAAACAAACCCAACACTCACCGTTGATGAAGGAGATGTTGTGGAAATAACATTTAGCAGTACTGATGGATTCCACGATTGGGTTGTTGATGAATTTGACGCTGCAACAGCACAAGTTAATCCAGAAGATGGTGCAGTCACAGTAACATTTGTAGCTGATACCGCAGGAGAATATGAATACTATTGTAGTGTTGGATCACATCGTGAAAACGGAATGGTAGGCACACTAATTGTAGCATAAACAATGAAAAAACAAATAAAAAACACCGTAGCAACCACATTCATACTTCTTTTAGTATTCTCCCTATTCCCCCTAACACTTGCTCAAGAAGAACCACTAGCAGGTGCAGAAGAGCAAATTGATGAGCTAGAAGAAGAACTTGAAAATGTAGAAGCTGGAATTGCACCAGGAGAATTCGGCTATGGAATGGACAAATTCTTTGAAAACATTGGTTACGCCTTATCTTTTGATAAAGAAACAAAAGGTCTCAAAATAGCAGAAGAATGTCTTGAGGAACTTAAAGAAACAAGTCAGGAAGGAGATGTTGAAAATGCAGAGCGAGCTAAAGAATGTCATGAAAAGATGATTACTAGAGTAAAAGCCCGAGTTGAATCAAACTTAGACGATAGTGATGGAGATGAAGATGACCTTATTACCTCACTCAAAGTAGAGACTGCACTTGCACTCCAAGAAGCTGAACTTCAAGAGCTACGTGATAGACTTGCAGACCTCACACCAGCAGAAAGACGAGCACTCCTCGCACTACTTCTTGAACACGAAGGTTCAATTGAGCGATTCAGAGGAGAAATTGAAGACACTCAAAACGATGCCCTAATTCGATTTGAAGATCGCCTCGGAAAATCACGTTTAGAAATCAGATCAGACCTTGACAGGTTACGAGAAGAAAAGAGAATTGTAGCTGAAGTGTACGACGATTATTCGTTGGTAACTGTAAAATATCGATTTAAACACCGATCAGAGAGTGGAGAAGCAGTAAGTGTAGATGAACTACTTTCACGCCTACTAGAAGTTGTGGCAACGGACAATACTGAGGCAGCAAGTAGCACTAAAATTGAGAACGGAAACGATGATGAATCAGAATCAATTGCACAATCACTTGAGGAAACAGGAGCTGGAGTTGCATTAACCGGTAATTCAATTGACGATGATGATGACGATGATTCTAGCAATTCAGGAAGTGGCTCTGATAGAGATAACGACTCAGATGATGACTCAGACAGTGATAGTGATGATGACGACACAGAAAATTACTCAAATAGCGGATCAGGAAGCGGATCAGACAATGATGATGATGTATCTACCAGCCCTGAAGATGACGACGTAGATTCAGACGATGAAGTAGATGATGATATAGACAGCGATAGTGACGATGACGACAACGATGACTCAGACAGTGACGATTACGATGAAAATGAAATAGAAGATGAAACAGATAGTGACGATGACGAGAACGATGATGATAGCAGCAGTAGCCTTGATGAAGATGAAGAAGAATTTTTTAATTCTGAAGGAGATGTAGATGATACCGTCGGAGGAGACCACTTACGAGTAAAAATTGAAATTGAACAAGACGATGGGGAATCCGAAGCAGAAGTTGAGTTTAGATTTAGATTTCTAAGTGGGACAGATGAAGCAACAATTTATGCAGATATTGTTGAACAAACAAATGCACTCACCATTGAGCAGCTCAGAGCAGTTTCTAGAATAAAAGAAGAAAATGATGTTGCAGATGACACTGATCGTAGGGTAGAAGTTAAAGTGCGTGCTAGAGATAATGGACAAGCAGTCGCCGAAGTACGTGTAGAATGGGATGGTCTGCGAGAAAGCTTTATTGTAGCAAGTACTGATCGTGCTGAGATTATTGCAGAAATTGCAGCACGATATGGGGCTGAAGAAAGCGAGATTGAATCAGCACTCTCCAAATTTGAAGTTAGGACAGGTCGTGAAGAGGATGATGACAATGATGCAGACGACGATAGAGATGACGACACAGAAAATGACTCAAATAGCGGATCAGGAAGCGGATCAGACAATGATGATGATGATGATGTATCTACCAGCCCTGAAGATGACGACGCAGATTCAGACAGTGACGATGACAATGATGCAGACGATGACTCAGACAGCGATGATGAAGATGATTCAGACAGTGACGATGATGATAGCTCAAGCAACTCAGGATCTGGGAGCAACTAAAATTTTTTTCATAATCTTTATTAATCAGTACTTTTGTGCACTTAGATGAAAAGAGATACTAAAATTTTAATTGGTGTACTCGCTGTTGTTGCTCTCTGTGCCTATGCCCTAACATTACAAAATAATTCTAACGCGCATCAAATGGTTGAAGAACTTGACCTCCCTGCAGATGCATTTGATGGAGTAACAAGCCTTTCTGAACTTGATGAGAATGAACGATTTATGTACGACCATTGTAAAACAATGCAAGAAATGCAAGGGTGTGAACCCTATAACGGCCTTGCAAAGCGATTGGAGCGAGGAAGTAATCCGGGAGCCACATTTCTTCCGGGCCAAATTCGAGCAGCAACTACCACTGCTAAAAGCAACACCATAGTTGACTTAGCAGATGGCGACACCTATACCCTTACTGCAGAAGTGATTACGAAAGAAATTGATGGGCAAGAGCTTACGATGTACGGATATAATGGGATGATTCCAGGCCCAGCGCTTCGTGTGCAACAAGGATCAACCATTACAGTACAATTTGAGAACAACATTGAACTTCCAACAACAGTTCATTGGCATGGACTGCGTCACGACATCGCTAATGATGGCGTTCCAGGAGTAAGTCAAGACCCTACACAGCCAGGAGAATCATTTGAATATGAAGTTTATTTCCCCGATGATGGAATATTTTGGTACCACCCTCACGTTCGAGAAGATATTCAACAAGACGCAGGACTAGCAGGCAACATGCTTGTGTTACCAACTGACACTTACAATCCAGTTAATCAAGAAGAACTACTCGTGCTTGATGATGTTCTTCTTGATCGCGAAGGCATTGAACCATTTGGAGGGGATCATGCAAACTATGCAATGATGGGCCGGTTCGGCAACACAATGCTTGTTAATGGAGAGACAGATTATTCACTGACTGTTGCTCAAGGATCAGTTGTCAGATTTTACATTACAAACGTTGCTAACGTTCGTCCATTTAAACTTAGTATTCCCGGAGCAACCATCAAACAAGTTGGTAGCGACCTCGGACAGTATGAAACAGAAACCTTTGTTGATGAAGTCATCATTGCGCCAGCTGAACGCTACATCATCGATGTTTATTTTGAAGAGAGTGGAACATACGAACTACTCCATACAACCCCTCATGAAACATATACATTAGGAATCATTACTGTAACTGAACAAGAAGCCGCAGAATCATACACAGACGAATTTCTAAATGACCTTGAAAATCCGACTGTGCAAGCAGACATCGCGCAATTTGAACAATACTTTGACAAGCCTGCAGACTATGAACTCGACCTAACAATTGATATGGGAGACTTTATGGGTGCAATGGCAACTATGCCCTGTCATGTAATGGGTGGCATGGTAATGGGAGATTGTACTCCTGAAGAACGTGCAGCGATGCGAGAAGACAATCATGCACAACAAGACGGTATTGAGTGGGAGGATGAAATGAATATGCGCGCA
>JAYONY010000002.1:63199-86806 GCA_038121585.1 archaeon | reverse complement strand
CACCAGCACATCAGATTGAGTGGAGAATAGAAGATTCTGCAACTGGAAAAGCAAATATGGACTTTATGATGAACAGCGAAGTCGGCGATGTTGTAAAAATCAGACTTGTTAATAAGCCAGATTCAATGCATCCAATGCAGCATCCGATTCATTTGCATGGACAACGATTTGTAGTTACACACATTGATGGTGTTGCCACAACAAATAAAGTATGGAAAGACACTGTCCTCGTACCAATAGGCTCCACAGTAGACATTTTGGCAGATGTTACTAATCCTGGAGAATGGATGATGCACTGCCATATCGCAGAACATTTAGAAGCAGGAATGATGACAGGATTTATGGTTAGTGGATAAAAGGAGTATCAATAAACGTTTTTTCTACACTTTCGTTAACACCGATTCCGCAAATAATTTATATGAGTGCTTCTATCCAATGATACAATGGTTTACAAAGAAAATATTGAATCAGAAACAACAGATAACACTGATTATCGCCGTGTTGTATTCACAGGTGAGAAAATGCAACTTGTGCTTATGAGCCTTAAACCAGGAGAAGATATCCCTAACGAAGTGCACACAGGCATTGACCAATTTATCCGTATTGAGAAAGGTCATGCTAAAGCAGTTGTTGACGGAAAGGAATACATGCTCGAACATGATGATGCAATCATTATTCCTGCAGGAAAAGAACACCAAATTTTCAATACTTCAGAAACTGAAGAACTCAAACTTTACTCAATCTACGCTGACCCTGAGCATCCTGACGGCACAATCCATAAAACTAAGGCAGAAGCTGACGCTGATGAACATCACCATCATTAACGTCTTTTATTTTTTTTAGAACTCTTTTTTGTACCTAAAATTTTTGATTGCTTATCAAGCACATCAAGTTCAATTTTACGCTCATGAGCATATTTACGCTTATTCGTCTTCATTTCTTCAATTAAGTTAGCAGTAAATTCTCCACCTAAGAAATGAGGCATAATAACATAATCTGCTCCTGCCTTATATAATTGTTTAGCATCACTTATTTCTCGAGCATTTGTAATGAACACTGCTTTTGACGAACTCCGATGGAGTACATCAAGCACTAATTGATTTGTTTCTATCTCTGGAATGGTTGAAACAATCAATGCTGCTTTTGTAAGCCCTATAGCTTCAATAAACTCAGTATCATCAACATCACCATACATTGCGGGAATACCAGCTGCCTTAAGCTGTTTGACAATATCAGGGTTAAAATCAATCACTACAAATGGCTTTTTGAGTTTCTCAAATGCTCGAATTATAGAATGCCCTATTCGATTATAACCAAGCAGCACATGTGCATACGTTTCCTGCTTTGATTCACGGTCAATAACTCGCTTACGCTCGAATAATGCAAGAATAGGAGCGAGGCGTGCAAATAACCAATCAGAATACAATATCATATAGGTTGAACCAGCGATTGTTGTAAGTCCAATAATGGTCACAAATGATAGCACTTCTTGCGTTACCGCACCAGTCTTAACCCCAAGTGAAATGAGGATGAGTGAAAACTCAGAGATTTGAGCAACGGTAAGTCCAGCCATAAATCCGGTCTTCTTACTGTATCCAAGCATGCCCATAAGCACCATAACAATGAGAGGATTGCCAATGAGGATAAACAGTGAGAGAATAATCGCAGGAATTAACAAGTGACTAATGTCTCCAAAGGCCATTTGACTTCCTAACACTATAAAGAATGAAATAATGAAGAAGTCACGCAAGACTTTCAATTTAGAACTTACTTCATAACTGTACGGCGTCATAGAAAGCATTACACCCGCTATTAGCGCCCCAACTTCTATTGAGAACCCAATATATGAGAAGAGTAATGCAAGTCCAAAACCCCATGAGATTGCAAAAACGAATAAGAATTCTTGTGATCGCGCAAAGAAGTCAGCACAACGAGGTAGGACGTACTTCGCAGTCGGGAACAGCACGGCCATAAGGATGGCACCCTTTAGGAATGTCCCAACAATAACCTCTGTAGCACCAGCACCTGATGAGAGTGAGGACACAATAATCAAAATCGTAATAGCCACTATATCCTGTACGAGTAAGAACCCAATCGAAACCTTACCATATAATTTTTCAAGCGCGTCCTTATCAGATAATAGTTTCATAATAATAATAGTTGAGGAAAACGTGAGCGCTACGGAAATGTACAACGCAGTAATTGTTTCAAACCCTACTAGTTTCGCAATACCAAACCCAATAAGCGAGGTAAACAGTATTTGTCCAAGGCCAGTAATAAGTGAAACCTTACCGACTTCACGAATAACTTTTGGAGATAGATGCAACCCTACAATAAAGAGCAGAAATGCAATGCCCATTTCAGCAAACACTTCTAGCGTATCACTCGTATGAATAAGGTCAAGTACCAGCGGTCCGACAAGAATCCCTGCGACAATATACCCTATAATTAATGGTTGTTTAAGGAGTCGTGCGATAATTGAAACTCCAAGCACAACCAACAGTATGAGACCAAACTCTTCAAACGCCACTTTTAAAACACCTCAATAGAAACTATTTTACTTGCTTAATAAGTGTTGTGAACAACTTACAACCGTAACAAATTACGATACACTTCCGCTGTAATTTTACAATCCACTAAAGCGTCATGCGCACCATTATAGGATACCCCAAAAAACTTTGAAACATGCTTGAGCGAACTCTTACTAGAATTTGGCACCACATTCTTTTTCTTGAGATCACGCCACATCATCATGGTGTCGACATACTCCGTGTTAATCAGAAAGTCCGCATTACCCTGTTTGTGCAGCGCTTCTAGAAAACGATAATCAAACAATACATTATGACCTAATACTGGAGCATTAAACAATGCATTTTTGTTGAGAAACTCATTAATTCTTTGACATGCTTTAGACGGTTGAATCGCCACCTTATGATGTTCATCCAAGTTAATCTTGTTAATTTTTAACGCTAAGCCTGAAGGGTTGTACTGCGCGTGCCTTATTTTTATATGTTCTTCATCAAAAATACGCAGTCGAGACTTTGTAATTTCAGCATGTAGCAACCCTACTGTTAACACCTTATTCTTTTGAGACGAGAGACCGGACGTCTCACAATCAATCACCGCAAATCTCATAGAGAAAGAAAAATATTAAACTATAAAAAAATGCGGTTATTCGTCGTCTAAATCTTCAAACTTAACTTTCCAACGCTCATCCCATGCTTTTTTACGCTTCTTACTACATTCATCACAATACTTTCGTACAAACCGCGCATTCGGCTTTACTTCAAACTCAGCCTTACATTGTAAACATTTTTTTTTCTTATTCATACTCAAAAAAATAAACTACCATTTAAGTAGTTTGTCACATAGCATGGCTCATGGGAAAACATGCAATTCAAAACTACCTCTTGTATCTCAAAGATAACCCAAAAGGATATTGGTTCAAACATAAACTCTACGGGTGGGGCTGGGTGCCTGTGACCTGGCAAGGATGGAGCATTACAGGAATCTTTATTGCCTATATACTCTATCTCGGCTTGCAACTTGAACAATTAGGAGAATCATATCTTCAAGGATTCTTTATTAGACTACTACTAGCAGTATTACTTCTTGTATGGATTTGTTATAGAACTGGAGAAAAACCACGCTGGAGCTGGGGACTATCAAAAAAATGAATAGATTGCTCAAACAACTAGGCATCGTCTTTGCACTCCTCTTGATTATAGATGGTATTTGGCTGTATAGCATGCAATGGTTTTATGCAGATCAACTCGGCACACTCATGCGTTCAGGACAACTGCCTGCAGTTGCTGGCTTTTTAGCATGGTTTTTAATCGCTCTGGGAGTTGTGCTCTTTGTGCTACCAACTGGGAAATGGTACATTGGAACGCTCTATGGCCTAGTACTCTACGGAGTATATGAACTTACGAACTACTTTGTCATTGCAAACTATCCGCTCACCTTAACTATAGTCGACATGCTCTGGGGAGCAGTACTTAACACCCTCATTGCAGTAGTGTATTTTCGATTCTTTACTAAGAATAAAGAGTAAGCTTACTTCTGCACGTTAAACTTTGCAATTGAAGAAGCTGTAATAACCCCAATAACTCCAAGTAGGACCATGATTACCCATCCAAAAGATGAAATACTGCTTGCTTGAGATGCAATATCCCTTATAGGAACACTTAATGCCCCAATCACAAGCCCTACTAGGACATACAATGTCATGCACCTGTTTTTCTTGAAAATATAACTTACACCACGCACGCTTGTCCCTAAACCTATTACCGCACCAATACCAAACAATACCACTTGCATAAATGATTGAGGGAGTCCACTCACTGCACGAATAACTGGCTCATACATCCCCATAATAAGGAGTATAAACGAACCTGAAATTCCCGGAAGTATCATCGCACTAATTGCTATTGCTCCGCTTAGAATAAACATAAACGATGTTGGGGTAATTGTTGCTGGAACAATAAAAGCGAGCCAGACGCCTGCTGCAAACCCAGCAAGCGACATGAATTGATTTCTTGAATGATGATCCTCTATTTGAGTAAATAGCGTACCTGCAGACCCTAATATTAACCCAATAAAGAATGCCATGACGAATACAAAGTAATCAGTGAGTAAAAATTCCATAACTCTTGAAAACAAGAGTATTGCTCCGATAATACCAATAAACAAAGGAATGAGTAATTCTAAATCTGCCTGTGCACGATCTTTTTTATATCTCTCTTTATCCCCTTTCCCGATACTTACCGCCGCAGCATTCAATATTGCATTAGGAGTAAACGCTTTAATAGCCGAAAGAAGTCGTTCATAAATACCTGTAATAAACGCGATAGTCCCTCCCGAAATACCTGGCACGGTATCACAGATGCCCATAAGCATCCCTTTACCCATGATATCTAATCGCATACTAATTAGGAAAAAACACGGTTTAAAATAGTTCGTACCCTACAGCTTATTAATACTCTGCCCTGTAAAAAGCTATGAAACCTAAAGGAGTTGTAATCACCGGAGCAACAGGCCTAGTTGGTCGAGCAGTTGTTGCAAAACTCTTCAAGGAAAACATTCCAGTCACAGTTATTTCTCGAGATGCACAACATGCTAAAACACAATTTAAGAATAAAGTACGAGCATTCTCCTGGGATTACACAACAGAAAATTTTCCTACAGAAGCATTCAAAGGATGCGATACTGTTTTGCATCTTATGGGAGCGCCGCTCGACTCAGCATTCTTTGCTAAACGTAAGCGAACAGTTGTGCATGAATCGCGTATTCAGAGTGCAAAAAAAATAATCAAAGCACTCCCTCCCACCATTACAACCTATGCCTCCGCAGCAGCCGTTGGTATTTTCAAACCAGATACAAACAAGCTGTATGATGAATCTTGGAAAAATACCCGACCAAAAGGATTCTTAGAAAAACTCTGCGCTGAATGGGAACGAACTAGCGAATCCGCAAAAACAAGAAAAAGGCGAGTTGTATACTTTCGGTTTGGGTTGATACTTAGCTGTAAAGGCGGATTTTTACCCAAATATTTACGGCCAACAAAATTCGGTATTTTTCCAAGTATTAGCAACGGTTCAGCAGCACTCAACTGGATTCATCGCGATGATGCGGTAAACGTAATCTATACGGGACTTACCACGAAAAAAATGAGCGGCCCTATAAACACGGTTGCACCAGAACAACTTACCTATAAAGATTTTAATCGTGCCCTAAAACAGTACAAGAAATTCCGCCTGCCCATTCGCACCCCTGCATTTGCAATTAAACTACTACTTAAAGATCTTGCAAGTGTTTTTCTTACTGGCTACACGGTAGTGCCCAAAAAACTCAAAGATATAAACTTCAAATGGAAATACCCCACTGTAAAAGTAGCACTTAAGAGTCTACTTTCTTCTCGCGCTGGAAAATAACCCCTAATCGAGCAATGTCAGAGAATGAGCCTGCAGGAGTCATGCCTTCAGGCAAGATAAGTTTAGCCCGAATAGACTCTGCAGTCCCCTCACCAATATTTTCAACAACTAGCGTAAGACGTACATCATCAAGGCCAGGAGTTATAACTGTTGGAACGCTACGAACAGTCCCAATTACAAGCTCAGGCGTATTCGATTCAACAGCAATGATTACTTCATCACTTTCTGAAATGACACTATCTTCAATCGTGAATTCTAAATCATATTCATCCTCTATAGCATCACTATCTACTTCAAGCCTGAATGAAACAGTTTTTGACTCATCAACATCAATAGTGCCAAGAGATTTAGTGTCATCTCCAATCTCGTCAAACGGCCGATTTACATCAAGTGAAAAAACTACATTATCATGAGCTATATCATCTTCGTTAGTTATTGTTACAGTGATACGGAAAGTTTCACCAGCTTCAACATCTGCCTCATCATACTCAAAATCAATAACATAGTCTTCAACAGAGATTGATTCAGTAATAGCACTGACCAGTGTCATCGCGCACAAGAGAGAAATACCGAGGATAATTAGGGGTTTCATGCGCCTGGAGGATAGAAGAGGCCTATAAGAATTATGCAACTAGCTTGAACCGTTCCTTAGCAATCGCAGCCTCGATCTTGTGATCTACAATTGGTTTTGGATAGTTACTTGCGTTTTGTAACGTCTTATATTCCATTGTATGAATCTCTTTTGCGGTAACATCCCTTAATTCAGGCACCCATTTTTTGATATACTCGCACTCAGGATCAAAGCGTTCTTGTTGCCGCCAAGGATTGAAAATTCTAAAATACGGCTGTGCATCACATCCTGTCGAAGCAGCCCACTGCCAATTCCCATTATTTACTGCAGGGTCATAATCAATTAAATGCTGAGCGAAAAATCGTTCACCTTTGCGCCAATCAATATGTAAGTCCTTAACCAAAAATGAAGCAACAATCATTCTTACACGATTATGCATATAGCCAGTAGTTGTTAATTCCCTCATACCTGCATCCACAATGGGAAATCCTGTCTTTCCTTCACACCATGCCTTGAAGTTTTTTTCTGAAGCGCTCCAGGAAAGCTTGTCGTACTTTGTGTGAAATGCGCCTTCAAACACATGCGGAAAGTGAAACGCTATGTGGGTAAAGAAATCACGCCAATACAGTTCATTAATAAGCGTATGACTATCTCCGAGTTCACTCGCGATTGTATGATAGACCTCACGGGGAGAGACCGTGCCGAATTTGTTATGCGCTGATAGATGCGTTGTTGCATTTTTTGCAGGAATATTACGTTCTTCATCGTAATTTTCAAATTGAGCGATTTTTTTGAGAATTGCAAGTGCTTCATGACGGCCGCCCTGTACTGCAAGATGTTTATTTTGGGTATTGAGCACTTTTGAAAAAATCGCATGACCTTCGTCCCCCGCTATGTTTTGTGTTGACCAGTTTGATTTGGGCATGTTTTGCACTGACTGAACTGTAAATGTACGAGCTTTGCGCATGAACGGAGTGTAAATAGTATAGGGCTTACCATCTTGCTTTACCACACTGCCCGGAGGATTGAGAAGCGCATCATGTTCTTGCACAAAAGGAATGCCTGCTTTCTGGCAAACAGCTGCAATTGAGGTATCTCGATTTTTACTAAAGGGCGTGTAATCAAAATTGCAATACACAGCATCGACCTGTTCCTTGCTAATGACCGATTTAACAACTTCATCAGCGTTGCCATAGAAAAAGTAGAGTTTTCCATTCTTCTTATTGAATGATTCATCAAGTTCTGAAAGTGACGCGAGCATAAACTGCACGAGATTATCTGCCCTGTACGTATTATGTGTAACTTGTCTAGGATCAAAGATAAAACAAGGGATGACTTCATCACACTCGCCACACGCACGAATGAGGGCAGTGTTATCTTCTATTCGCAGATCACGTCGAAACACAAACAACCCTTTCTTCATAGTAACTTATCCCTATGCATTACTTGCTTTGCAAGCAACGCACTTTTTTCCTTATCTTTAATTTCAAGCATACAATCAGCAGTAATCCCTGATTTTTGTAGCTCCTGTAAAAAAGTTGCGAAGTGACTTTCATCAATGTGCGTTGCGTGCTTGCCTTTACGTTCACCAACTTGTTGTGAGCTGTAATCAATCATAAGTGGCCCGTCACGTTCACACCATGTTTTTGCAGCTAATTGTAAGGCCTCATGCATAGGCTCTTCGTTGTGCAAGCACTCGTGATGAAAATTATCAAAAATAATTGGAATATTTGTAGCCGCATGTACTTGCAAACAATCAGCTAACGAAAATAATCGATCATCATTCTCTATTGCCAGTCTCTTTGTGATGAGCCCAGGTAATTTCTTGTAATTAGCGATAAATCGCTGTATAGCAGATTCCCTATCACCATACACTCCACCAACATGAATCTGAATTTTTGCCGTTGCATCAAGCCCCAAAGCATCAAGCAGCTGCGCATGCCAGGTTAAATCCGCAATTGATCGCTCTACAATGTCTTCTTTAAGGGCATTAATAAGCACGAATTGATCAGGATGCATTGATATACGAATCGCATGTTCTTGTATGAAAACACCAATTTCTCTAAGTTCTTGCTTGAAATGTGACTGCCAATCAAACGTATTTACAGGATGTGATGCGAACGGAATGATTTCTGAGCTAATCCTAAAAAATAAGAGGTTGTTTTTGACGTTCCACTCAAGTATTTTCTTAAGACACGCTAGATTATTCTCGATAGTTTCAAGTGACTTTTCTTGTGAATACGAGGCTAGACGAAACGTCTTGTTAGCCTGACACCCAATACTCCGATTAATACACGCATACCCTAGTTTCATACACTCCTTACCACCTGCACCTATTTATAACCCTGCCTTAGCAGTAACGTATAGCATGAGTAGCAAAATGATGTTACCCCCTAAATACCATCGATAGAGTAAACCAATCTTTTTTTCTTTTTGACTCGTAAAATATCGATTGCTAAACAGCGCAATAGTCTCTTTAACAAACCAGGGTTGAATATTTATTTTCCAGGAAGTATCATTATAGACTGCGCTACGAAATTGATAGCGAAGCTTCCATAATGGAATACCGTAGATAAGGTTTGCAATAACTAAAATCCATGTGAGTAGCATTCGCTAGCATATTGCTACTGCTATAAATACCTTACAATCCAAACTTGATTTCATCAGTGACGTCGTGCTGAATCCCCACGTAGTGCGTGCACACCCCTTCCTTGTCAAGAACAGGGGCAATATACAATTCATTCCAGAACCCTGTGCCATCTTTACGATAATTCTTGAGAATAAATTTACCTTTTTTCTTTTTCTCAACAGCAAGCCGTATTCCTTTTACGATGTGCTTATCAGTATCATTACCTTGTAAGAAGCGACAATTCTTACCGATGATTTCGCTCGGCTCATACCCAGTCATTTCATAAAATTTAGGATTAGCATAGATTATCGGATTATCGTCTACTTGTGCATCAGTAATAACTAGACCAGCATTCATGAACGAAAAAACAGCACTTAACCAGTTATTTTCATCGTAAAGAGTGTTAATATTTGCTATTGGCTCATTTTGCCCTTTACCCATGTATAACCCTCAAAAACAGAGGATTTAAGCTTTTTAAAATCAGCAAAAATAAGTAAAATTTCATTTTTGTTCCACTAACAGTTGTAAGGAGGAACAAAACACAATGCAAAAAACACTTGTACTCAGCGCAGTAATGATGTCACTTTTACTTATGTTCGCATTTCCAGTAATGGCAGACGATCATAATGATGACGATGATGATCGCGATGAACGTAAAAAGAAACGTGCAGCACCAGCATTTATTCGAGCAATCCACTTGTCCCCTGATGCACCAAACGTTGACGTATGGGCTAATGGAAATGTATTCCTAGAAGATCTTGGCTTTACTGAGAACTCAGGATTTGCACGAGTACCATCAGGAGAATATAACCTTCAAGTTGTGCCGACCGGAGCTACAGAACCAGTCGTTATTGACGCAACAATCGAGCTTCAAAAGTATCGCCCACACACAGTGCTCGCAGTAAATACACTCGACAGTATTGAAGCAATCGTTCTTAAGGATGATCCGTTCTGGATAGGTAATAAGAATCCCGCAATTCGATTTGTGCACGCTTCCCCAGATGCGCCAGCAGTTGATATTGCAGTTCAAGATGGACCAGTACTCTTTAGCGATGTAACATTCAAGGAAGCAGAGGATTTTATCACCGTACCGTACGGTGAATATGACCTTGAAGTACGACTCGCTGGAACAGATACTGTAGTTCTCGAAATCGATGATGTTAACCTTAAACGATGGACAGCATACACCGCTGTAGCAACAGGCTTTGTTGGTGATGAGACACTTGATGCACAGCTGTACACCAATCAGAAACGATTTCGATTCAAGTAAATCAAACAATTTTTTTATTTTTTTAGTTATTTCTTTTTAGCAAATAATGCTTTAAGCAGAACGCCCGTAAATCCAATTAAAGCCTACGGGATCTGCAACCCTATTTTTGTTTCGCTCAGCTAGACGATGTAATCTCTTTGGTAATCCGCTCAAGTACTCTTGTGCTTTTGCAGCAGCACCAGTAACAGCGACTTTCCCAACCTGTAATTTTTTGTTTAGCTTGTCAACTAACGTTGCATAATCGTGCGTCGTATACACTCCAATCTTGCTCGCTACACCTGAAAAATGTTCAAATAATGTTGGAGGCACAGGGTTTGATTCATCAGTCATGTTCAGTGCAGGCATAACAACCTTATCCTTCATAAGCCCCTCATAGGCTATCATTGTTTCTTCCGGAGCAACTTCCATGAGACCAGCACTCACTCGCTCGTAAAACGTAGCGTGCCGCATTTCATCAGCTGCAATCTTACTACAAAGAGAATGTAATGTATCAACACCGCTCATCCGAGCAGAGTTTGCCATGTTCTTATGAGATAATGCAGTTGCTGGTTCTTGAAATGCAGGATAGAGTAGGGTTCGAAACGTACTCGGTTCCCCTTTCATACCATTTCGTATCAAGCTATCAATAGACGAATCAACAGCATCTTGGTTTACTCGCCCTGTAAGGAACAAATAGCGATCAAGTACGCGCCCATGCATTTTTTCTTCAGCAACCCAACCACGTTCCCAAACATTCCACGGATTTTCAGAGGTTCCGGTAGGATCAGGAAACATTAACGCGACACGACGAGCATAATTAGGAAGTGCTTCCTCAGTTACTTCATTACCAACGAGCACTACTAATTGTTCGTCAGATAACCCTTGTGCTTCCTCACGTAATTTCGCCAAGGGTTCCTTGTATGAATCATCTTCACCCTCCATAAATCCGAAAAAATTAGAAGCCCACCATTTTCTCCGATCACCAACAAGCAATATTAAATTGTCAGCAACAATTGGTTCAATACTTCTGAGCACCTCATGTTCAAATGAGCGCGTAGTCTCATGCATAAGTTTCTATACTCTTCTAGATTAATAAAGCTCTGCATACTACACTTATTTATTTCTAAACCACTCTCGTTTTTCATTACGTGATAACTGTTTTATAGCATATTCTGCCTTGCATGCATCAGACTTGTCTTTACAGTAATTCCATGCTATCAACTGGTTGAACCCTTTGCGCCGCACATATTTACTCCCACTACCATTCTTATGTGCAGCCATCCGTTTTTCAATATCATTGGTTACCCCGGTATAATATGAGCCATCACGACATTCTAGCAAGTAGACACACCACTTTTTTTCCATGAAAAAAGGAGAATAAACAATACTAAAAACATTGTGGCATTTTATGCCGCATTCATGACTTTTTCAAAGTACGACATTGGTTTGATGTCAGTGATAGTCGTTTTGTGAATCATCCACTTGCCATCTTCACTCTTGAGAATTGTGTTATCAATAATTGGTTGCTTAGATAACTGCTCAATCTTTGTCGAACTGAGTTTTGCACTTGTTTCCATTTACTAGTAGCCTCCCTTGCACTTCATACCATAATTGCAATCACGAGTGCCAATAAATCAGCGTTGTACTATTGAAAGTGTTTCACTATGAAAAATAATAATTAACCGCTAATACTGCGAGAACAAGAACAATGCACCCTACAAAAAGCAATAGAAAAATAAGGGACATAACATTATGGGTTTGCTCAACCGCTTCCGCAGGTTGAAGACCAATACCTGGAGGACTAGGCCCTAATTGAGCTTCTTTTGTTGGAGCTGTTAGGACTATGAATATAATTGCAAGGATTAGCACAAGTGCAAAAACCCTCTTTTTACTACATATTACTTCTTTTTCCCTCATAGCCACTCAAGCCACATAACCTTTTTATAGTTCTGCACGTTCAAGCTACTATGGATCCAGAACACCTGAAAAAAGCTAAGAAATTCACCGAAGTAAGCGGCGACATAGCTGCAGAATACCAAACATGGCACAAAGCAGTGTTTGACGAATCAAATTCTCCTTTTGATAAAAAAACAATGGAGCTTATTGCTCTCTCTGTTTCATCAGGCATTCGATGCGGATACTGTATTGAAAGCCATGGGAACAAAGCAAAGAAATTTGGAGCTACACCAGAAGAAATAGCTAAAGTTATTCAAATTGCTTCAGTCGTAGGTGCAGGATCTACCATTTCCTACGGCATGGATGCACTGGACGCCAGTGATGAATAATCGACGATAAACTATACTTTTTTAAACCGTAACGCACGCGCATTTGTATGCGAAAACCACTACTTATAACAGTTCTAGCACTACTGCTTGTAGCAGTGCTACTCTCACTTATTGTAACAACAGGCGGGCTGTTAGCTAGTACTCCCGAACGTTCACCAACAATACAACCACTCACCGTTTCGCTAGCAGAAGATTCACTGCCACCTGCTCGATCCATAACAATTTGCCACACAACATCTCCCACCAGCCTGAGCGGTCAAACAATGAGCATTAGTGCTGATGCACTTGCAGACCACACAGCTCATGGGGATACAATAGGCCCGTGCCTCCCTAATGCTATAGACGCTTCAGGAGGAGCCTATAGTAAAGGTGATCGAGAAACTGATGACAATTCTAACAATGATAATGATTCTGACAACGAAGAGGATGACACATCAGAAAACGATACAAATGATGACGAAGATGACAACAATGAAGATGATACCAATGGAGATGACAATGATACTAATGATGATACGGAAGACGACTCAGACAACGAAGAGGACGACACATCAGAGGATGATTCAAATGATAACAATAATGACGATACAGACAATGACAATGACAATGACAACGAAGAGGATGACACATCAGAGGATGATTCAAATGATAACAATAATGACGATACAGACAATGACAATGACAATAATGATGATGATTACGAAGATGACAACGATGAAACAACTACCCTTTGCCACATCCCCCCCGGAAACCCTGCAAACGCACACACAATCACTGTCGGCTCATCAGCGGTTGCAGCACATTTTGCACATGGCGATACACTAGGCCCTTGTGATGCATCAGATGATGACGACAATGAAAATGATGATGACCATAATGATGATTCTGACGACTACGACTCAGATGACGATGACCATGAGAATGAACATGATTCAGAAGACGAAAACGAAGAACACGACAATGATGAAAATGAGAATGACGATGATGACTACGACTCAGATGACGATGATTGTGATGATTACGATGAACATTCAGATGATGATGATGATGATGACGAAGACGACTACGATGAGGATTCTGACGATTACGACCAAGACGAAGAAGAGGAAGATGATTAATGCACCCCCTAACATATAAATAGGAACTTCCCCTTTACAAAAGTATGAAGAGGCACCAAATAGCACTACTTATCCTGGTTGGCATTCTACTAATAGGCTCATTTGTTATAGCTGGAAGAGCGACAGCACAGCTTAACGGAGGGGTTCGATACTTACTTGAAGCCCCAATTCCGGATGAAGCACCAATCGATACTAACGCCCGTGTAAAAGTGAGCATGATCGATTTTGATGTAAGCGTGCCAAATGCAGAAGGAACATTCACATACACGAATAAAAATTACATTAGAAGAACTGCTGATATTCACTATGCAGTCATAGGAGCGAGTAACGCATACATTATTGGACCACTCCAAAGCAATCCTACTATCTGGGTGTATGCTACATTTGAGGATGGAGGTTCACCAAGAGAGAACGGGGATGCAATAGCATTTATTGAGACAACACAAAGTGATGCAATGAATAAACTCTTAGCACTTACCCCAATAGCACCATTCCCTATTGTTTCAGGAAATGTTCAGATTCGATGATTCTTTTTTCGCTTCTTCTTACCAAATAACCAAGGATTACTTTCTTCGAACATCTTAATACTACTTCCAAAAATCATTGTTTTACCGGTCTTAATGTAAAAGTACCCTGCAGCAGATGCTAAAAAAGCCCCTATAACATCAACGATTAAATCCCACATGGTATCAACAAGACCTGATTTTTGCATGTTGAACCCAAAGAAAGAATCCATTGCGAATTCAAAAATTTCCCATACCGCACCCATCATTACGGCAAATGAAAATCCAAAGAGCGCTAGAAGGGATGCTCGGGCCCTAATAGTACCTCCACGATAGAGAACATACATTACGGTAAACCCTATAAGACCAAGAGCGAACGCACTCACCCCATGTAAAACAGCATCCCACCAAATAAAACGCGTGTAATACCCATGTACCTCCCCTAAAAAGAGCGTTCCAAAAATAAAGAGTACAATCACAATCTCAAACGCTTCCGGCAAATCAACATTATATCGTCTTTCAAAAACATATGGTAAAAACGTTAGGACAAATGTTACAACAGTGATGAGCACAATAAACCATCGTTGATTAATCACTGCACCAACAAGTGCAACCAGTAACAAAAGTCTAATCGACCAATTAATCACATGCTTTACTTTTTGGGCATGCGAGATACTAGCAATATAGTTTTTTTTATCATTAGTTTTTACGTTTTTTCCCTTGCCCATGAACTAGTTTCTTCCTATCACCAATGACGAACATAATAAAGAGCGTTGCAAATAATGTAATGTGCGAGTACACCGCTTCTTCAAAATAGAAGAATGAGAGTGATAGCACCACAAAGGCAATCGCGCTCATTGGCCTCGGTTTAAATCTCACAAGTAACGCAAGCCCGATTACAAACTCAATGATACCCGCTGAGAGAACCCACATTGCAGGACTCACTGGAATTGCAGTAGCTAACCCATACTGCATAACAACAAGTTCTGACGTATGCGGGTTTAGAAGCTTCTCAAAAATTGCTAAGTACATCATCGCTATCCCAATCGACCAAGCAAGTATCTGCGGGACATACGGTTTGAGCTTTTGTAATTTTCCAAAGAATGGAGCTCCGATTAAATCACTAACACCTGGCCTTCCATCACCCATCGCTAGAATGAGCAAGCTTAATCCCAAAAATTCAAAATTACCAAGCATGTACGGAGTTTGTACTAAGGCAATACCATACAGTGCAACAGCACCCCATGCTGCAACACCAGTAAATAATCCAATGAATAATAAGAACCCGATGAATATTTGAAGTGTTCCAAGAATCGAAAATGAAGCGAGTGTTGGAGAAACAAGCACTCCACTTGTACCCGCACCGATTAGTGCAATACCTACTGCAAGACGAGCAATCATCGGAATAAAATCAATATATTCATGAGAAACCTTCTCAATAGTTTGTTTTTCAGCGTTAAAGAATCGTAATTTAGGAGCTAGGAAATACACAACCATAACAACCGCTAACGTTACAATAATAAGTGCAATATTCACCCAGTTTTGTAATGCACCCATAAGAAATGATAAATCGTACCCTATATTTTGAGAAAACTCATCATCTTCAAGAACATAACTTACATGTGCTGAAGCAACAGCCATACACATTACGAGTAAAACACTCAACACAAGCCCTTTTTTCATACAGTTCAGTACCATGATTGCTATAAAAAAGTAGTGCTACATCATCTGAATAGATAGAATTGCAAAGAAGCTTATCTGTACTCGTGCGGGAATCTATTTAAGCTCTGCCCTCGTCGGAACTAGAATGGTAAAAGAGCAAAAAACCCCCACTTCTTCAGAAGGTAAAGTTAGAATCATTCTCATAAACATTGTTCGCGCACTCCTCGTAGCAGCATTACTACTTGCGATAACGCAACAACGAAGACTTATTCTCGTAATGTCAATACTAGCACTCGTAATGACATTCACCCCTCAACTACTTAAGCGTTATACTACAATCCGGATTCCTGCAGAGTATGAAATACTCCTTATACTCTCTTTTTATGGACTGCTCTATTTTGCTGATGTGAGCGGTACATTTGGCAACATCTGGATTTGGGGAGCGTTGCTACAATTTGCAGGATCGATACTCCTTGGACTAGTTGGCCTCACAGTACTCTACGTTTTGTACCGTGATAAAAAATTAGGTGCGAACCCATTTATTTTTGCAGTATTCACTTTTTGTTTTGCAGTTGCTATAGGCGCATTATGGGAATTGTTTGAGTTTGGAATGGACTCACTCTTTGGATTTTCGCTTCAAGCAGCAGGATTATCAGACACTATGAGCGACTTACTCGTTAACGCAGTAGGTGCATTAAGCGTTGCAAGCTTTGGATACATGTATGTTAAACAAGGAAAACTCTACGTATTAAGTAGTAAACTAGTGGAAGGATTTGTTGAAAAAAATAAAAAATTGTTTGGAACTAGTAAATCAGAAGGATCCCCCCATGAAGAAGTAGCGAAACTCATTGCTCAAGGAGAGCACGCACATGTAGAGTTTAAATCAAGTTTACGCACAAACCTTCACACCCAAAAAGTTGACAAACGAATGGAACACTCAGTTCTAAAAACAGTTAATGCATACCTCAACACGCATGGAGGGACGCTTCTTGTAGGAGTTGATGATGCAGGCCAAATCATCGGTCTTGACAATGACCAATTCCCCCACACTGATGCTTTAAACCTCCATTTTACTAACATGCTCAAAAACCATATTGGAGCAGAATACCTGCCATTCATTCGATTTGACACTCTCAAAGTGCATGATAAAGACGTGCTCAAAGTAGATTGTGCTAAAAGTCATAAGCCCTCTTTTCTATCTATAGATGGAGTAGAAGAGTTCTATATTCGTAATGGGCCGTCCAGCGCACAACTAAAAGGACGGGCACTCGTTGATTATATTAACCATCAATTTGATAAAAAATAAGAATTGAAAAGAAAGTTTTAAATATGAAAAAAACATAACAGATCAGAGGTGACGTATGGCCGAAAAAAAAGAACTTGATAAAACACCCTATATCTGGGCAGCTACACGAATAGGAATCGGGCTCATCTTTCTCTGGGCATTCTTTGATAAACTACTCGGACTAGGATTTTCAACATGTCGGGCTGAGACCGGAGCAATAACTACCCTCTGCGAAAGTGCATGGTTATCAGGCGGATCACCAACGTACGGATTCTTAGCATTTGGCACTTCTGGACCACTCGCGGGATTCTTCCAAGGACTCGCAGGGCTTGCAATCGTTGACTGGCTCTTTATGCTCGGACTACTTGGCATCGGAGTAGCCCTAACATTTGGAATTGCAATGCGTCTTGGTACTTACTCTGGAGCAATATTGCTCATGCTTATGTGGGCAGCAGTGCTCCCACTAGAACACCACCCACTCCTTGATGACCACGTTATCTACGCGCTTGTTTTATTAGGCCTAAACAAGGCACAAGCAGGGAACTATTGGGGCCTGGGCTCATGGTGGTCTGAAGTATCATTTGTAAAAAAAATAAAATGCCTTCAATAATATGAAAAAACAACATACAAAACCCTCAAAAGCAGAATTAACACTTACTATCGCACTCATACTTGGCATGGCAGTGTCAGCATTCCTGATGTACGAACACTTTGCACCGGGCTCGAGCGAATTCTGTAATTTTGGAGAAGGACTTGATTGTGGCATCGTAAACAAAAGCCCGTATGCAAACCTTGACGGTATTTTCTATCTTATGATTATTGATTATGGATGGTACTGGGTAGGAGATCTACCACTTGTTAATCAAATAATGCTATTAACAGACACCAATGTATTCATTGACTTTCTGACGATGAATTCATTCTGGGGATTCCTCACACTTGTGCTCGTGTTGCTACTCAACACAAAGTATAAAAACAGAGACTTCTACTTTGTCACGAAAGAGAGGAATCTTGCATGGATTCGAGGAATACTAGCATTTGGTATGCTATATGGTATCTTCCTCATTTACATCCAGCACAGTATCCTGCACACCTGGTGCGTGTTTTGTCTCGCACTTGACGCAGTACTCCTCACTACTAACATCGCAGCGTGGATGATAAAACGACCAAATGGCAACTAAGAAAACAACAAAGAAAAAGACAGGCACTAAGAAAGTAGCTACAGCTAAAACAGCAGCTAAGAAAACACCTGCTGCAAGCGCTCAAAAGAAGAGCACACCACCAAAAAAAGCTGCAAGTTCTAAAAAACAACAAGGAATGGGCAAACTAATTGCATTCGGTGCAATAGTACTCGTGCTTATCGTACTACTCGTAATCGTATTTTCAAGCGGAGGTTCAAACTATGACCGCGCAGAAGTTGATGCATTTGCACAATGTTTAACTGACTCAGGAACCAAAATGTATGGTGCATTCTGGTGCCCACACTGTGCACGAACAAAGAAAGCATTCGGTGACTCCTTCCAATACATTGCATATGTTGAATGTGATCCTCGAGGCGACAATCAACAAGCAGAACTCTGTCTCGAACTTGAGATTGAAGAATATGATACATGGATTTTCGGTGATGGAACTCGAACCGTTGGAGAACCATCATTTGAAGAACTAGCAGCAGGAAGCGGCTGTACCGCACCACAGGAGCAATAGAGGAGACACTAAAACAGTACCATGGCCGAACTACCAGCATTACCAGTCGTTGTATTAACAGCACTCATTGATTCAATCAATCCGTGTGCTATCGGAGTACTCGTAGTTCTCATCGCGACACTTCTTGGACTTTCTAAGAACAAGAAGAAAATGCTTGCTGTAGGAATGATCTATATCTCAGCAGTATTTCTAACATACTTAGCAGCAGGATTTGGACTCCTTGTAGTAATTCAGAAACTTAATATTTCAACGCAACTCAGTTGGATTGTTGGAGGACTTGTAATCATTCTAGGTCTTCTTGAGATTAAAGACTTCTTCTGGTATGGTAAAGGTTTGACACTGCAAATCCCAGCACGACGAGCAAAGCAAATTCAGCAAATGATGAACAAGATAAGCATTCCAGGATCAATCGTTCTTGGAATGTTCGTCGCAGCAGTAGAGCTACCATGTACTGGCGGACCATACCTCGCAATTACCACACTCTTAGCACAGATAGGACTTAGTTGGGGAGTATTCTGGTTGTTGGTATTATACAACTTCATCTTTGTACTCCCACTCATTGTAATCCTCTTCACCGTTTACTTTGGTGTGGATACGAAAGTGATTAAAGAGTGGAAAGACAAGCAGAAGAAATGGATGCGACTCTTCATGGGACTTATCATGATCGCACTTGGAATCGTACTCATCCTCTGGGCAAACGGTACCATCGGGTTCACGCTCGACGCAGGAAGCTTTGAACTCGTACGCGCACTCCTTGTTCGGTAATTGTTTGTTAGTTTGTTAATTTACACCTTAATCTTTAAGTAGTATTTTTTATTGTGTAGTGTATGAAAAGAGAGGTTGTAGTTTCAATACTACTTGTTGTCGTAGTCGTTATGGCTCTAACGGCTAAAGAAATGGGAGCTGTTAATCTCTCACCAGGACCGTTTGGAGATGCTAACAGCGATGGTATGACAGACATTGCTGACGCGATAATAATCCTACAATACGAAGCAGAAATGAAAGTCAGAATTGACACTCGTGCAGCTGATGTGAATGAAGATAGGTCAGTAAATAGTCTTGATGCTGAAGAGGTACTATTATATTTGTTTGCGCCTCCAGAGCAAGAAAAAACAAAGGCCGTACGACTTGGTCCAACAAGCCACCCGTACTGTACAGAAGCACCAATGGTAGGAGATATTAATGAGGACGGAGCAATTGACATCGCAGATGTAGTAGTGCTGCTCGAAGTACTCTTCCCACAAACACTACCTACACCAGACCTCTGCCTCGAACAAGGAGACGCAAACTTTGACGGAACAGTCAACATCGGCGACGCAGTCTACATTCTCGCACACCTCTTTGCTGGAGGCCCAGAACCCGTACAACCACAGTTTGAACAATGGGAAACCCCCTACGATTATAATGAAGCACCTAATGAACCCTCATGGGAGTATGCATATGGAGTTGCTAATGAATATGATTCGAGCGGGAATCATATAGGGTACATTATCGCAGGAGATTATATTCGACCATATATCTTAGACGCGACTAATTTTGTAGAACGGGATATTTATGTCGTAAAGACAGATTTACAAGGAAACGTAATCTGGGATAGGCTTTATGGAGACCCCTTCGTAAATGAACAGGCAAGAGGGATAACCAGATACGTTGATGATGTTGATGGAGCGATTAAATATGCAGTTGTTGGAAATTATGGCGCTGAATTTGTTGACCCTGACATGTCTGTATTGGTTCTTAAACTTGCTGAGAATGGTGATTTATTAAGTCAGGCAGTACATGAATCAGTCCCCCCAGGTTCTTTTCCATTATTTGAGAAGGGACAATCGATTGAGCGATCACCAGATAATGGATTTATTGTCGGTGCAGGGGTAAATAATGACGGATGGATGCTGAAATTACATGATGACTTAACATTTGATTGGGGCGAACAAACACTATTTGCATTTCAAGATAGATTTTATGACGTGCGCCCTCATTATAACGAAGCAGGATTTTTTGAAGGGTATGTTGGAGTAACACATAGTGGTACGGTAACTAAGGTTGACACAATGGGCAACTTTATCTGGTCACAGTCCGGAATGTGTCCTTCCAATAGTAGAGGCCTCAGGGAGTTTGTCGATGATCAAGGACTAATGGCAGGGTATATTTGCTCCGGAGGAGAGAGAATCTACCCTACCCCAACTACAACTGAGACTATTAGGAGTTTAACACTTCTTGATCTTGAAGGAAATCAAATATGGACTGAACTCTATTCTGCCAGTTCAGTTGCATATCCCGAAGGACTTTTAGAAGCCGTTCGTCAATCATTTGATTTACATGGCAATCCTGATGGATTTGTAGCAGCAGGTGTTTCATATGATGGAAGTGTTGGAGGATTCCCTTCGGATAGCTATTTAGTGAAAATTGATTCAGAAGGCGAAATTGTTTGGGAAAAAGCCTACTCTCTATTCGTTTATGGATTTACAGATATTCAGCAAGCTGAAGATAGAGGGTATGCTCCAATAGGTGCTACTCAGCAATCACCTAATAATTTCGCAGCAGTCAAAACAGACTACTGGGGCAATAGTTAATTCTAAAGAAGAAGGTTTTTAAGCACGTAACGTGCAACCACTTTCATGACTACAAAAGTAAAACACAAGAAGCACGATTGCGAGAAGAAAGACTTGAGAAGAGTTACGGGACTCTATATTATCGGTGCGCTCACGCTTTTGCACGGGCTCTCGCACATACTCCTTGCAGTGTTCTCATTCTATCTAGCTGGTGAAAGCATTACGGGAAGAAGTTTTGACAGCATAGAACACATTCTTGAAAACCCGTACATGGGCATTCTCTGGGCTGCAATCGGTATTTTCGCGATTTACATCGGGTACAAAGACAAGAAAACGCACGAGAAACACGAACAGTACATTGTGAAACTCGAGCGAGAAATTACTGAATTAAAGAATAAGCAGTAAACTCACCTACCAGGTCGGTGGTGACAAACCCCACCCGATTACGACGCCAGTTACACCATTAATTATGAATTGTACGCCAACGACAAGTACGATAAGACCCATGACTCTATCCGTTATTTTCGCGCCTGCATGGCCTAGCACTCGATAGATTAAGTGAGCTCGTGAAAGTACGAAGTATGACACAACACACACGAGGATTATGGCGATGAGAAGTGATGACGCCTGCATGAATCCTTGCGCCTCACCCATTAAAACAATTGCTGTCGTCATACTACCTGGCCCTGCAGTCATCGGAATTGCTAACGGAATTATCGAAACATCATCTCGCTTTGCAAGTTCTTTCTTTTCCTCATCAGTCTTTACGTGCTCTCGTGTTGCACGAACCATCCGGTATCCAACTCCAGCAATCAAAATCCCACCAGCAATACGAAATGCGTCAAGAGTTATACTGAAAAAACTTAAAATATAACTTCCGAGTAACGCAAACACAATGAGCGTTACCGCACCGACGTAGGAGGCTCGCATCGCCATTTGTCGCTTTTTCTTAACTGAATCTCCTTTCGTTATAGTCATGTAAATAGAAGTTGTACTAAATGGATTTACAATTGTCAATAGAGAGATAAATGCTGCAATAAAAAACGTGAGGAGTTCTACATCTGCTGCCATGGTACTAAACGGTTCGTGTCAAATCAATCAAGACTTTTACCGAATAGAGAATACCAAAGAGAATAACAATAGTTGTTACTAAACTAATAACTCCATACATACTGTCTGAGAGGTAACCAAACACAGCAATATAATCAATTGTTAACTTGATAATTATAAATCCAAACGTAAGCATGAAAATCTTTGCTAAATCAATAATATCATACGGCTCTAGTTTTTCTTTAGAAGCCTTATACCCTCGAGAAACCTGCACAAACGCTACAATACAGAGAATTAACACCCCTAAATACGCTATGAGTTCTATTGCATCTAATGCCATGGTTCACCTCATTTCAATAAGCGATGCAAGCTATTTAAGTATTGCCCAGGCGAAACATTCTTAAACACTTTTTAACACAATTCACCAATGGCATTTACCAAAAAGCAAATTGCTATCACTGCAGTGGTTGTTGTGGTTGCTATCATCATTTTGCGCATGGGTACAATGACAGGTAACGCAGTTGCTATGGACCAAACAAAAACAGTAAAACTTCAAACTAATTACGGAGAAATTGTTATTGAACTTTATTCTACTATGCCGATCACAGCAGGTAATTTTGAGCGTCTAGTTAATGAAGGATTTTATGACGGTACACGATTCCACCGTGTTATTGACGGATTTATGATTCAAGGGGGTGACCCACTAAGCCGTGATCCTGCAAGTAAACAACTTTGGGGCACTGGGGGCTCAGACCCTATAGAAGATGAATTCGTTGAAGGCTCAAGTAATGTTCGAGGAACAATTGCTATGGCTAACTCAGGACCTAACTCTGGCAGTAGCCAATTCTTTATCAATTTACGAGACAATACCTATCTTGACTGGGATAAACCACCAGAGCAAAGTAAACACCCAGTCTTTGGCACAGTTGTTGTCGGTATGGACGTTGTTGATGCTATCGGCCACGTACCAACTGACGGTCGTGATGCACCAACGGATGATGTACTCATCATTTCTGCAACTGTTGAATAAAGAAATTTCACCCACTTAAGAGTAACGCTTTAATAC